>CAZIUA010000070.1:0-14067 GCA_964542315.1 uncultured Faecalibacterium sp. | reverse complement strand
CCATCATATGTCATTCTATATTATAATCCATCCTGCGCACTTTGTCAATTCAATGACAATTATGAGTTTTTGACAAATCACACCTGATCAGTATAGCACACAAAGCGCCGGAATGCACGCAAAAAACATGTTTTTTGTGGATTTTCGCTGATTTCATCCTTTTCGATACTGCGTTTTCTCCGCTTGACGGATCGGATTTTCCATGATACGCTATTGATTCGGGATTTTTCTTCATCCCGACTTCACACATCCGCGCTAAGATAGACCCTGCAACAATCTGCGAAAGAAGGGAACCCATGAAGACCCCCATCACCAAGGCCAAAGTCCAGAACCATTTCACCTATTACCTTTGGAAATACGCCCTGCTGGCTGTTGTGGCCATCTTCGGCTGGAACATCATCTACTCCGTCACCTCCTACCGCGTGCCGGATGAAAAGAGCATCGTCCTGGGCGTGTACGCCTACGGGTCGGACAGCAACATCAACGCCTATATGGAACAGGTGCGCACGGACATCCTGCCCGAGATGGAAGAGATGACCACCATGTACATCATGCCGGACGAAAGCTACGGCGCGATGATCCTGACCACGCGCATCGCCGCGCGGGACTGTGATATGTACGTCCTGCCGCGTGAGCAATTCCAGAATTACGCCGCACAGGGCGGCTATATGGCGCTGGACGAGGTGCTGCCCGATCTGGTCGCCGACCTGGAGGCTGCCGGCATCAGCCTGAGCCGCGGCCAGCGCACCAATGAGGAGACCGGCGAGAAGCACCAGTACGCCATCCCCTGCGCCGGTCTGCCCGGCATGCAGGCCATGCTCCAGTGCGACACCAGCGACATGTACATCGGCGTCTTCTTCGACACCGGCAATGACGACAATGTGCTGACCTTCTTCGACCGGTTCATCCGCGACATGATGGTCGAGCCCACCATGATCGAAGTGGCTGAATAAGCCCGCCACAAACACACCAAAAAGGCGTCCGCAGATGATCTCTGCGGACGCTTTTTGCGTACCGGTCACGGGGATACCGTGGGCAGCGGGCGCTCGTTCACGCCCACATACGTCACTGGCTGAACGGGCGAGTACGTATCATGATACATGAACGTGCGCTCGACCTCTTCGCCATTGACGTATTTCACCTTGTAGCTGTCCACCTCATAGCCGACCTTGCCCGCGACGGTGTAGGGCTTGTCGTCAGTATAGACGACGTGCTGTCCGGTCTTATCGGGGATGATGGTCGCCTCGGGGATGGGGATCTCCTTGGTGACCGCCACGATGTCGTAGGTCACGCCGGTCTCAGGCGCAGGACCGTAGATCTCGCACAGCACCAGGTAGTGGCTCTTGTCAATGGACGGCCGCTTGACGACCTTGGTGATGATATAGATGGAGCTTTCCGACGTATTCTTGAACACGAAGTCGATCTTTTTGCCGGTGTAATTCACCGTCGCGTCAAAGCCGAACTCCGTATAGCCGACGCGCAGGGCATGCTGCTCGCGCTTGACGATCTGCATATTGGCCCGGACTGCCGCCCAGTAGATGGTCGAGCTGACCTGGCACACGCCGCCGCCATAGCCCACGGTTTCCTTGCTGTAGGCATACTCGATGGCCTGGTAGAAGCCATTCTTCGCGGAGCGTTCGCCCACAATGCCATTGAAGGAAAAATTCTGCCCCGGCTTGATCTCCACGCCGTTGATGAGGTCGCAGGCACGCTCGATGTTCTTGTTGCGGCCTTCCTCAGAGGTGGTGGAGATCTTCGTGTATGCGCTGGCGATGAGCGTGGTCTGCTTGCGCAGCTGCGCGGCTGTGACCTCCGGATACAGCACGGACGGCTCGATGGTCACCACGCCGCTCTCCATGCGGGAGATCATGTCGTAGACCTGCGCCTTCACCGATCCGACATCCAGCCAGCGGCCATTGGTCTCCGCCGTGATGCTGAAGGGATTCGTCAGTGCCGGATCATACAGCGCGTAGGCATCCGTCGCGGGGATGTAATACTGCGCAGCGACGTCGCTGAGCAGGGCATCGATGACGGCTTCGTCGCTGCTGGGCAGCGCGGTGGACGCCGTGTAGGGCGTCTCCAGCAGGGCATCCATCTCCGCCTTGCGGGCATAAATGTCCGCCCCCGTATGACCCTGCAGCCAGGCCGCGTTCAGCGCGTCCTCCACATGCACGGTCAGTCCCAGCACGGAGGCGTTCAGTTCGCCCACATACTCGCCGCTGGACGTCACCAGCTGCACCTTCCACTCGTCGCATTTCTGCTGGGCGGATTGCTTCACCGCAGCCAGCGCCTCCTGCGCCGTCATGCCGCCCAGGTGGATGCCATCGACATACACGCCCTGACAGTAGCGGTCGTTGTAGGCCATGACCTCCGCCTGGAGGTTCTGGATCTGCTTTTCGCGCACGAACAGCGCGACCATGATGACCACTGCAGCCACGACCACCGCGACCGCCGCGATGAGCTTGAACAGGTTCGCGCGGAAGAAATCGTTGTCGCCGCCGCGTCCTCTTCCGCCGTGACCGCCATTGCCGCCCCCGCTGCCATTCGAGGGCGTATTGCCGCCATGGCGGGGTTCTTCATACATGGGGGTGTAGCCGTTGCCGTTCCACGGGGCAGGCGTGTAGCCACCCTGCCAGCCATTTTGCGGCTGATTCGCAGGCTGCTGGCTCCAGCCGCGTCCGGGCTGCTGATTCATCGACTGCGCGTACATGGGCTGCTGCGGATAGGCACTCCCCTGCCAACCGCCGTACGTCTGACCGGCCTGCGCCGGAACGCCCTGACTGGGTTGGGGCTGATTGGCGTAGTAGCCATACCCCTGCGGATAGGAAGCATGCCATCCGCGCTGCTGATCCATTTGGGGATTCGTCTGCTGATTCATGGGCTGATTCATCTTATATGCATTTTTATGCTGCACCGGCTGAGGGTGCGGTTCCGCCCGCTGCGGCTCCCAGGCCGCCTGGGGCTGGGTCGGGGCAGGCTGCGGTTTCACATAGGTCGCCGCCGGCCGGCCGGGCATGGGCGAAGGGGCGCTCATGGACGGCTCAGGCTGCATGGGATCGGCACGACGATCCGTGCGCCGGCGCCGCTGGCCGGCATTCGGGTCATAGCTGCTCATGGCGATGCCCCTCCTTTCCTTGTTTTGATCAGATCATGCTGCGCACGGCAGTGATCAATGCCTCCGCATCAGCAGCGGCATCGGGCCAGTGGACAGCGGTACATCCCGGCTGTCCGTGGCGGTTGTCATTCGTGTGGTAGTCGCTTCCGCCGGTGACCAGCAGGCCCATCCGGCGGACGGCAGCGTCCAGCGGTGCAAAGCCGCGCTTCTGCTGGGAGGGATGGTACACCTCCACGCCCATCAGCCCGTGCTCCTGCCAGGACGCGATGAGCATCCGCAGCACGTTCTCCTTCTGCTCCAGCTCAGCCGGGTGGGCGAGCACAGGCACGAAGCCGTTTCGGCGCAGCAGGGGGATGGCCTCCGCCATTTTAAGGCTCTCATTGGGGACATAGGCAGGCTTTCCCTCGCCGAGATAGCGGTCGAAGGCGGCCTCCGTGTTGCGGACGTACCCCTTTTCGACCATCTCACGGGCGATATGCGGACGCCCCACCGACCCCTGGCATTTGGCGCAGATCGCGTCATGATCCAGCTCGAAGCCCATATCATTGAGGCGCCGGACGATCCTTGCGGCGCGGGTAATGCGCTTTTCCGCCAAAGAAGCCACCGTCGCACGGAGCTCTTCAGCGCGCGTCATGCCATAGCCCAGCAGATGCAGGCCCTTCATGTCCGCCATGGTCAACTCGACACCCGTCAGCACGGGGATGGGCAGTTGCTGCGCTTGCAGGCTATCCGCCCCGGCGAAGGTGTCGTGATCGGTGACGGCCATGAGGGTCACGCCGCGCGAAACGGCAAAATCGACCAGGGCCGCCGGTGACAGGGCGCCATCGGAGGCCGTGGTATGCATATGCAGGTCAGGTTTCATTTATTGGACGTCCTCTGCGGTGGGATTGTTCCCGGTCCCAGCGGAATTCTCTTCCGCATCGGTCTTCCCGGCATTCTCGAGGATCTCATGCAGGCTGCGGGGCTTGCCTTCGCCGCTGATCTCGGGCATCTTGCCGGTCTCCATCAGGGTCAGGAACTCCTTGCGGCTGATGGTCTCATGCTCGAGCAGCGCATCGGCCAGCAGGTCGAGCTTGTCGCGGTTCTCCGTCAGCACCTGCGCAGCCTTGTCGTAGCACTGCTGGCAGAGCTTCTTCACCTCCGCGTCGATGCGGGCGGCGGTTTCCTCGGAGTAGCCGCGGCTCTGGCCGAATTCCATGCCGACGAAGACTTCCTGGTCGCTGTCCAGGTAGACAGGGCCCATCTCCTCGCTCATGCCGAACATGGTCACCATCCGGCGGCACAGCTCGGTGGCGCGCTTAAGGTCGCTGGTTGCGCCGACGCTGTATTCGCCCAGCACCAGCTTTTCCGCAGCATGGCCGCCCATGAGGGTGGCGACCTCCGCCAGGAGCTGACGCTGCATGGTGAATTCATCCTCCGTGCTGGGGAGGGACAGGGTATGGCCGCCGGTCTGGCCGCGCGGCACGATGGTGACAAGATGCACATCATCCGCATCGGGGAGCACATGGCTGACGATGGCGTGTCCGCCCTCATGGACGGCCACCATGCGCCGGTCGTTCTCGGTGACCTTGTGGCTGCGCTTTTCCGGGCCCATCTGGATGCGCGCGATGGCGTCCAGCATCAGCTGCTGGTCGATCTCCTTCTTGCGCGCGCGGGCCGCCAGGATGGCGGCCTCATTCATCATGTTCTCCAGGTCAGCGCCGGTGGCGAAGGGCGTGCGCTTGGCCAGGACGGTCAGGTCGACATCCGCCGCCAGGGGCTTGCCCTTGGTGTGGACCTTCATGATGGCCACACGACCTTCCAGGTCGGGATAATTCACGGTGATGGTGCGGTCGAAGCGGCCGGGACGCAGCAGCGCGGGGTCGAGGATGTCGCGGCGGTTGGTGGCCGCCATGACGATGACGCCCTCATTCACCGCAAAGCCGTCCATTTCCACAAGCAGCTGGTTCAGGGTCTGCTCGCGCTCATCGTGACCGCCGCCCAGGCCTGCACCGCGATGGCGGCCGACCGCGTCGATCTCGTCGATAAAGACGATGGCCGGAGCACTGCGCTTGGCCTGGTCAAACAGGTCGCGCACGCGGCTGGCGCCGACACCCACGAACATCTCCACAAAGTCGGAACCGGAAATGGAGAAGAAAGGCACGCCCGCCTCGCCTGCAACAGCCTTAGCCAGCAGAGTCTTGCCCGTGCCGGGAGGGCCCACGAGCAGCACGCCCTTGGGAATGCGCGCGCCCATGTCGATGTATGTGCGCGGATTGCGCAGGAAGTCCACCATCTCCTGGAGCTCTTCCTTTTCCTCATCCGCACCGGCCACATCCGCGAAGGTGATCTTGTTCTTGCTCGGATCGCTGACACGGGCGCGGGACTTGCCAAAGTTCATCACCTTGCCGTTTCCGCCGCCCTGGGCGCGCATGATCATGAAGCCCACCAGCAGGGTCGAGCCGATCAGCAGGATATAGGGGATCATCGTCACCCAGATGGAGATCTCCTTGGGGGCCAGGGGGATGATGGCGAAGGTCAGATCGCCGTCGCCGACGGAATCCGGGCTGACGCCCAGCACCTTCGCCTGACGCTTATACGCCTCCTGGCGGAAGCTCTCGATGTCCGTGACGGTGCATTCAAAGTCATAAGCCGCTTCGGGGAAGCGGGAATCCGGGATCGTGGTGTCGTTTTTCAGACCCCACAGCTTGGTATCGCGGATGGCGACGCTTTTCACCTCGCCCGCGTCGATCATTTCCCACAGCTTGGCGTATGTCACCTTGGTGTCCTGCTGTGCGGTCAGGCCGCTGTTGAACAGCAGCGCGATCAGCAGCAGCGGCAGGAGCACCACAACATAGCTCAGCCAGCTTCTGTTACGTTTCAAAACGGGGATCCTCCTTTTTTCATGCGGGCAGCACCCAACATTCGTTTTCCATTATGATATGCCCTCCGCCCCACGGACTGGACATCCGCCTGCGGACCGGCTTTCAGGACGTGCGCCCTGCACGCATTGGCCCTGAGGGACATTATTCCTCCTGGGCGGTGTAGATGCGCGGATCGAGCACGCCGATGTCCGGCAGGTTGCGATACTTTTCCGCATAGTCCAGGCCGTAGCCGACGACGAACTCATCCGGGATGGTGAAGCAGAAGTAATCCGCCTTGAGGTCAACACGGCGGCGCTCCGGCTTATCCAGCAGCGTGGCGATCTTGATGGACGCCGCACCGCGGGTGGACAGGTACTTCTTGAGGTAGCTCAGCGTCATGCCGGAGTCCACGATGTCCTCCACGATGAGCACATGCATGCCAGTGATGTCCGCCGTCAGGTCCTTGACCAGGTTGACCACGCCGGAGGTCTTGGTGGACGCGCCGTAGCTCGACACGGCCATGAATTCGGTCTTGGCAGGGAGATCCACCGCGCGGATCAGGTCGGCGAAGAACACCACCGAGCCCTTGAGGATGGCCACCATGAGCAGATCCTTGCCCTGATAGTCCTCGGTGATCTTTGCGCCCAGGCGATCCACCGCCTCCGCGATCTCTTCACGGGTGACAAGGATGCTCTTCAAATCTTCATACAGCTTCGCATTCTGACCAATCATGGATTTTGCCTCCTCATTTCTGTCCGCACTTCCAGGGGAAAACCTGTGTCCACCTGACCAGCACGGGATCGTTCATTTCATCTGTACGGGGGATGTTCCCGGCCCCCACGCCGCCCGCCAGCAGCACCTCGCTGCCCCGGCACAATAGCGGGATCCTGCACCGGAAGGGTGCATCGACATGCCGGTTTGTCAGATGATCCTGCAGAGACTGCCGCCCTTCCATGCCGAAGGGGCGGATGTGATCCCCCTTGTGCCTGCTGCGGACGGTGCATTCCGCCAGCCATCCGCGTGGGATCGCCTGACAGGTCAGCCCGTCGCCTGTTTCGCCGGTGAAGTCCTCCACCGTCAGCAGCGGACTCTCCAGCGCCGCCGTTTCGGGGATGCCTGCATCCTCCTCCGGCGGAAGCAGATGCAGGTGCGTCCAGCCGCGGTGACCGTGCCAGTCACCGGGTAGGTTGCATCGCTTGCCAGCAGGTGCATCCAGCAGCGCCTGCAGCGTCTGCGTCTGTGCGGCGGACAGACTGCGCTCCTTGCCGGAATGCGCATTCGCCGCCCACCAAGCCCGGAGGACACGCCGCTGCATGCCGATCGGCAGGGCTTTCAGCGCATCCAGCGGGATCGCCCGCCCTTCATGCTGGCGGAGAAACTCCGCCGTCAGGGCATCCAGTGTGGTCTCGTCCTCCTGAAGGAGGGACGCGGTCTCCGCGATGCGCCGTGATGCGCCGGGCGCCAGCTGCTCCATCAGGGGCAGCAGCGACAATCGGACAGCATTGCGCAGGTATTTCGCCTCGGCATTGGTGGCATCCTCGCGCCACGGCTGATGCAGCTGCGTCAGGTATGCGCGCAGCTCCGCCCGGGAGTACCCCAGCAGCGGCCGCAGGATGCGCAGGCCGTCTACGGTGATGTCCGCCGCCATGCCCGTCAGGCCGTTCAGCCCGGCACCGCGCAATAAATGCAGCAGCAGCGTTTCCGCCTGATCGTCCCGGTGATGGGCCAGCACCAGTGCATCCGCGCCGGACGCCGCCATCGCCTGCCGGAAGAAGGCGTATCGGGCGTCCCGCGCCCAGCCTTCCCCGGCATGTTCCGGCGGAACTGCCCTGTAAGCATACAGGGGGATGCCCTTTTCCGCGCACAGCTGCCGGACGAAGGCTTCATCCGCGTCCGACGCGTCGCCGCGCAGGCCGTGATTCACATGCACCGCGCTGATCTGCGCGTCCAAAGCATGGAGCATACACAAGAGCGCCACGCTGTCCGCGCCGCCGGATAGCCCCACGAGCAGTTTGCCCGAAAGGGGCAGCGGTTTACTCATCATCCGGGATGGGGGCGCCGCAGCGCTGGCAGGGGGACAGCTCGGAATAGGGGGACTGGCTCAGCTCCACATACAGGAACTGCGCCATGGGCTTGTACTTGCTGCCCACATCGGGACAGTCGGGATCCAGATGGTACTTCGAGCCGCCATTGGGGTTGTAGTAGAGGATGGTATCCGGCGTGCCGGTATACAGCGGCGGCTGCGTAGGCGTGGTGTTGGCATTGGCAACGGTCTCCGTGGCGGTCTCCTTCTCGTTGGATTCCAGCGAGGCGGGATTGACATACCAGATATCGTCCTCCTTCTGCATGATGATCTTGAAGGAGTAGCGATCCTTGGATGCACGGCCGTCATTCTTGTCGATGGTGACCTTGACCGTCGCGGTGCGGATGTTGTCGTTATCCGTGCCGCCCATGTTGATCTCGTAGTCATCCTGGGGCGTGCGGTTGAGCAGGAGGGTGAAGAGCGCCTTCTGCGGATCGTTCACCGAGGCGCGCCAGGAGGGCGAGGTCAGGGCGAGCATGGCATCCTGATTGCCGACCGACCACAGGTAGAAGAAGGACTTGAGCTGCTCCACCGCGCCATCGGAGGTCTGCTCGGGCGCGGGGGTGGCCGTGGGCTGGATCGTCGGGGTGGTCTGATCCATCACGGGGATGCTCGTGCCGCTGCTGGACTGGCCAGGGATGCGTCCGCCCTGATCCTGCTGATCCGCCGGTGTGCCGCTCAGTGCGCCGACCAGTGCCACCACAGCCATCACGCCCAGCACCATGCTCATCGTCAGGCGCATAGTGGGCGTGACCACATCGCGCATCCACATCAGGATGATGCCGGCGACGGCACCTGCGAGGAAGAGCCACCGCAGGACCGTGGCGTCCAGCGCCACCGCGAGGATGAAGAGCAGCGGCGCCACGCCGAAGAGCAGCACCTTCACCGCCACATCAAAGGGGATCTCGAAGCGTTTCTGCTGGGGCTGGCTATAATATCCGCTGTAGCCCGTGCCATAGCCCTGCTGCACCTGCTGCCCCATCTGATTGAACTGGGGATAGGCATTTTGCTGGCTGCCGTAGCCTTGGGGATAGTCCTGCCCCTGCACGGGCTGGGCCGCATAGTCATAGCCGCCCTGCTGCTGATATGCTTGCTGCTGATAGCCCTGTTGCTGGTAGGCCTGCTGCTGATACCCCTGCTGATAGGGCTGCCAGCTCTGCTGCTGATAGGGCTGCTGCTGGGGATGCGCCTGCTGCTGGTAGGTCTGGGGCTGCTGATAGCCCTGGGGCGCCTGCATGGGCTGACCATAATTCCCCTGCTGCATGTAGGGATCGGGCTGCACAGGATACTGCGCCGGATTCCCCTGAGGCCCCTGCTGGCCCCAGCCGGAAGGATCTCCATAGGGAGGCTGACCATTGTTCATCCGTGTTCCTGTCCTTTCTGTATCGTCCGGAAAAAGTATGCCGGCTTTCGCACTGGCGGAACATGGACGCGGGTTTTTTCCACAACAAATAAAGCGTGAACCGCGCCACAGAATACAGTATATCACAAAAAGATGCAATGTAAACATCAAAATTGTAAATTTCCTTTGAATTCCGATGGTTTTTCGGCGGCATATTCCGCATCGCGCCGCATATCCTTGACCGACAGTCCACCATGGAAAGGAGCAACCGCGATGAACGCATCCAGTTCGAGCCGCACGCCTCAGGAGAAGGTCTGCGGATACGAGTATACCGTGCGCCGGGGCGACAGCTTCTACCTGATCGCCAACCGGCTCGGCGTCCCCCTGCGCGATCTGCTGGAGGCCAACAGCGACATCAATCCTGCACGGCTGACGGTCGGCGATGTGCTGTGCATCCCCATGGAGGAGGACGATGCGCCGCCGGTCGAGCCGGTGAATCCGCCCGCGCCGGAACTTCCGCCGGAGGAAGAAGCACCATCCGCCCCGACTGAACCGGAAGCGCCGTCCGAGGCGCCGGAGACCGCCATCCCCGATGCGGACGATGCGCTGGACGTCCCTGCCCAGGAGGGATCCGCCTGTCCGCAAGGCAGCCCCTATGCCCTTTCCCCGGGCGAGACCATCGCCGATGTGCAGATCCGCGCCAACCTCAACCGCTACACCCTGCAAAGCGCCAACCCGTCCGCCGATCTGGATGCACTCCGCGAAGGACAGGTGCTGTGCGTCCCGACGGAAAACGCCGCATGCCCCGTTTCGCCGACCTACACCCTGCAGGCAGAGGACACCCTCGAGAGCACCGCGCTGCGCCTGAATACCTCCCTGGCGGCGCTTTTGCGGGCCAATCCCTGCCTCGCACCGGGCGATTTCACCCCCGGACGCTGTATTTTTCTCCCTGATTAAGATTTTTTCTTACATCTTATATCCGCCCTGCGCACAAAAAAGTTCCCCTTTTTTCAAAAAAACTTGTTTTTCACCGGGAACAAAAACACAGACTCGTTCGTCATATGGAGTGTGAGGCACACAAGAGGCCCACGATTCACCCAAGGAGGTACAAACACCCATGAAGAAGTTTTTCCTGATGCTGCTGGCCCTGATGCTGGCCACCACCACCCTGGCTGTCTTTGCCGAGGATACCGAAGTTATCGAAGAGACCACCGTGATTGAAGGCTTTGTGATGGATGTGCAGGATGGTTCCGTTCTCATCCTGACCAAGGAAGGTCAGCGGATCGAAGCGCTGCTGACTGCTGAGACCTTCCTGGACGGCAACGAGCCCGCCATCGGCGATTATGTCCATGTGGGCTACAACGGCATGATGACCCGTTCCATCCCCGCGCAGATCACCGCTGAGTACATCGGCGACTACGTCCTCATCGGTCTGGTGAGCGACATGACCGAGGAAGGCTTCCTGCTGACCTACGGCGAGCAGTCCTGGCAGATCAACGCCACCGCTGACCAGCTGGCCGGCATCCAGGACGGCATGTTCATCACCGTGTTCCACAATGGTATCATGACCCGCTCCATCCCCGCGCAGGTCACCGCTGATCACATCCGCGGCACGGAGATCGTCGGCACCGTGACCGAGATGGTCGAGGGCGGCTTCACCCTGACCGTGGACGGCGAGGAGCTTCCCTACCATGTGGCCCTCAAGGACGGCGCGCTGTCCTTTGTGCAGGCCGAGCCCGGCATGACCGTGATCGTCGTCACCGACGGCATCCAGACCTCTGCTGCTGAATCCATCCTGGTCAACGCTGTGGAAGTGCTGCCCCTGCCCGTCGTCGAGGAGCTGTTCGACATGGCCGGCACCGTGACCGAGATCACCGAAGAAGGCATCTTCATCACCAACGCACAGGGCCGTCCCGTGCAGATCCTCACCTCTGAAGAAACCATCTACGAAGGCAAGGATATCGAAGTCGGCGACTTCATCCATGTGACCTACGACGGCCAGATGACCCGCTCCATCCCCGCGCAGATCAACGCGCTGAAGATCGGCTGCTATGCCCACACCGGCGTGGTCAGCGAGATCACCCAGGAGCAGTTCACCCTGACCACCGACGTGGAGACCATCATCGTCAACGCCACCGCTGAGCTGCTGGCGAACCTGACCGACGGCCTGACCGTGACCGTGTATTCCAACGGCGCAATGACCATGTCCCTCCCCGCCCAGATCGGCGCTGAGCTCATCACCGCCGTCTCCGTCATCATCGACTGATCGCGCTTTTCCCGATAAGGGAGCTGTAGACAGCGGGGGCTTTCCGATTGCCCCCGCTGTCCATTCGGACATCCGCCTCAACACCGCAATCGATCGGCTGACCATCCATCATGGGTGGTCATTTTTTGTGCATGATCGCCCGCAGATTTTTGTGAAAAAGTACCTTTGCGTTTTTCCCGGCGAGTTTGGTATAATCGACCTGTAACGTGTAGCTCATCGGCGTAATTCCAGTTACGGCTGATGGATCACACGTTCATTTTTAGAAACGGAGAAAACCAGAATGAAACGGATCAAGGCAGCTTGCATCTGCCAGACGCTGCATTTCATGCTCAAAGAGGACATCCCCCAGGAGGAAGCCGTCCGCCTGGTTCAGGCCGAACTGGCGCAGTACAAGACTACGCTGGAGCGCAACCGCACCAAATACAAGATCATTGACGAGGCCGCCCAGCCCGACGGCTCCATCATCGTCAAGGTCATCAAGCAGTACAACAGCAGCCCTGTTGGCAACTACCTCGACTGAAAGGCACCCCAACTGAATCAGTAAACCAGCGTGTAGCCTATGGCGTAAATCCAGCGGCTGCACGCTTATTTTATATTGTAGAAAGAAAGGAACCTGTCTCACCATGGAACAAGCCTCGAACGCTTTCCTCGCCACGGACAAACTCAGCAAGCTGATGCGCAAATACGGCATCCCCTGCGTCATCTCCCTTGTCGTCGGCGCGCTGTATAACATCGTCGACCAGATCTTCATCGCCAACGCCAGCTACCTTGGCTCCTATGGCAATGCGGCGAATACCGTCGTTTTCCCCATGACGGTGCTGGCCCTGGGCATCGCGGTGATGCTCGGTGACGGCTGCTGCGCCTTCGTCAGCCTCTCCCTGGGCAGCGGCGATCAGCAGAACGCCCACCGCAGCGTCGGCAACGCCATCGCGCTGTGCATCGCCAGCAGTCTGGTGCTGACGGCGGTGTACCTGCTCTTCAGCGAGCCGCTCCTGACGCTCTTTGGCGGCAAGGTCAATGAGGAAACTTACGCCCTGGCCAAGGAGTATTTCTTCTGGATCGCCATCGGCATCCCGTTCTACATGTTCGGCCAGGCGATGAACCCCATCATCCGCAGCGACGGCAGCCCGAAATTCGCCATGGCGGCGACGTTGGCCGGTGCCGTCACGAACATCATCCTGGATCCCGTCTTCATTTTCGTCTTCCGCTGGGGCATGACGGGCGCGGCGATCGCCACCGTGCTGGGCCAGATCGTCACCGCGGCGATGTCGGTGTGGTATCTCTGCCGCATGAAGGCCATCCACCTGCAGAAGGACAGCTTCCGACTGAACCGGAAAGTCACGCTGAAATTCCTCTCCCTGGGCATGACCAGCTTCCTGGCGCAGGTCTCTCTGGTGATCTCCATGGCGGCGGTGCAGAACACCTGCTTGAAATACGGCGCGATGGATCCCATCTTCGGCCAGGCGGAATACGCGCAGATCCCCCTGGCGGTGCTGGGCATCGTGATGAAGTTCTTCCAGATCGCCATTTCGATCTCCATCGGCCTGGCCGCCGGATGCATCCCCATCGCAGGCTTCAACCTTGGTGCCGGCCGGAAGGATCGCGTCAGCCTGCTCTTCCGCTATCTGCTCATCTCGGAGGCGGCTGTGGGCGGCATCGCACTGCTGATCATTGAATGCTTCCCGCTGCAGATCGCAGGGCTCTTCGGCGCAGCGAACGAAAGCGTCTACTACGCCGATTTCGCAGTGAAGTGCCTCCGCATCTACCTGTGCATGATGATCCTGGCGACGGTCAACAAAGGCACCTTCATCTACCTGCAGGCGCTGGGACAGGCCGTGGCCTCCACGGTGGTGTCCCTGACGCGCGAGATCGTCTTCGGCGTGTCGCTGCCCATCATCATGCCCATCTTCATGGGGCTGGACGGCCTGCTCTGGTCCTTCCCTGCGGCGGACGTGCTGACCTTCCTCATCGCAGTGGTTTTCATCCGCCGCACCTTCCGCAGCCTCAGCGTAAAGCAGGCTTGATCCGCCTATTTCTGGGGGAAGGATGTTTTTTTCCGCCTTTTGCAAAGAAAGTGCTGATTCCCCCTTGACGAACAGCGTCGAATGTGATAGGATACTATCCGCTAACTGCATACCTTATCACGAGTGGCAGAGGGAAGGGCCCGATGAAGCCACGGCAACCGGCGTTTGCTTGGTGCCAAATCCCACAGAGGACGCACACATCGCCTCTTGATTCAGAGCGGCGAAGTCCCTGGCAGATAAGGACGATCATTGTGATCCACCCGGCTGTTTTGTGTGCAAGACAGTCGGTTTTCTTTTTACCGTGAGGGGACATCCTCCCCCTCTTCTACCGCGAAAGGAGTACCCTATCATGCGCAAACTCTTCACTTCCGAATCCGTCACCGAAGGCCATCCC
>CAZIUA010000069.1:0-14266 GCA_964542315.1 uncultured Faecalibacterium sp. | reverse complement strand
GTTGTGGCTGGCGGAGATCATGATGCCGCAGTCGAATTCATCCACGCGCGCCACATACGCCACGGAAGGCGTCGTCGTGACGTGGAGCATATACGCATCCGCACCGGATGCCACCAGACCCGCAACGAGGGCATACTCAAACATATAGCTGGAACGGCGCGTGTCCTTGCCGATGACGATGCGCGCTTCCTGCGCATTGCCTGCGCGGCGCTTCTTTTCGCCGAAATACCAGCCCAGGAAGCGTCCCACGCGGTAGGCATGATCCGCCGTCAGCGTGATATTGGCTTCACCGCGGAAGCCATCCGTGCCAAAATATTTTCCCATCATATTCTCCTTTTATTGCATGCTCTTTCACGGCGCAAGGCCGCATCAATACAAGTTAATACATTCTGAGTATACTCCTTTTTTGCATGCGTGTCAATCTCTCCCTGTCTTCTCCTGCATTTGGCGCACAAAAAAGGAGAAGCAGCGGCGTCCCTGCATCTCCTTTGTGCATTATTTGCTTTCGTAGCCCAGCGTGCGAAGGTCGTCCATGCGGTTGCGCCAATCCGGACGCACCTTCACCCACAGCTTGAGGTTGACATGCAGACCCAGGAGCTTCTCGATGTCCTGACGGGCCTCCGTGCCGATCTGCTGGAGCATCGCGCCACGCTTGCCGATGATGATGCCCTTGTGCGCATCACGCTCGCAGTAGATGGTGGCGTGGATCTCCATGAAGTCGTCGGATTCCTTGTTCATGCCCATGATTTCCACACCGATGCCGTGGGGCACCTCGTCGCGCAGGTGGAGCAGCGCCTTCTCGCGGATCATTTCCGCCACGATCTGGCGTTCGGGCTGATCGGTCATCATATCATCAGGGAAATACTTGGGGCCGAAGGGCAGCATGCCGGACATGACGCGGATCAGCTCCTCCAGACCATCGCCGGTACGGGCGCTGATGGGGATGATGGCGTCGTAGCCGCTGTCGGCAAAGGACGCGATGAGCGCCAGCAGCTTTTCAGGCTGGAGCAGGTCGATCTTGTTCAGCAGGAGCACCTTCGGCACCTTCTTGCCGGACATTTCCTGCACGATGGCGCGGTCATGCTCGCCCACCTGGGTGGCATCCACCAGCACGAACATGCCGTCCATGCCGTCCATCGCTTCGCGGACGGACTGCATCATGTAGTTGCCCAGCTTCGTGCGCGGGGTATGGATACCGGGGGTATCCAGGAACACCATCTGCCAGTCATCACGGGTCATGACGCCCATGATGCGGTTGCGGGTGGTCTGGGGACGGTTGGACACGATGGCGACCTTCTCGCCCACGAGGGCATTCATCAGCGTGGACTTGCCCACATTGGGACGGCCAACGATGGTCACAAAGCCGGAACGGAACTTCTTCATCTCAGTCATGGTATCAGTTGATCTCCTTTTCTCGTAAGGACATTGTGAGGAAACAGTGTAACAGTGTCGTGCTTATCCTAGCTCCTTCGGGCCGAAGCCATGGGGCAGCAGCTCGGACAGGTTTGCCTCGCCCTGGCCGCCATCCCAGGTGATCAGCACGCGGATGCCGGGTGCAAACTCATTGAGCACCTGCCGACAGGCGCCGCAGGGCCAGGGGGCGCTGTTTCGTGCGGCGATGGCAATGGCGGTGAATTCCGCCGCACCCTCGCTGACCGCTTTGAACACCGCCGTACGCTCGGCGCAGTTGGTCAGGCCGAAGGACGCATTCTCCACGTTGCAGCCCTGGAAGATGCGTCCATCCGCGCAGAGCAGCGCCGCGCCGACGGGGTAATTCGAATAGGGGGAATAGGAGCGCGTCATGGCCTGACGGGCCAGGTCGAGCAGGGTCTCATCAGACACGCCGCCGGAGCCTTCACGCGTCTGGCCGATGGCGGAGAGGATCTTCTCCTCCATCGCGCGCATCTGCTTTTTGTCCTCCTCTTCGATGTGGTCATAGCCCATCAGGTGGCACAGGCCATGCACCAGCAGATAGGCGCATTCCCGTTCGGGGGAATGCCCGTATTCCGCCGCCTGGGCGAGCACATGCGGCACGGAGAGGATCAGGTCGCCGAGCATGCAGGCGTTCAGCTCGTCATCAAGCTCGCGCCGCAGGCACGCATCCGCATGACCGGCCGTCACACCGGCAGGGTAATTCACCGTCGGGAAGGACAGCACGTCCGTCGCGCGATCCACGCCACGGTATTCGCGGTTCACCTCATGGATGGCATCATCATCACACAGGCGGATGCTCACCGCGCACGGACGCGTCACGCCCTCGGTCAGCAGGGCGCAATCCGCCGCGGTCTGCATCAGGCTCAGCCAGGAGGGATCCACCGTCGTATCGATCTGCCAGAGCAGCTTCATGCTTTCGTGTCCTCCTTCTGTACAAGCGAATCGTCATCGGGCATGGGCGCCGCGTAGGGTTCGGGGATGGCGTCCGCTGCCTCATCGGAAGGCTGGACCGTCAGCGGCTCCGCAGGCTGGGCGGAAGGCTTCACCACCGGCACCGCGCCGGTCGTCTGCGGAACAGGTTTCACCACAGGCACTGCGCCGGTCGTCTGCGGAACGGGCTTCACCACGGGTACCGCGCCGCTGGTCTGCGGGACGGGCTTGGCCGCGGGCACTGCGCCGGTCGTCTGCGGGACGGGCTTGGTTGCCGGTGCATTGGCGCCCAGCTGCACGGTCGGATACTCGATCCGCTCATGGAAGACGCCGCTGAGCACGGTCGAGAACGCCTCGCAGATGCCATCGATATCCAGCAGGGACAGGGGCGAATGACTCAGCTGGCCATCCTCGATCTTACCGCGGACGAGGCGCTCGATAAAGCGCTGGATGGCCTGGGGCGTGGGATCAGACATGGAGCGTACGGCCGCCTCGATGGTGTCCGCCAGCATGACGATGGCGCTCTCCTTCGTGGTGGGGCAGTTGCCGCTATACCGGAAATCCTTGATGTCCACGGGCTTGCCGTCCGCCTGCTGGAGCGCCTTGTGATAGAAGTACATCACCGGCGTGTCGCCATGGTGCTCCACGATGATCTGCTGGATCTCCGGCGGCAGGTGGTATTTCTGCGCCAGCGCGAGGCCATCGGTGGTATGCGCCGTCAGGATGGACGCGGACACATACGCATCGGTATGGTCATGGGGATTTTCGCCGCGCTGATTCTCCTTGAAGTAGATGGGGCGCTTGAGCTTGCCGATGTCATGGAAATACGCGCCCGTGCGGGCCAGCAGCGGATTGGCGCCGATGCGTTCCGCCGCGGCTTCCGCCAGATTCGCCACGATGATGGAATGGTGGTAGGTGCCGGGCGCTTCGATCAGCAGCCGGCGCAGCAGGGGCTGATTCGGGTTGGCCAGCTCCAGGAGCTTTGACGGCGTGGCCAGGTTGAACACGGCCTCGAACACCGGCTGGAAGCCCACCGCGATCAGACCGCTGAGCAGGCCGCCCGCCATCGCCCAGATGGCCATGGAGAAGGTGCTGTGCAGGTCGGAGGCGGTCATCAGGCCCATGGAGAGCAGGATGATCAGATTGATCGCCGCCACCAGGGCGCCGCAGACCACCGTGCGCACACGCTGCGGCTTCCCGGCCAGGAAGCGGACAGCCGTCACGCTGCCCACCACGCCCATGAGGAGAATGTGGACCATCTCCACCGAATAGGCGTTGTTGCTCGCGGCGGTCAGGCCAGCCAGGAGCATCGACAGGGACACACCTGCAGTCAGGCCGACACGCGCGCCCAGCAGACCCGTCAGCAGCATGGCACCAAGGGTCACGGGCGTCAGGTAGACATTGAGGAGCTTGACGCAGATCACGCCCAGCGCCACGCTGATCACCATGACCAGCATGATCACCAACACCTGGCGGACATCCCGCAGGACAGCGGGATTGAGCATGCAAAGCATCATCACCAGCATGAGGATGGACGTCAGCACGACCAGCGCCGCACCGCCGTAGATGTTCAGGTCGATGCTCGTATTATCCAGCAGGCCCAGGGAGGACAGCATCGCGATCTGATACGCATTGACACGTTCCCCCTCGCGGACGATGTTCTGCCCCTGCTTGTAGACCACGGGCTCCACGCTGTCGCGCGCGGCCTGACGGGCTGCCTCCGTCGCTTCCTCATCGATGACCATGTTCGGCTTGACGACGGCATTGAGCACGCCCGGCACGATGGAGCTGGTCAGATCGCTGTCCACGCGGTATTGGCAGATGGACACGATGCTGTTGATGGAGGTTTTGACCTGCCCCTCGCGGATGGTGGTGTTCAGCGCGTTCTCCACCGCGCTGCGCAGCTCTGCCACCATGGTGTTGAAAGCTTCAGTCTGCGTACTGAGCAGCACGACCGTCTGATGCTGGGTCAGGTTGATTCCCGTCACCAGCGACCGGGCGTAGGTGATCTCCTCCGTGCTGAAATTGCGCATATTATACATCAGCGGATTCTCCGCCGCGTCGCGCAGCTTCTGCCCGTACTGCTGCACAACGGCCAACTGTGCCAGGATCTCATCCAGATCCATGAGCACCTCTTCCGTTGCGCCCTCCTGCAGGTGGTAGGACGCCTCCACCGCCGCGGCCGCCATCTTGCGGTTCTGCTCAGTGGTGACGGTGTCCTCCACATCCTTGGTGGCCGTGATGGTCTGATGGGCGATCTCCCCCACCTGAAGGCTATAGCGGTCGGACATGCAGGTCAGCGAAAACAGCAGGAAGATCACCGCAGCGCCGCAGAGGATCACCGCGGTGCATTTTGCCTCCGCACCATGGAGCCAGGCCAGCATCCGCCGCACGGACAAATTGCGCCTGCCCTTCCCTGCTTTCTCCTTCATGTACATTCATCTCCTATATATACCGTTCTATCCGGATGGTTCAAGTCTGGGGCGCCTGTTTTTTCGCGGCGAAGTAGGCGTCATACGCATCGACGATGCGTGACACGAGCTCGTGGCGCACGACGTCCTTGCTCGTCAGGCGGACGATGCCGATCTCCGGCACATCCTTGAGAATCTCCAGCGCCTCCGCCAGGCCGCTGCGCTTGCCGATGGGCAGGTCGGTCTGCGTCACGTCACCAGTGACGACGACCTTCGACCGGAAGCCGATGCGCGTCAGGAACATCTTCATCTGCTCGGAGGTGGTGTTCTGTGCCTCATCCAGGATGATGAAGGAGTCCGACAGAGTGCGTCCGCGCATGTACGCCAGCGGCGCCACCTCGACCACGCCGCGCTCCACCAGTTTCTGATAGCTGTCCACGCCCATGAAGTCGTACAGCGCGTCGTAGAGCGGGCGCAGGTAGGGATCGACCTTCTGCGTCATGTCACCCGGGAGGAAGCCCAGCTTTTCGCCGGCCTCCACCGCAGGACGGGTCAGCACGATGCGCTCGATCTCCTTGTTCTTCAGCGCGACCACCGCCAGCGCCATCGCCAGGTAGGTCTTGCCCGTACCAGCCGGGCCGACGGCGAAGGTCAGGTCATGATCGCGGATGGCCTGCACATACTCCTGCTGACCCAGCGTCTTGCAGCGGATCTGTTTGCCACGATGGGTCATCGCCACCACGGAGCGCAGGATCTCGTCGATCATATCGACCTTGCCTTCCCGTGCCAGCGCGATGGCGTAGCGGATGCGGCTGCGATCCACCAGATCCCCCCGGCGGATCATATCCATCAGCTTGGAGATCACGCTCTCCGCCAGGATGACATCCGCCTCCTCGCCGGAAATGTGCAATTCAGCGCCGCGAAGGGCGATGGTCACCGAGCATTCCTGCTCGATGAGCGCCACATTCTGGTCGTTGAAGCCAAAGAGCGTCATATATGCGTCCATGGAGTCCACAGACAAAAGCAATTTGCGGCTGATCGCCAAAGGACAATCCTTCCTTTCATGCCGAATGCCTTCGGCGCTATCGCGGCCTGATCACTCCGCACCGTCCCCGGAGGCCGCCATGCCGGATACGGGCTTGCGTGTGCCGATCTCCACATGCATTTCGCCAATGGCGACAGACAACACATTCTCATCGTCTATCATACTACAATTTCCCCAAATGTCAATCAAAGATTCCTCCGCGCCGACTTTTTCGTGCAGTTTGCGCACTGCTGCGGCGCTTGCATCGCGCTCCAAGTCCGCCTGATCACGGCGTTGGGGGGCGGATTCCGCCGCCAGATAGGTCTCCTGGCGAAAAACGAGCGGCACGAATGCGCTGCAGGCCGACGTCTGCACGATGTGCGTATCATAATGTTCGAACATGGGTTCCGCCGTGCGCCACAGGTCGAACCAGGGCGTCGCAAGCGTCCAGACGGTCTGCTCCTGACCGGTATAGTGGGTGGCCGTCTCCCAAGCGGACATGCGCACAGAT
The DNA here is from genome assembly GCA_964542315.1 of uncultured Faecalibacterium sp. Classification (GTDB taxonomy): domain Bacteria; phylum Bacillota; class Clostridia; order Christensenellales; family Aristaeellaceae; genus UBA11524. The sequence continues at coordinate 7,956 of CAZIUA010000069.1, read as the reverse complement.
GCGCCGACCCACACGCGCGCGATGACGCTCCCGCGGGCGGCCACGGGGCGGACTTCCCCATTGGCAGTACGCTCCTCGCCGCGGATGAGCACATCGCCCTTGCGGACGATGTCCCCCGGCGCCACGACCGGCGTACCGGCTGCAGCCACCACGGTATGCACAACGCCATCCCGCGCGGCGACCACATCACAGGGGCCGGACGCCTCTGCATCACGGCGTGGCAGGACGCCTTCCGCCGGACGGATTTCCAGCACCGCACCGCGCCAGCCACACTCAAACCATGCGATGCGCGGATACCGCCACTCCAGCGCATCCCGCAATGCGCCCAGATCCACCGCGCGGCGCAGCAAGGGCGTTTCGATGCCCATTTCGGTCAGCGCCTGACGGATGTCCGCCTCATACGCACCGGCATTGAGGATGTTGATCCGCCACACCATGGCAGAGACCATCCGCAACGCAAGCAGCGCCGCCAGGAGCGCGAAGCAAAGTAGCCACCGCGCACGGATGCGTTCCAGCATGCGTCCCAGGCCATACCGCTGTCCCCTCTTCAACGTCCAGCCGCCCTGCAGCGCAAGCTCACGCAGCATCGGCAGCTGATCCTCACGCACCAGCGCACGGATCATTTTCGGCGAAATGCGGCGCATCCGGGACAGGGCGATCCCCTTCTCCCCTGCCTGGCGGACGAACCGCGCCGTGTTCAGCCCTTCCGCCGTGATGCAGACCGCCCATGATCTGATGCAGCGCCTCATGTGCGTGCCTCCTTCTGCCGGAAGGACACGCTGTCGATCCGCCCCGTAATGAGGGCTTCCGCCGCACTATAACGGGCGAAACGCAGACCTGCGCCTGCGATGTCCAGCAGGCCGCACCTTGTCCGCAGAACGATATGCTCCGGCGCGTAGTCGATCAGTCCCTTGTGCTGCTCGATCAGAAGCTGCTCATGCCCGGTCAGCGTCATGCGCGGCACATCCAAGATCACCTCCCGCGGGAATCCTGCCCACGTCATGTTCCACCACCCCTTTCAGGGCATTCTATGCGCCAGGAACGGCATTTTTGACCACGCATCCGCCGGATGTGCGTCTTTCGCCCTTTACGTTTTGCGCATTGTGTGCTATAATATCAAATTGAGGAAGTATGAAATCCCTGATTTTGACATAAAGAGGTTTGAAAATGGCGCAGATAAGCGATTTGGGTATTGACCTGGGCACATCCAATGTGCTGATCTATCAGAAGAACAAGGGCATCGTGCTGCGGCAGCCTGCTGTGGTGGCCATCGAGCGCGTAAGCAAGAAGGTGCTGGCGGTGGGCACGGATGCCTACCGCATGATCGGCCGCACGCCGGGCAATGTGCTGGCGCTGCGTCCCCTGCGGCAGGGCGTTGTGTCCGACTTTGAGCTGACCAACACCATGCTGCGGCATTTCATGAGCATGGTCATCGGCAAGCGCATCTTCGGGCGCCCGCGCGTGGTGCTCTCCGCGCCTTCCGGTGTGAATGAGGCGGAGAAGAGCAGCCTGATCAGCATCCTGTTCGACGCTGGTGCCAAGCGCACCCAGCTGCTGGACCGCCCCATTGCCGCCGCGATGGGCGTTGGCATGGACTTCCAGAAGCCCTATGGCTGCATGGTGGTCGATATGGGCGCGGGCGTGACGGACATCGCCGTGCTGGCCTCCGGTCAGGTCATCGAGGCGGCGAGCGTCTGCTACGGCGGCGACTACTTCGACGATGCTATCATCCGCTACCTGCGCAAGAAGCACAACCTGCTCATCGGCGAACGCACGGCGGAAGAGGTCAAGATCACCCTGGGCAGCGCGGTCCCGCCCATTTCCTCCCTGACGGAGGACGTGACCGGCCGCGACCTGCTTTCCGGCCTGCCCAAGACCATGTCCATCGCGTCCTCCGAGATCTACGAGGCCTGCAAGGACGCCGTGGCCGACCTGATCGAGTCCATCCAGGGCGTCATCGAGCGCACGCCGCCCCAGCTGGCCAGCGATATTTTCGAGGACGGCATCGTCCTCACTGGCGGCGCGGCGTCCCTCTCCGGACTGCCCGAGGCCATCTACAATGAGCTGCACATCCCCTGCGGCGTGGCGGATGATCCGCAAACGAGCGTCGTGCTCGGCTGCGGACGCGCGCTGGACAACCTGAATGCCTACAAGAATGTGCTGACCGACAGCCGCCGCAACGGCCTGCGCTGACGGATGCGCATGAGCAAAAATCGACCCCTCCGAAGCATGGACGCCGCGGAGGGGTTTTACATTGCCTGTTTTTCAGCCCAGGTGGAATGCATTGAGCAGGATCAGCCAGGACAGGCCGTAATACGCCACCACCGCCACCAGATCGTTCACCGTGGTGATCAGCGGTCCGGAGGCCACCGCAGGATCGATGCCCACACGGTGGAAGAAAAGCGGGATCAGCGTGCCGAACAGGGCGGAGGCGACCATCGCCAGCACCATCGCCGCGCCGAGGCACCCCGACACGGCGAAGGCAAAGCCCGGCGCGTTGCCCAGCACGCACAGATACACCCCGATCGCCGCAAAGGACGCAGCGCCCAGGATGATACCATTGAGCAGGCCGATGCGCGTTTCCTTCCAGACCAGGGCCGCCTTGCTGCGCCGGCCGAGCTGATCATCCATCAGCACGCGGATGGCCACCGCCAGCGACTGCGTGCCCACATTGCCCGCCATATCCAGGATGAGCGACTGAAAGCACATGATGATGGGCAGCTGCGCGACGATGGATTCGAACAGGCCGACCACGGCGGATACGCCAAGCCCCATCAGCAGGAGGATGCTCAGCCAGGGCAGACGCTTGCGGACGCTTCGGACGAGCGGCTCGGCGATGTCCTCCTCGGCGGACAGGCCGCCCAGGCGCGCGTAATCCTCGCCCATGCTCTCATCCAGCAATTCCGCCACGTCCTGCGCGGTCACCACGCCCACCAGCCGGTTGTCCTCATCCAGCACGGGGATGGAGGTCTCCGCATAATCCGCCAGGCGCTGCAGACAGACCTCGATGGGCGTCCGGGCATACAGATACGGATAGGACACCTTCGTGATGGCCGACAGCAGCGTGCCTTCCCGCGCGATGATCAGGTCCTTCAGGCCGATCGCGCCGCAGAATTCGCCCTCCGCCGTCGTCAGATACAGGGTGGAGATGTTGTCGTTGTCTGCAGCCTGTTCGATCAGCGCGGACATGGCTTCCTTCACTGTGACACCCTGGGGGATCACGATGAAATTCGTGGACATCCGGCTGCCGATCTCCTCCGCGTCGAAGGATGAGATCAGCCCGATTTCCCGCCGGCACTGCTGCGGAAGGAGCGTCAGCAAATTCGCACGTTCCTCCCTCGGAAGCGCCTGCAGGACTTCCGCCGCGGCGGAGGCCTCCATTTCGGCCAGGGTCTCCGTCTTCTTGCGCATGCTCAGCAGCGCAAAGCAGCCCTGCTTGTCCTCCGCATGCTCCAGCACCGCGGCGAGCTCCTTCACGCCCAGCACCTGGAAGAGCCGCTGCTGCTCCTCCGCCGTCAGCAGTGACAGCGCCAGCGCCACGTCCTGCTCATGATACGCGCCGATCTTCTCCCGAAGCGCCGCCGGTGTGAAGCCGCCGCGCACCAGCGCTGCGATCTCCCCGCAGAAGTCCGGCAGGGTCGTCATGGGCATCATGTTCATGTTCTTGTTCTTGTTCATTGATCCGTACCTCCTTCACACATGGTTTGCAAAGGCAGGCACGCGAAAAGCGACCGAAAAATGGGTACAAAAAATACCACTGCGTACTGCGATCATCCTCCGCGCACCAGCCATGGGGTCTGTGCGGAGCTGAAGCGAAGCAAACAATGGTGATCCTGCACGCAAAAAAGCAGGAAGAGCGGTCAGCACATGGCGGACATGCAGCTGCGCACCTCCTGCGGGCGCAGGAGCACTGAGCCCGTATGTTTGCATCTACAGCTGCCACCGTCCATGTTCTCACCTCACATTCATTCAGTAGGATGGTTCGATTATACCCCATTTCCGCGCCGATGGCAAGCCCTATGCGGATTTTTCCGCCATTTTTGTGGATGACAGGAGCGACCCTTTTATGCTATACTGTAAGGGTGACTGGATCCGCACGGACGGATCAGCAGGATGAACCGTTGAAACATATGAAGGGAAGTGCCTTTTCAAATGAAATATCATATCGATACGATCCCCGTATGGGATGCCCTGAAGCTGGACGGCGAATGCTTCCTCTGCGCGCTGAAGCGCCGGACGGAGCTGAGCGAGGTGGAGCATTATCTGGGTGCATCCGTGATGGAGCCCGACACGCGCATCCAGGTGAACAAGAAGGGCTTTTGCTGCAACCATCAGCAAATGCTCTATGCGCTGGACAACCGGCTTGGGCATGCGCTGATGCTGGAGAGCCATGTGGCTGAAACGCGCGAACGGCTGACGAAGGCCTGCAAGGGCATCAAATCCGCCGCAAAGAGCGCATCCGGAGCTTCCCTGATGGACAAGCTGACCGGCAAGGCGCCCAATCCCGCACAGCTGATGGAGGACGCCGCAAAGAGCCTCGAACAGCTGAACGCAAGCTGCATCGTCTGTGATTCCATTGAGGACAATATGGGGCGTTATCTGCACACGTTCTTCCACCTGTACCAGAACGATACCGAATTCCGCAAGAAATTCGAGAGCTGCAAGGGCGTCTGCCTCCCCCATGCGGCGCAACTGCTGCGCCTGGCCGCACGCGAACTGCCCGGACGCACGCTGGGGGATTTCACCTCCACCATCTGCACCCTTGAGACCGAGGCCTTCGACCGCATCCAGGAGGATGTGAGCTGGTTCTGCCGGAAATTCGACTACCGCAACTACGACGAGCCGTGGAAGAACAGCCGCGATGCCGTCGAGCGGACGGTGAACAAGCTGCGCGGCTGGTGCGTCGGCACGGAGCCGAATCCAAAGGAGCAGTGAGGACATCTGTCACAATTGTAACTTCTTTGGCGCAGGCTTGACCGGAATGCGCCGAGGCTCTATAATGAAACATGGATCAGTCCTCCACTTCCTGTCAAAAAGGAGTCCCCCCATGATGAAGAAATTATTGTTGATGATCCTGGCCGTGCTGCTGATGCTCTCCGCATGCGCATCGGCGGCGGTCTCCCTGCCGGATGACCTGACGGAGATCGAGGCCTCCGCGTTTGAGGATGCCGCCGGGCTTTCCGGACGCGTGGTGCTGCCTGACGCCGTGAAGACGGTGGGCGCGCGCGCCTTCGCCAACACATCCCTGCATGCGCTGGTGGTCCCGGCTGGCTGCGTCAGCGTGGATCCCTCCGTGCTCGCCGGAACGGATGCGGCCTATCTGCAGATGATGAGCGGCTCCACCGTACTCAGCGCACAGCCTGCCGCGGCGGCGTTCGTCTTCGGCCCTGCGCTCGGCAATGCGTCCGGCCTGTCGAACTTCTATGCCAATGAGACCCTGGCGGCTCAGGGTGGCCTTTATTACAGCGTGACGGAAGGCAATGCCGTCCCCCTGTGCGCGGTGGATGCGACCCTTTCCGGCACGGTGACGCTGCCCAAGTTCATCAATGGGCAGCCCATCCGCGCGCTGGATGTGTTCGTGCTCAACGGCTGCAAGGCCGTGCGCGAATTCCGCATCCCCTCCTATCTGACCGCGCCCGACGGCATGACCGCGACCCCCTACGCCACGATGACCGTGTCCTCCCCTGTGACCTCCGCCACCAGTGCCGAGGTCGGCGATGAAGTCACCTGGACCGCCCAGGTGGAGGGCGCATACGGCGAGGTCGCCTTCGTGTGGGACATCACCATCGGCACGCACACCGAGCGTCTCATCACCGAGACGCCCTCCGTCACCTACACTATCCCCACCGCAGGCGACTGCACCGTAGTGCTCACCGCGACGGATGAAGTGGGCGACAAGGCCGCTGCGCCTTCCGCAGTGCTGCCGGTGAATGGCGCGAGCATCGTGTATCGCGCGTTGCTGATCGGCAACAGCTACAGCGGCACTTCCAACGAGCTCAAGGGCGCCAGCACGGATGTCAGCGGCATGCGCGCCATGCTCTCCCGGATGACCGCGACCCCCTACCGCATCTCCACCAAGAGCGAGCTGAGTGCGGACGGCATCATCAGCGCCATCCGCAGCACCTTTGCCAATGCCGGCGACAGCGATGTCAGCCTGCTCTACTTCGCCGGACACGGCACCAATGCCCTCAACACCAGCTATCACGGCTCCCTCCTTGGTGTGGACGGCAGCTATCTGACCATCGCGCGGCTCCGCAGCGTGCTGGACGAGATCCCGGGCAAGAAGATCGTCATTGTCGATGCCTGCTATTCCGGTCAGCTGATCGGCAAGGATGGCGGCGATCCTGTGCCCGTCACCAAGGCCGAGCTGAACGAGTTCAACAGCAATGTCATCAGCGCATTCACGCCCTCGTCGCGTGGCGCGAACGATCTGGCTACCAGCAGCTACTACGTCATCACGGCGGCGCATTCCACCGAGGAGAGCAAATCCATGGGCTATGACGCCAATGGCGACGGCGTGATGGAAAAGTACTTCGGCATTTTCACCTACAACCTGTGCTACGGCAGCGGATGGAACATGGCCACGAATGTCCAGCGCGGACTTTCCGCCGATGTGGACGGCAATGGCGAAATCACCCTGTTCGAAGCCTATGCATTCGCCCGCAACAATGCCCTGCAGTCCAATCCGAACCAGACCGCGCAGGTATATCCGTCCAACAGCACCATGGTCGTCTGGGCGAAATGACCACCATGCGTCCTCTGCTATGCAGGGGGCGTTTTTTTATGCCGCATTGCACAGCAAAAATCCCCCGTTCCCTTGCGCGATGCGTTTGAGGACGGGGGATGCGATTCATATCACTTCAGGCGATCAATACATGCCGCCCATGCCGGCGCCGCCAGCGGGAGCAGCGGGTTCGGGCGCGGGGATGTCTGCCACCAGGGACTCGGTGGTCAGCACCATGGAAGCCACGGAGGCCGCATTCTGCAGGGCGGAACGGGTCACCTTGGTGGGGTCGATGATGCCGCGCTCGATCATGTCGCAGTACTCATCGTTCAGCGCGTCATAACCGTAGCCAGCGCCCTTGCCGGCATTGGCCTTGATGTTCTCCACGATGACGGAGCCTTCCACGCCCGCGTTGGACGCGATCTGACGGATGGGCTCCTCCAGCGCGCGCAGGATGATCTGCACGCCGGTCTTGGCGTCGCCGGTGTACTCAGGCAGCAGCGCCTTCACCTTGGAAGCAACGCTCAGCAGGGCGATGCCGCCGCCGGGGACGATGCCTTCTTCGGTCGCAGCACGGGTCGCAGCCAGTGCATCCTCGATGCGGAGCTTGCGTTCCTTCATCTCGATCTCAGTCGCAGCACCGACCTGGATGACGGCCACGCCGCCAGCCAGCTTGGCCAGACGCTCCTGGAGCTTCTCGCGGTCATAGTCGCTGGTGGTCTCGGCGATCTGGTTGCGGATGATGCTCACGCGGTTGGCGATCTCTTCCTTGTCGCCAGCACCGCCGACGATGGTGGTGTTCTCCTTGTTGACCTTGACCTGACGGGCGCGGCCGAGCATGCTCATGTCGGCTTCCTTCAGCTCCATGCCGGTCTCGGAGGAGATCACGGTGCCGCCGGTCAGGATGGCGATATCCTGCAGCATCTCCTTGCGGCGGTCGCCGAAGCCGGGAGCCTTGACGCAGACAACGTTCAGGGTGCCGCGCAGACGGTTGACGATCAGGGTGCTCAGAGCCTCGCCTTCGATGTCCTCAGCGATGATGAACAGCTTGCGGCCAGCCTGGACCAGCTGCTCCAGCAGAGGCAGGATGTCGGAGATGACGGAGATCTTCTTATCGGTGATCAGGATGAAGGCATCGTCGATCACAGCCTCCATCTTGTCGGTGTCGGTGACCATATAGGGGGTGATATAGCCGCGGTCGAACATCATGCCCTCCACGACCTCGCTGTAGG
>CAZIUA010000068.1:0-14276 GCA_964542315.1 uncultured Faecalibacterium sp. | reverse complement strand
CATCCAGATAGCCCAGGCAGTACAGGTTGTTGTACACCATGCGGCCCATGAGGTATTCACTGGACAGGTAATACGCCTGACGCTGGCCGCTGCGCTTCTCCTCGCAGGCCGTCCAGGCGGGGGAGAGTGCGATCATCGCCGCGGTGGAAATCGCGTTGTGCAGCTGGGTGGCGGTAGCCTTCTCCAGCGTGGTGTGGTCATTCATCATCAGCAGCGCTTCCGTCTGCGAAAGAAGCTGGGATGCGGTCATCATGGAAGATCCCTCCAAGCAATTGATCAAAATGATATCAGATGCGCTTTCCGGCGACATTCATTTCATACAGGTGCGCCGCGAGCTCATCGCTGGCTGCGCCGGGCTGCATCCGCCAGGCCCAGTTGCCGCCGGTGGAGCCAGGCAGGTTCATGCGCGCCTCACCGCCCAGGTGGAGCACATCCTGCATGGGCAGCATCGCAGTGTCGCAGGGGCTGTTGAGAACGCAGGCCATGAACAGCTCCACGCCCTCGTCCGCGGTGTCAAAATCACCCAGGAAATTCTTCGCGGACTGGATGGTCGCTTCGTCCATGGTGTTCAGCCAGCCGATGGTGGTGTCGTTGTCATGCGTGCCGGTGTAGGCAACGTAGTTCTCCGTCCAGTTGCCGGGGAAATGCTGGTTCGCATCGTCGTCTCCGCCGCCGCCAAAGCCGAAGGTCGCCACCTTCATGCCCGGATAGCCCACGAATTTCAGCAGACGGCGCACGCGCTCGTTCTGCACGCCCAGATCCTCAGCGATGATGTTCAGGCCGGGGAGCTCCTTGCGGAAGGTCTCGAACAGGTGCTTGCCGGGACCTGGCACCCATGCGCCGGTCTTGGCGGTGGGGGCGCCGTAGGGGATGGAGTAGTAATTCGCAAAGCCGATGAAATGATCCACACGCACCAGATCATACATCCGGCTCATGGCGCGCATGCGGTTGACCCACCAGCCGTAGCCATCCTCATAGAGGCTGTTCCAGTCGTAGAGGGGATTGCCCCAGAGCTGGCCATCCTCGGAGAAGCAGTCCGGCGGAACGCCTGCCACGCGGGTGGAGATGCGATCCTTGTTCAGCTGGAAGACCTCGGGCTTGGTCCAGGTGTCGGCGCTGTCCTCCGCGCAGTAGATGGGCATGTCGCCGAAGAGCTCGATGCCGTTTTCATTGCAATACGCCTTGAGCGCGTACCATTGCTTGAAGAAAATGTACTGGCAGAAGATGTGATAGCGCACTTCCTCATCCAGCTCAGCGCGGTATTTCGCCACCGCTTCTGGCTCGCGCAGGACGATGGCCTTGTCCGGCCACTTCGTCCACATCGCATTGCCGAAGGAACGCTTCACCGCGGTGAACAGGGCGAAATCCTCCACCCAGTCGTTCTCCTGGACGAAGGCGGCCAGCTCGGCGGACAGCTTGCCTTCGCTCTGCTGGAAGGCACGGTGGAGCAGCATCTCCTTGTTGGCGCGGACGCCGTCGAATTCGACCTTCTCCTCCTGGGAGGGCTGGTAGAGTTCGCCGGGCTCCAGGGTCAGCAGCCCCTCTTCCGCCAGCTTTTCAAGGGAGATGAGCATGGGGTTGCCCGCGAACACGCTGGAGGACTGGTAGGGGCTCTCGCCGTAGCCGGTGGGACCCATGGGCAGCACCTGCCAGATCTTCATGCCGCTTTTCTTGAGGAAATCCGCAAAGGCATAGGCTTCCTGTCCGAGGGTGCCGATGCCGCCCTGGCCGGGCAGGGAAGAAATGTGGAGCAGCAGACCACTCTTGCGCATTTGTATCCATCCTTTCCATGAATGACGATATGGAAACGTTTCCGAAACGATTTGAAAGAAATGCGGGAATCCAATTCCGCACTTCCCGCTTATTCAGAATATTCGCGATGGCACAAGAAATTCCTGCAAGGCTGTGCGTTTTTTTGCTGGATATGCGCACTTTTTATCCCTTGACCGACCCGGCGGTCACGCCTTCGACATAAAACCGCTGCATGATGACGAACAGCGCCGAGATCGGGATGGACACCAACACGCCGCCGGCGCAGAACTGGGCGAAATAGCGGTTGCGGTTCACCTTGTCCACCATGGTGAACAGGCCGAGGGCAACGGTCTTGTCCGCCGTGACACCGGAGGACATGATGAGCGACGCGTAGATAAAGTCCATCCACGGGTAGAGGAAGGACTGGATGACGGTGTAGACCACGATGGGCTTGGCGAGCGGCAGGATGATGCGCAGGAAGACCGTCGCCTCGCTGGCGCCCTCCAGATACGCGGCCTCCCGCAGGGAACGGCTGACCGTATCGAAAAAGCCCTTCGCGATGAGATAGTCCACACCGGCCCCTGCGCTGTAGACGATCACCAGACCGGGCAGGGAATTCGTCAGCCCGACCTCCTTGAGGATAAAATACACCGCGATCATCGCCAGAAAGCCCGGGAACAGGTTCAGGATGACCGCGCTGTGCATCATCCCCCGGCGGAAGCGAAAGCGCAGGAAGCTCATGGCGTAGGCGGTCATCAGCACGAAGGCCGTCGAAATGACGCAGGAGAACGCCGCCACCAGGAAGGTATTCAGGAACCAGGTCGGGAAGGCACTCACGCTGTCCTGCGAAAAGAGCAGATCGCGGTAATGTGCCAGCGTGAATCCCTCGGGGACAAAGCTGCGGATGTTCGGCCCGTCGTCGACGCCAAAGGACGACAGCACCAGCCAGAGGATCGGCATCAGCCACAGGGCCGCCAGCAGTGTCAAAAGCAGATGGTGGAGGATGCAGCGGATCAGCTCGGCCTTTTTCACTGGAACACCTCCTCCCGGCCCGCGCGGGTGAACCGCGCAAAGGTGGTGAGCGTCAGCAGGCTGCACACGATGAACACCAGCAGACCGATGACCGACGCCATCTTGTAATTGGTCTGATCCTGCGTCAGCCGGTAGAGCCAGGTCACAAGCAGATCTACCTCGGTGGCCCCTGCGGCGGCCATCTGCTGGTCGGTCGTGATGTACACATCGCGTGTCAGCAGCCAGATCACGTTGAAATTGTTGACATTCGCCACCATCGCGGAAACAAGGCTCGGGCCGGTGATGTGCATGAGATAGGGGAGCGTCACATGGCGGAAGGCGGCAAAGGCGTTCGCGCCGTCCACTTTGGCGGCCTCCAGCTGATCGTGCGGGACATTGAGCAGCACGCCCGTGGCGACGAGCATCTGATAAGGCACGCCCACCCACAGGTTGATGACGAGCAGCATCGGGCGCGCCCAGTCCGCCTGGGTCAGAAAGGGGATGGTGTTCGCCGTCGGGATCGCCCCGATGCGGTGGAGCCAGTCCGTCACGCCCCATTGCTTCAGTATCGTGTTGACCAACCCCACATCCGCAAAGAGGTTCCGCACCAGCAGCAGCGAAACGAATTGCGGTACAGCCATCGCCACCATGAAGCAGGTGCGCCACAGGGGACGAAAGTGCGTCCGGCGATGGTGGATGAGCATCGCCAGGAGCGTCCCGCCGATGTAGCAGGAGAGCGTCGCCGTGACCGCCCATACCAGCGTCCACCCCAGCACGCGGACGAATGCATATCCGAACGAGCCGCCCGTCATCCCGGCCAGCTGGCGGAAGTTCTCCAGCCCCACCCAGGTGAAGAGATTCGTCGGGACAAGGTGGTTCCGGTCATAATTGGTGAAGGCGATCAGCACCATCACCAAAAGCGGAATGACCAGCACCAGCAGCGCGCCGAGGGTCGGTGCAAAGAGCAGCACGCGGTGGAAGTGCTGCCCGATGGCGCGGCGGATCTCCTGCCGAAAGGGGAGCAGCCGCCCGGATTGCGCATCCAGTTCGATGCGGCGCGCCTGCTTCACCTGCCGGACGCACTGCATAAGGAAAAGCGCCATCAGCAATATGCCGACCACGCCGAAAAGCAGGATGAGGAAGGAGTGGTCATAGTCGTTCCAGACATTGCGGCGCGCAGTCGCATCCCAGATGCGTTCCGCCTGCACCGTGCCGAGGGTCGGCAGCTTGCGGACATAGGGCAGCGTCCATGCGATGCAAAGCAGAAAGACGGCTTCCTCCGCAAAGAGGAGGAGGCCCTTGACCGTCTGCCCGCAGGCCCATGCACAGCATCCCCATAGTACCGATGTGCATTTCACCCATGTGCCGCCTTGGCGGAAGGCACGAATCGCCCCATCTTCCGTGCAGCGCGGACACTTCATTGCCCTGCGGGGGCGGTGATCCCCGCGACGCAGTTGTCCAGCAGCGTTTGCAGCGGAATTTGCTCCGGATTCCCGTTGACGATGATCTTCCCCAGTGTCGCGGCGGCATCCCAGTATTTGCTGCCGATGCGCTGAACATCCGCATAAGGAGATTGAGCATCCAGCGCGGCGATGGCCGGTTCAGCCTGCACCTGGGGGGAGGAAAGCGCAGCGAGGTTGCTCGGCCCCTGCCTGCGCTGGACGAAGCGCTCCACCTGCGCGTCGTAGCTGGTCATGTACGCGGCGAGATCCATCGCGTCCCCTGCGTAGGGGGAGTAGGCGTTCACGCCCACCAGCTTGAAGCCGGAAAAGGACGCCATCTGCAGCGTTTCGCCGCCCGCACAAAAGGTCGGGAGCTTCGCCGCGGCGTAGTTTTCCCCCCAGACCTGTGCGGCCACGGCTGCATTCCAGGTGCCGCTGACGCCAGCCGCGATGCTGCCATCCTTCAGCCCGGCCACGAAGGCATCGCTGTCCGCCTCCACAAAACCGGGATGCGCCGCGATCGCCAGCAGGCTCTCCAGCACCGCCGTGCCGGGGATGGGGGCATCCGCCGCGTTCCAGGTGCAGCGGTTGGTCACGCCGTCCTCGCTGAGCACCATATCCAGTCCGGCACCGCGGAAAAAGCTGTACAGATACCACGCGTTGGCCATGGGGAAGGCGAATTTCCGCCCGTCCGCCGCCGCTTTATCCAGGATGCGCTCCAGGGAGGATGCATCGCCGGGCGTGATGCAGCTGCGGTCGTAGAACAGGAAGTAGCCGTTATCCGCCGTGGCCGGGTAGGCGTAGAGCTGGCCATCCGGGCCGGTGGCGGCTTCGACGGATGCGGCGGTGTTGGCGCTGCGCACATCCTCCGCACCCTCCCAAATGGGCAGCAGCGCACCGGCGGACAGCAGGCTGTTCATCTGATCGTCCGCAAAGGTGAAGATATCTGCTGCGCCTTGTACATCCGCCAGTACCACCTTGGCAACATCGCCCTCGTTCTGCACGCCGATCTGGATCTCATAGCGCCTGTCGGGGCGATCTGCGGCGAAATCGCGGATGACCTGCTCCATCCAGGCGACATCGGCGCTGTCTCCGACCCATACGCGCAGGGGGATGGCGGCCTCGTTGTCCGGCGAAGACGTGCAGCCGGTCAAAAGCAGGCTGAGCAGCAATGCGAAGGCTCTCTTCATCCTACAGACCTCCTTAAAAAACATGGTTCTGCAGGAAGTATGCACGCCTGCGCCTGCGCATATGCATCAAAAAGGCTCGTCCGCGCGGGCGGACGAGCCGAGGTTCAGGCGATGCTTACTTGCCGGCAGCGAAGGTCGCGGCGTTTTCGCCAGCGATGCGGCCCCAAGTGAAGGCGTTGGAAATGGTGAAGCCCATGTAGGCGCTGTTGGCGCTGACTTCACCGGCGGTGTACAGACCGGCGATCACGGTGCCGTCCGCACGGATGACTTCCGCGTTGACATTGCGCGCGATGCCGCCGTAGGTGATGATCTCGCAGGGCATGACCTTCACCGCAGCGTAGGGGGCGGTCAGCTCAGACAGGAGCAGACGGCCGAACTCCGGATCATGACCGGCCGCAACGTAAGAATTGTAGTTGGTCAGGGTCTGGGTCAGCGTGGCGACGTCGAGCTCCATCTTCTCAGCCAGCTTTTCGAAGGTGTCAGCGGTAACGAACTCCATGCCCAGGCCGCGGACGACGTTCTTCGCCTCCAGGGACGCCACGTCGGAGATGGCCCACACATAGCCCAGACCATCGCGGTGCATCTGGTCGAACACGGGGGAATTCAGCGCCTGCGTCATGTAGCCGATGTTCTTCTCGTTGCAGAAGCGCTTGGCATCCGCACCGACCAGCACGGTGTTGTCGCGGCTGATGAAGGAGGACACGTTCGCGGTGGTGGAGTTGCCGTTGTGGAAGGCCATGATCTCATAGTCCTTCAGCACGCACATCATATCCTGCATATGGGTCAGCGCAGCGCCGACATTGGAGGCCATGATGATGCCGTCGCCGGTGGCACCGGTCCAGCCGATGCCCATGGTGCCGGCCTTCTCAGGATCCAGGCGGACGGTCAGCTCGGGGTTGTTGGCGTAGCCGCCGGTGGCGATGACCACCGCGTCAGCGTACACATAGACGGTGTCGTTGCCGCGCTCAGCCTTCACGCCCTTGACGGAGCCGTCCGCGTTCATCAGGATCTCGGTGGCGCGGGTGTTGAGCTGCAGGTCGATGGCGGTGTTGGCAAGGGTGGCCTCCATGGCGGTCTTCATCGCAGGACCGGCGCCGTTGACCACATGCATCATCTGCAGGGGGCCATAGGCGGTCAGGACGGTTTCGCTGAAGTCCATGGACAGGCGGTCATGCAGGTAGTCGATGGTCTCGCCGGACTTTTCCACCGTGATGATGGTCAGTTCGGGATCAAGACGGTAGGAGGCGTTGTTCATCAGGTTGTCGTACATTTCATCCACGGTGTAGTGAATGTCCTGCGACTTGGTCAGGTAGGTCTCGTAACCGGCGATCATGCCCTGGGAGGTGGCAGTGGTGCCGCCGATCGCGCCAGTCTTCTCCAGCAGGATGACGTTCGCGCCCTTGTCGTAGGCTTCCACCGCGGCGGACACGCCGGCAGCGCCAGCACCGACCACGACGACGTCGGTGGTGTACTCGATCACCTCAGCGGGGTCGTCGGTCGCTTCGACAGCCTTGAGGGCTTCCACATCCGCACCGGCCTTGATCAGGGCAGCCTCAGTGGCGGCGATGATCGCCTTGGAGGTCACGGTCGCACCGGAAACGGTGTCCACAGCCAGGCTCTGCTTGGCCACGATGGCAGCAGGGATCTGCTCAAGCGCGGGCGCAGCGATGGCGGCGGTCT
The DNA here is from genome assembly GCA_964542315.1 of uncultured Faecalibacterium sp. GTDB lineage: Bacteria > Bacillota > Clostridia > Christensenellales > Aristaeellaceae > UBA11524. The sequence goes on along the minus strand of CAZIUA010000068.1, from coordinate 7,201 downwards.
CATTCTGGGCGGTCACAGTGACGGACTCGATGGCCGTATCGGTCACGACGACGGAAACGACAACATCACCCATCATGCCCTGCGCCTGGCCCTCGTAGGTACCGGCGGTCATGGCAAAGGCCGAGGAGAACATGCTCACGATCAGCGCCAGAACCAGGATGAAAGAGGTAAACTTCTTCATGGGGGTTCCTTCCTTTCAATATTTATGATATATGCGGCGTATTGCCCCTGTCCGGGACGCACACTTGCAGAATTATACAGGAAGTTCGCCCGGACAGCAATAGGATAACTGGTAAAAATGAAGAAAAAGTGAACTCGGGCCGCCGCATGGGCAGCAAAAAGGCCCGTCCACAGCGGACGAGCCTCAGGGTGATTCAGTGTTTCGCTGCTGCGACGCTCTCCCGCAGGATCAGCTCCGCATCGACGGTGATGTGGCGCGGCTTTTCGTCGTGCTCGAGCATGCCCATGAGCATGGCGACGCTCTCGCGGGCGATATCGTCAATGGGTTGGGCGACGGTAGTCAGCCGGGGAATGAAATACTTGCCCATCTCGATGCCGTCATACCCCACGACGCTCACATCCTCCGGCACGCGCAGGCCGATGTCCTGCAGGGCGCGGATGACGCCCATGGCCACCGTGTCAGACATGGCGAACACTGCTGTGGTGTCAGGCTTGGCAGCAAAAAAATCGCGTGCGGTGTCGTATGCGCCGCGCAGGGAGAAGCGCGTGTCCACATAGCGCTCCTCGTCGAAGGGGATGCCAGCCTCCTGCAGCGCGTCCATCGCGCCGCGATAACGCTGGCCGAAGCCGTCGTCGCTCTGGCGGACACCGCCGAAGATCGCGATCTTCCTGTGGCCTGCATTCAGCAGCGTCCCCATGGCGGAATGACCCATAACGCGGTTGTCGATGGAGACGCTGCCGGCACGGGGCAATCCGGCGTTTTCCGCGCTGATGGTGGCGAACACAGCCGGCAGATCCGCCTGGCGGAGGATCTGTGCGCGCTCATCGATGCGGCCGCCGAGAAAGATGCAGCCCTTGACGCGCTTCTCGTGGGTCAGGCGCAGCGCCGCCTGGAATTCGTCTTCCTTTTCGTCCACATATTCCACCAGGAAGGAGGCATCCAGATCGTGCGTGTAGCGCAGGACGGCCTCCGCCAGGCTGTTCAGAAAGGGATTCTCGCGGCCGCGCAGGATGATCGCCACGTTCTGGGTGTCCGTCTGCTTGAGGCTGCGGGCATTGGCATTGCCGGTGAAATGGCATTCGGCGATGATGCGCTCGACCTTTTCGCGGGTGGCCTGGTTCACATCCGGCCGCTTGTTGAGCACGCGGGAGACGGTGGTTACACTGACGCCGGCCTTCTGCGCAACATCCTTGATGGTATAGATCTTCACGGGTATGCTCCTCTTCGGGAATGAAAACGCTCCCGGTATCGGTTTCAAATTCAATCAATTTATCATAGCACGATGTGATGGATTTGTCAAGGAAAGATGGCGTATGCATGCCTGAAACAGGACGAATCATACATCCAAGTATGAGATTTCCATTAGAAATCCCTGTTCCCTTTGCGTCCCCATGGAAAGTATGCTATAATCCTTTCATATTGATCCTTAGCGGACAGGAGTGAAGTCCATGGCATTGTTGACGGATGAACGGAACGGCGGCAAGCCGTCCTTATGGAATCAGGCGCTCAAAGCAGTCAAGGGTGATTCCACCGCAGAGCTGGTGGAGCAGTTCACCCAGGAAATGACGCTGGTGGCCGAGGGCTTATGTGAAGATCAGGCGCGTCTGCGCAAGGCAGTGGATGGCCTTCTCAAGGAAACAGAAGGCCAGCAAAACCGCGCAGAGCAGGATCATCAGGAGGTCCTCCGCCTGCTGGATGCGCAGGAAAAGGAAACGAAGCAGCGTCTGGATGCGATCACCCGCCGGATCGAGGCGCTGGAAAAGCCTGCACCGCGCGAAAGGAAGGGTGGTTTTCACCTGGGCGGTGATGTCATCAGCCGCCTGACGCTGCTGGCGGGCATCGTCTGCGGCACCTGGCTGATCGTTACGGTGCTGAAGCTGTTTATGTGATCGGAGGCACGCATGAGATCATACAAAGAGATGCTGGAAACCTATCGCAAGCGTCAGCGCAATACGGTGGTGGACACCATCGCTGTCGGGCTGACCTATATGGACGAGATCGCGGTGGACAGTGGCCTGTTGGAAGAAGCTGGTCTGTTGACGGAGCTGACCGAATCCGTCTGCGGCGCGCTGCCCTTCGCCATCATCGCCGTGCAGGAAGGCTCGAAGGTCGTCCTCGGCACGAAACCTGCGGCCAATGGCGTGCAGGATGGTGCCTACCGCATGGTCAAGACCGGCGCGGCCATGGGGCTGGGCGGCGCGGTGGCTGCCGGTGCTGGCTTCTGGGCGGCCATCCCGGTGACCATGGGCGTCCGCGCGCTGTTCGACCGGTATCGCTCCAAGGCGCTGACGGGCATGCGCGTCCAGGGGCGTATCAGCCGCCTGAAGGAGCTGAATGCTCAGCTGCGTGCCGCGCAGGAGGAATTCCGCGTGGAGGAAGGCGTCGCCCTGCTCGAGCCGGAGGTCCTGCAAGTCATCCCGAATGTCAACTGACCCGCCAAAAGGAGTGTTATCCATATGAAGAAACCTGATTCAGCGGCGGCCATGCTCCGGTATATCGCGGTCTGCCTGGGCGCAGCATTCCTGCTGATGGGCGCGCTGTGCGTGTGCGGTGTGATGCAGGCTTCGGTGGCGTCCGAAGTGCAGGACAGCCATGTGCTCGGCCTGATCTTCCTGGCGGTCGGAGCGGCGTTTGCCGTGCTGGGGGTGCTGCTGCATGGGCATGTCCGCAAGGCGGATGCCCTTTATGCGGACCTGCTCGCCAACGGCCGGCAAATCGAAGGCACGGTGGTGAAGGTGTCCCATGAGCGGTGGATGCAGTTCGGTCACGATTCCCCCTGTCGCGTGCAGTATCGCTTCACTTGCGATGGACGCGAAGTCCGCCGCAAGAGCTGCTTCCTCTGGGAGCAGCCCGAAGTGTCCCCGGGCGATCCGATCACGGTCTATGTGAATGACGGGGGAGCGTCCACCGTGAAGCTTTAATCTGATCTCAATAAAAGCTGCCTGCGATGTTAGTACCAGATAAGAAAACATTGAAATAGTCAATAAAATCAATGTTTTTCAAGTTGCAAACACGGTACGAAGTCAAAACACCTGAATACGAATGGTCAAAAAGGACGCTGATACACAAAAATCAGCGTCCTTCAGTTTGTCAAAGAAGCCACTTCGCGCAGCAGCGAAGTGGCTTCTTTGACAAACTGAGAAACGGCATAGCCGAAGCTATACCGTTTCTCTCTCGCCCTACGATGTTTTCTTATCTGGAAACAACCGATGCGGGCACTTTTTTTGCCCTCTTTTTCCGAATGGATATTGACGAATGGGGCAAAATCCGTTATCATGTGCCATGTGCATGAGGAGGATGAAGCATGAAATTCAGCAAGATGCAGGGCATCGGCAACGATTATGTGTATGTGAACTGCTTTGAGGAGCGCGTGGACGATCCTTCCGCGCTGGCCGTGAAGATGAGCCGCCAGCATTACGGCGTTTGCAGCGATGGTCTGATTATGATCTGCCCCAGCGATGTGGCGGATTTCGAGATGAAGATGTTCAATGCGGATGGCTCGCAGAGCGAGATGTGCGGCAATGGCATTCGCTGCGTCGGCAAGTATGTGTATGACCGCGGCCTGACGGACAAGACCAATGTCACGGTCATGACCGGCGGCGGCTTGAAGCTGCTGCGCCTGCGCGTGCATCAGGGGAAGGTGGCGTCCGTCCGGGTGGACATGGGCGCGCCGGAGCTTCGTCCGGAGCTCATCCCCGTGGATCTCCCCGGTGAGACCGTCATGGGCCATCGCCTCCATGTGGGCAGCAATGTATTTGAGATCCATTGCGTGTCCATGGGCAATCCGCATTGCATCGTGTTCGTGAAGGATCCCGATCAGGTGGATGTGGAGCAGGTCGGCAAGTTACTGGAGAATCACCCCATCTTCCCCAACCGGGCGAATATCGAATTTGTGCAGGTCATCAGCCGGGATCATCTGCGTATGCGCGTATGGGAGCGCGGCAGTGGCGAAACGCTCGCCTGCGGAACGGGGGCGTGTGCGTCCCTTGTGGCGGCGGTGCTGACCGGCCGCGCGGATCGTCAGGTGACGATGGATCTGCTCGGCGGTTCGCTGGAGCTGGATTGGTCCTGCGAGGATGACCATGTATACCAGGAAGGCCCGGCGAAGTTCGTTTTCGACGGCGAATGGATCGACGAAGCATAAAAATGCATACCATCAGGACGGTGCCATGGAAGGTATCGTCCTCTTTTTGTGTTTTCTGGTCAAAGAACTTCCGCAAAAGAAAAACAAAGTTTATACATCAAAAATGCGAAAAACTGAAATTTTATGCAGAAAAACGCTTGACAAATGCATAAAGATGCAGTATACTTCATATCGTCAACCAAACACAAAACAAAAAGGACGGTGCTGATTCAAATGTATCACTTCAACATGAAAAAGTTCTTCCTGTTTATCCTCGCTGTCTGCATGTGCCTCTCCTCGGTGAATGCCCTGGCCTGCACGGCGATCTACGTCGGCTCTGATCTGACGGCGGATGGCTCTACCATGTTTGCCCGTTCTGAGGACATCTCCAACAGCTACAACAAGCTCTACTCCGTTATCCCCGCGGGCGTGCATACCGCTGGCGAAGAATATGTGGGCTGCTACGGCTTCACCTACACCTTCACCAAGGATAGCTACGGCTACACCGCCTTCCACGATGACAACGATCTGGGTATTTGCCCCGACTGCGGCGGCGAACATGCCCACACCCCCTATCAGGCGGGCGGCACCAATGAGATGGGTCTGACCGTCAGCGCGACCGAGACCCTGAGCGGCGCCTGCAAGGCCATCAAGGCGGTCGATCCCTTCAATGGCGAGACCGGCATCGAAGAGGCCGAGATCCCCACTGTGCTGCTGAGCGAATGCGCCACCGCCAAGGAGGCCGTCGACCTGCTGCTGAAGATTTATGACACCGTTGGCTGCCAGGGCGGCTCCGGCATCTTCATTGCCGATAACACCGAAACCTGGTACATCGAGAACACCACCGGCACCCAGTACATCGCGCTGAAGCTGTCTGATTCCGTGGCGTTCGCTGTGCCGAACCAGAGCGCTATCGGCCTGATCGATCTGGACGACGAGAACGTCATCGCCTCCGCCAAGCTGATCGAGACCGCCAAGACCGCCGGTACCTATGTGGGTGACGAAGAAGCCAACACCATCGACTATATCGCGTCCTATCTGCCCGACCAGCAGGCCAACAGCCGCTACGCCAGCGCCCTGAAGCACTTCAACGCCGCGTTCGACAAGGCCCAGGAGGACATCGTCCCCGCTGATTACGCCATCTCCAACGTGGATGCCGAGGGCAATATCGTTCCCATGTACACCAACATCAAGCCCGATCACGTTTTCTCCATCGAGGATATGGTGGGCTACTACAACATCCCCGGCATTGGCTCCACCGGCAACCTGGAGATCCACATCTTCCAGATCTTCGCTGAGGACAGCCTGACCGACACCGTCGAATGGGTCGCCATGGACGACGGCTGCTACAACGCCTTCGTGCCCTACTACCCCATGCTGACCACCGATGTCTATGATGCCTACAAGGTGAGCACCGTTCCCGCTTCCTTCACCGAGGAAAAGCCTGAATCCGGTGTGTTCTACGCCGCCACCAAGAACGTCTGGAATGCCGAGGGCGAGCGCGTGAAGGTCAATGGCTTCAAGAAGCTGCCTGACGAGTGGGCCACCTCCTTCTACTGGACCATGGATGCCCTGTCCAACCTGATGGAGTACGGCGAGCTGACCGACGAGCAGAAGGCCACCGTGAACACCACCCTGGACGATCTGCAGAAGCAGTGCTACGAAGCCTACGCCAAGCTGCAGGCGGAAGTCGCCGGTGCTGAAACCACCGAAGCCGCTGCGGCCGCTGCCACCGCCATCAGCGCGGACATGGCCAAGACCGTCCACACCACCTGCGTTGACCTGGTGAACGACCTGCTGAAGTAAGCCCATCAACAATGACCGCCGGTTCTCCGAAAGGGGAACCGGCGGCTTTTCTTTGTGGAAGGGGACTTCGTCCCGTTCAGGCAACAGAATCTCCCTTGTGTAAAGAACGGGCGGGTCTGCGCGGCGGAAAGCCTCCCTTGTGCAAAGGGCGGTGTCACGGCTTGCCGTGACGGAGGGATTGCACGGACACGGGACGAAGTTCCCACTTCATCAGTCGCTGCGGCGACAGCTTCCCCTCGAGGGGAAGCCAAGGGGCAAGGCATGTAGCCTTCCCCTTTGAGGCGAAGACGGATGAGGTGGATGAGCACGCGCGGAACCTGCTTATACTTTCCGCCCTCAAAACGAGACGAAGTCCCCCGGCCTGTCAAAAAACAAGCCATTCGCGTCAGTTGCTCGCCGTCGGCAGACTGTCAATCGAAAATCGGCGACATGCGCGGCGTTTTTGCTTGCAAAACTCAAAAAAGGGAAAGCCCCTTTCGGAGGCTTCCCCAATGCTTACGCCTGCTGCTGGATCGCGTTGCCGGTGTAGAGCTGATAATACTTGCCCTTCTGCTCGATCAGGTCGTCGTGGGTGCCGCGCTCGATGATGCGGCCCTGCTCCAGAACCATGATGCAGTCGGAATTCTTGACGGTGGAGAGGCGGTGCGCAATGACGAAGGTGGTGCGCCCGTGCATCAGCGCGTCCATGCCCTGCGCAACCAGGGTCTCGGTGTGGGTGTCGATGGAGGAGGTGGCTTCGTCCAGGATCAGGCAGGGCGGATCTGCCACAGCCGCACGCGCAATGGCCAGCAGCTGACGCTGTCCCTGGGAGAGGTTGGAGCCATCGCCCGTCAGCATCGTGTTGTAGCCCTCGGGCAGTTTGCGGATGAAGCCGTCCGCATTGGCCAGCTTCGCCGCGGCGATGCATTCCTCGTCCGTCGCATCCAGCTTGCCATAGCGGATGTTGTCCAGCACGGTGCCGGTGAAAAGGTGGGTATCCTGCAGCACGATGCCCAGGGAGCGGCGAAGATCGTCCTTCTTGATCTTGTTGATGTTGATGCCATCATAACGGATCTTGCCGTCCTGAATGTCGTAGAAGCGGTTGATAAGGT
>CAZIUA010000067.1:0-14794 GCA_964542315.1 uncultured Faecalibacterium sp. | reverse complement strand
CTTGACCAGACCCAGCAGATAGGGGAGCGACGTGACCGTGCCGGCATCCGCGCCGTGCTGTCCTCCGGCACGCTCGCAGGCGGCGTCCGCAAGGCCGGCCGCAGCCTGTCGGAAATGACCGGCGGGCTCATCGGAAAAAAGCCTGACGATCACGAAGATCCGCAGCATTCGTGATAAAAAGGAATGGCCTGCTCCACGCACTGTGAAGCAAGCCGTTTTTTTGTTTCGGTTAGATCTCGTCCAGCAGATCCTCCACCGGAATGGTATAGAAGAACTGGCCAGCCACCTGAGGCGCAATGATGTTTTCCTGCAGGAAGAAAACGAAATCTCCTGCTTCATTCAGGTAGAAATCCTCCTCGGGATAGAAGCTCCATTCAAGCTCCTCAAAGGTGAATTCCGCCCAGATCGGACTGTCCGCCCTGGCTGCATCCTTCTCGATGAGCGCCCAGACCATATTGCGCGCACAGGCATCCGCCTTGGCAGTCTGACGGTCGATGAGCCATTCATCGTTCTCGCCCTGCTTGACCAGACCCAGCAGATAGGGGAGCGACGTGACCGTGCCGGCATCCGCGCCGGTCAGGGTGAAGGTATACGCCTTCACGATGTTCGAAACCGTGTCGCCCACGCGAACCGTCTTGTCGATGCGGACGGAGAGGTATTCAGCGCTCAGATGCGTGATGGTGTAGCTCACATTCACCAGCATCTGTCCCTGTGCCGGATCATGGCTGGAGCCGATCATGGGGCATTCAAAGCCCAGCGCATCCGTGGCTTCGTATTCGAAGACATTGTTCACCGTGATGGCAAGCATGCTGTCCCCGTCGATCTGCGGGTAGGCATAGCGGTAAACATAGCTGGCTGCGTCCTCCTGGCTGCCTTCCGGCCAGGTGTACACGCCCGTCAGATCTTCCGAGAAGGTCAGGGACGGTTCCTCCGCCAGCCCGCCCAGGGGCAGCAGCGTCAGCACCAGCAGCAGAATCAGGTATCGAAGCATGACTTCACCTCATGTCAGTATGTGTAACGCGCGACCAGCCAGGGCATGCCATTGTATGTGCTGAATGCGTCGCAGTAGATTTTGTAGTATTCGCCGACCTTCCAGGTGGTTTTCGTCTGATTCTCCAGCAGCACCGGGCGGGACTGCCCGTCATCTGAGCAATACATGACCGCCATCTGCGGACTTTCCTCACTGACGAAATACGCGATGGTGCCAACACCGAGATAGACCTGCGTCTTTTCCGCACGGACGCTGATGTTATTGAGCAGCTCGGAATATTCCGCGTCCCTGTTCAGCGGCCATGCCACGCGGGTGTATTCATCCTGATTGGGCACGTAGTAGATGGTGTAATCCACCTGCGAGGTCTTCTTGCCGGGATAGGAGGCCGTGATGGAGATCGTGTTGTAGCCGATGTGGTCGAACACCGCATTGAAGGAGAACACGCCCGTGGTGTCCAGATCGGTGATCTTCAGGTCGCTGTGGGGCGTGAGGATATCGATTTCCGCGCCGGGGATGGTGGTGCAGGTGATGGGGATGACCTTCTTGTTGGTGGAGGAATACGTCGTGGCGGAGAGGTCCAGCGGGATCTCCTGCACTTCGCGGTAGAGCGTCACGGTGAGCGAATTGTCGCGGCAATACGGACTGCGGACGGCAATGGTGTAGGTATTGTCGCCGATGGGCTGCACGGTGGCGTTGTAGGTCAATTCACCCTTCTCATTGACCGTGTCGGACACATCCACGCCATTGATGACCACCTTCGAGTCAGGGCGGACATTGAAGAGCATGGAATACATGGCCGTGGTCACGTTGGTACGCATGGATTCCGGCGTAACGAGCTTGATGGGGCTCAGGGGGATGCTGATCTCGTAGGTGATGGGATCCAGCGGCTTCTGCCGGCCGGATGCACTCTTGACATAGGGGAGGAGTGTCACGCTCATGGTCTCCTCGTTGACGATGTCCATGTCTTCATACCAGACATAGTCAGCGATCTCGATCGTTGCAAAACCGCCCACGACGGTATAGCTGGCGCGGATGTTCTCATTGCTGATGAAGATCTGCTGGCCATCCTCGCCGGGGATCAGGATGGTATGCGCCGCCTGATCGTTGACGATGGTGGCCGTGACCAGCGCGCGGTTCTTTTCTGCCTCGGCTTCCTGATGCCCCTGATACACGGTGAAGCCCAGGTATCCGCCCAAGGCCAGAACGCCGATGACCAGCGCCCAGGTGATGGCACGCAGCACCTTCCTGTGGGAGATCCTGCGGGACGGCAGCGGTCCAAGCTCCTTGAGATTCGGGGGCTGCTGGAAGACATTGTTCTGCTGCAGCGCATCGACGATGGGGTCATAGCTGCGGCTGTCCTCCCACTGGGACGGTGCAAGCACGACGCGGGTGCCGCGGGGGCTGCGGCTCTTGCGGTAGGGCGTATTGCCTGCCGCAGGGGCCTGTTCCGGCGTTGCATCCGGTGCGGACTGCGCCGGTTCCGTCCGGGTGACGCCTTCCTCGGTCAGGCCGAAGAGCGGTTCCTCCGCGGGTTCGGGAGCATCCGCCATGTTGATATGGGCAGAAGCATCCTCGCGCGCGTCGGATTCCGTGCGCAGGCGCTGCTGCAGCATAGCACCGGTCTCCTTGCGCGCTTTGAGCTCCGCCATTTCGGCCGCGAGCACCTCGCGCTCATCCGGTGCGACGCTGATATCACCATCCTCGTCCACACGCACATATTCCTTGGCACGGCCATCCTTGAGCTGACTCCGCCAGGACGGCACGACCGCGCCTTCAGCCTTCAATTCCGCACCGCAATGGATGCATCGAGGCAGGTTGGCACGGTTCCACTGGTTACAGTTTGGGCATCTCATCAGCAGGCTCCTTGTCGCTTACTCATAGAAATCGTCGTCCTCGTCTTCATCTATGACGAGCCAGCCGCACTCCAGGAATTCGGCCATGTCTTCGCGGCACATCTCCCAGTTGATGTCCTGGACGGACATCCCGGCGTAGGTGATGGGCGTGCGGGCATCCTCCGCAGGCAGACGCAGCTCCTCGATCACGCAGGAGCGCAGGCTGTACGCCTGATCCAGCGCCTTGAGCAGGTCATCGCCGGACATATTGGTGGTGGTGGAATTCTCCACCACGGAATCCAGCAGCGCCTTAGCCTGATCGTAGGTCATCACGCGGCACTTATCCGCCAGAATGGACAGCACCTTGCGCACTCGCGCCGTGCGCATGAAGTCGCCGCCGGTATTGCCCTTGCGCATACGCATGTAGATGACCGCAGCACGGCCGGTGAACAGGTAGGTGCCAGCCTGCCCCATGGACGGCGTGGTCTGGGTGGGGGAGAGAGGATAACGGCGCAGATAGGCTGCCTCGCTGGCCTCCACGTCGATCTCAACGCCGCCGAGGTAGTCCACAATATTGGCCACCTGCTGGAAGTTGAAGATGACGTACTTATCCACCTTGATGCCCAGATGCGTGCTGAGGATATTGCACAGCGCTTCCGGGCCGTAATTCTTCACGATGTAGTTGATGCGGCCGATCTTGCCATCGGGGCGCTCTACGAGGGAGTCGCGCAGGAGGGACGTGAGCATGATGCGTCCGGCGCGGGTGTCGAAGGTCAGCAGGACGATGCCGTCACTGTTGTCCTTCAGGCCGCCGTTCCACTGATCCATGCACAGCAGCAGATAGTGATACACGCCATCGCGGTTTTCAGGCAGCTCATCATAAGGGACCTTGCTGATGGGGGTGGGCTGCGTATCCGCCACGGCGGGCAGGCTGGTCAGCAGCAGCACGAGGGTCATCAGCATCGCAAAGATTCTCTTCATAGTCGATCGCTCCTTTGTGGTTCATCTTGTCGATACATAAAACGTATCAAAGGAGAAAAAGCCTCCCACATGCGGGAAAAAACGGTATCTGAAAATGCACGGCGCAAAACGCCATGTTCATTATACCATTCTTTGACGCGAAAGGAAAGGGAAAAATGTAAAAACAGCGGACTTCCGTCCATCAAAAAAAGCTGCACAGAAAAAGCCGTCGCCCGATCTCCGCATGAACACGGACATAGGCAGCGGCTGTCTGGGGGCATCCGGTCAGAGTGCCTTCCGGATCATATCTTCCAGCGCATTTTTCGGCTGGAAGCCCCGCTTCTGATCAATCACCTGGCCATCCTTAAAGAGGATGAGCGTAGGAATGGACATCACGCTGAACTGCTTGGCCAGGTCAGGGCACTTGTCCACATCGACCTTGCCCACTTCGACCTCACCGGCGTACTGAGTGGAGATCTCCTCCACCACAGGCGCCACCATACGGCACGGGCCGCACCAGGGCGCCCAGAAGTCCACCAGAACAGGCTTGTCCTGATTGATAAAGCTGCTGAATTCTTCGGTCATGATTTCCTTTGCCATGGGGAACATCCCTCCTGATCGTTATTGTGCATCTTCTACTTCGCCCATATGCAGGATCCGCTTGAGCTGCGGCGTCCACTTTGGATCGCTGCGGCGCTTTTTCTCCGTGGCCACCAGATAAAGGATGGGGATCGCCAGGCCGAAAAGGGCGCCGATCACGCCGCCGAGCGAATCTTCGAGGGGGATCCACGCATCACCGGCGAGCATGCCGATGAACATTCCTGCCAGGGGAAGCACATAAGCCAGCAGTGCGCCATGGGTGACCGTGCCGTCCGGCATGGAGACCAGCGCCTTGTCGCCCACGGAAGCATTTCCCTTCAGGCGCAGGGTCAGGGTCTTTTCGCCGCCCATGCAGGCATGGCACTTCTCACAATCCGACGGCCGGCAGAAGGTGATCTCCAGCCATTCGCCGTCCACCGCTGTCACTTCGCCGAGTCTTTCCATCGTTGCATCGCTCCTTAAAACAGTACATTGCGGATGCATGGCACAGCCATCACCCTATGATGGATTATACCATACTTTTGCCGCAGTGGAAAGCCCCTGCCTGATCATGATACCCGCCTTTTTCACGTTTGAAACACATTGCGCAAAATTATTCTGCGGTGATAATGCGGATCTCCTCCGGCGATGAGCCCACATGCGTTTGCGCCAGGGACATGACGAGCGCCGTATCGCGCCCGGTCAGCGTCTGCTTCTGCGTCACCAGCGTCAGGCTGGATCCGGTGACCACTGCCACGCAGGGCGACAGGCTGCTGTTGATCAGTGCTCCCTCCATGGCGGTCTGCTTCTGCTGCTCATCCACTAATCGCGTCAAACGGAGCGCCGCATCCTCGCGTGTGCGGCTGTCCAGATTTTCCTGCGCGCAGAGAGCTTCCAGGGCAGACCGATCCGCGCGGGCTGTTTCGTCTCGCTGGCGGCGAAATCGCTCCAGGGAGGTATCCGGCTGCGCGACCACTTCCGTGACAGGGATGTTCACGGTGGAGGCTGCACGTTCCAGCCGGGTCCGGTTGGCGATGCTGCTGACTAACAGCGTCGAAAGCAGCAGGAGGAGCAGAAACAGGTTGCGGTGCCTTGTCAGCAGCGTACCGAAGCGATTCATCGTGTGCCCTTCCTTTCATAGACCGCCACGCGGCCCTGGTCGATGCCCAGGAGCGTCGTCACTGCCGAGACGAGCCGCAGCTGGATGCCGATGTCCGCCGCGCCATCTGCCACCACCACCGCACCACATGGAAGGCTGTCCTCATAATAAACGGCGACTTCCACGCGTCCGGCGCCTTCGATGGCGCTGAGCACCCGGCTGATGTGCGTTTCCGCTTCGGTCGCATTTCCGCCGGACAGACCGAGCATCAGGCAAAGTGCGACGCAAAACAAAAGCGCTGCAAGAATCCACCCATCCTTTTTCAGATACGCCGCCCAGCGGTTCATGGCGTTGCCTCCCATCTGGCGGACAGGGCGGCCTGCGCATCCGCCTGCGCACCCTGCAGGCTGCAAGCTGTCGGGGCGAGAACCGAATTCGCCTGCGGAAACTCGAATTCGATCCCCAGCAGCGCGGCGGATCCTTCCACCCAGCACATCAGCGTCAGCAGACCGATCGCCATCGCCGCAGTGCGCTTGATCCCGCCTTCAGGCAGGAGGGAGAGCAGCACGCTCCCCGCCATGGAGAGCGCCGCAAAGGTCGCAAGCATTCGCATCATGCAGATTCACCTCATCATAAAGGTCATGCCGCCAACACCGATCAGCTGCGCAATGAGCATGAGAAACATGGCCGCCGCGCAGAGCTGGATGACGAACAGCAGGCTGAGCACTCGTCCGAAATCGTGGATGCATCGCGACAGCGGCCCATCGGACACGGGCTGCATCAGCGCCGCAGCCAGCTTGTACATCAGTGCTGCCGCCAGCGTCTGGCACAGGGGCGTCATGGCGTACGCGCCAATGAGGATCAGCCCCGTTACGCCCAATGCGCTTTGCACCAGCAGGCCTGAACCGACCAGCGTGTCCACCGTATCGGCGAACAGTCCGCCGACCACGGGGATCAGGTTGCTGATGGCGTATTTCGCCGTCCGCAGCGTCACCCCGTCCAGCGCGGCCGCAGTCACTGCGCGCGTGGTCAGCACACCGATGAAGATGGTAAAACATACGCCCAGCGTCCATGCTGCACACTGCTGCGTGAAGGCCGCCAGCCGCTGCAGGCGAAGGCCGTCTCCCAGATGACACAGCATGGTCAGGATGGCCGATGCGGACGCCAGGGGAACAGTCACCTCGCGGATCATCCCGGTCATGGCGCTCGCGGCAGAGACCACCGCAGGCTGCATCAGCGCAGAGCCCGTGCTTCCGCCCACAGCCGCCATCAATGTCAGCAGCAGCGGGAAAAGCCCCTGCATGCCTTCTGACATCCTCGACACAGCGGAGGTGCACAGGGCGGTGTGCTCCGTCAGATCCTGCGTCAGGAAGATGCACACCCACAGCTGGCATACAACCCGCCCCGCTTCGCCACCCTTGCCGGTCAGCCGGCGCAGGATGGACCAGATCATAGCCGGTGCAGCCAGGCGTGTCAGCCGCCAGACGCTTCCGCGCAAGGCAGACAGGAATTTCCCTGTCAGCAGATCCAGCGTTTGTGTCAGATCCAGTGCAAGCTCGCCCTTGGCGATGGCCGCCAGCGTTTGCATGAATCCGCCCGTATCCGCGAAAGGATCGTCCTGCGCAAGCGCTGCGTCCAGTAGCGACGTGTCAAGCCCGGATACGATGCCATCCACCTCATCCGAAACGGATCCCGCCAAAGCCGTGCCCGGCCACACGACAAGCACCAGCAGCATCAGGGCGACAAGGACAGGATTTGTTCCAGCAGCGTACACATGACCGGCAAGGCCAGCGAAACGAGCATGGTCCGCCCGGCCAGCTCGGTCTTTGCGGCCAGCCCCTCTTCGCCTGCATCGCGGCAGGTCTGCGCGGCGAAATCGCTCAGCAGGCTGATGCCGCCGACCTTCATCAGCTGGGACAGATACTCGTCCCGGACGCCGCCGGCCTCGGCAAGGGACAGGATGCCCGTGACGATCTGTGACAATTGCGGGATGAGCGCAAGGGTAGTCATCGTCCCTGCGCCGATGACGAGCGCTGTTGCAGCCTCGGGGCGCAGCTTTCGCATCACCAGGGCGATCGCGGCGGCGCAGACCGCAAAGCCCGCCAGTTGGAGTGCATTCACGACGCATCAGTATAGCTGGAAGATCGTCCGCACACTGGAGAAAAGCTCCTCCAGGAGCCCGGCCACCATCAGCAGCACGATCGCCAGCCCCGCCACCGTGGCCAGATTCGCCAGCTCACTGCGCCCGGAGCTGGACAATACGGCGGACACCACAGTGGTCAGCACGCCCACACCCGCAATTTGAAACAGCAGATCAAGTTGCATTCGTCCCTCCTGTGCATCAGAGAAGCATGATGGTCAAGCACATTCCGCCTGTGATCCCCAGTGTCTGCCAGAGTTTTGCGTCCTTTTCTGCTTTTTGTGCCGCCTGCTCTGCGAAAAGCCGGAATTCCTCCGCCGCCTGTTCCACTGCCAGGCAGCGCTGTTCGCGGGAACCATGTCCCAGGCGCGCGAGGAGACGCATCAGCGGCTCTCGTTCAACGGGCGAGGTCAACACGGATGCATCCTGCTCGCCATACAGCTGCTCAAGGCTCCTGGTCGGCTGAACACGCAGTCTGTTCGCCAGATTCCGCAGGAGCTTGTCAGGCGGAAGCTGCCGATCCGCGGCCGCGCAGAGCGCATCAGGGATGGACAGTGTCCCTTCCTTGAGCAGCAGGGACAGATGCTGCAATAGCTGCACCCAGCGCGCGAGCCGCACCGCATCCCCTTTCAGGGCGGAGGCATGACGAAACCCGGCCAGCATGCACAGCAACCCGGCCATGATGGCCAGCACCGACCGGCTCATCCGGCGGACAGCGGATTGCCCGCACGGTCATACAGCGCCTCGATCTGGCAGCCACCTTCCGGCGTAAGCACCGCGTACATTCCGAAAGCACGCCGTGCCATCAATTCAGCCAAGGCCGGACGCCGCGCCGCCTCCTGCAGAGAACGTCCGTGGACGGATGCGCATACCGCCACACCAGCATAAGCAGCATCCAGCACGGCCTGAGCATCCTTTGCCCCTTGCAGCTCATCCAGGATGATCATCTGGGGCGACATGCTGCGGATCAGCCACGGGATCGCTTCATGCTTGGCCGATCCGGAAAGCACATCGCAGGCCCCCACATCCAGCTGGGGGATGCCGCCGACGCAAGCAGCCAGTTCGCCGCGCTCATCGACGATGCTGATCTGCATGGCATCCTTTCCGCAGGATAGCTGACGGGCCAGATCGCGAAGCATGGTCGTTTTGCCGCTGCCGGGCGCGCCGATCACCATGATGCCCTCCGTGACCGCACGCAAAACAAGCAAGACATCCGCCGCACCCGGCCATTCGCCAGCGACACGGACACAAACCGACCCAACGTCGGTCAATACCGACCTCTCGTCGGTTTTGCGTGTGACGCCGCATAAGCCCATCCGGTGTCCGCCGCGCAACGTCAGGAAGCCCTGCGAGGTCTCCTCAGACCGTGCGTACAGGCTGTGCTCCGAAAGTGCCTCGATCAGCGTATCCAGCTCGGCCTTCGACGGCTGCCAGGGCAAAGAGACCCGGCGCGTAGCCGTCACGAAGACTGTCGGCCGTTCCGCCCGGATGCGGATCTCCCGCAATTCGCCCGGGAGCAGCATATCCATTTCACTTTGGATCTCCTCCGGGAAACAGGGTGAGAGGAAGCTGCGCGTTTCATTCCAATCCATATCTACCTCATTCAAACAATGTGATCCCCAACGCCTGATACAGTGCCCAATCGACCAGGCCGTTCGGCGGAAGCCCGAAGGCCTTGCGCGCCTCATCCACCGCTTTTTGCATCCCGGCACCGAAGATCCCGTCAGGCCAGCCGTGATAATACCCCAGCGCCCTGAGTTTCCGCTGGACTGCGCACACCGCCGCGCTCCGGTCGCCGTTCTTCAGCGTCCGCAGCATGCCGCCCAATTCACCGTAAGCGCCGCATTCGATGAAGACCTTCGTGCCATTGGGGACGCGCGCATACAGCTCTTCCGCATCCGAAACCGTCATGCGGATACACCCGTGGGACGCATTCGCGCCGATCGTTTCAGGATGATTGGTGCCGTGAATGCCATAATGCCCCCACGGGACGTTCAGACCGAGAAAGCATGTGCCGAAGCCGCACATCCGCCCGGAAAAGCGATGTGTAATGGAAAAAACACCAATGGGCGTCGGCGTATCCCGCGTGCCCGTCGCCACGGTGTACTGACGGACGAGTTCATCCCCCTGGAAAAGCGTCAGGCGCTTCTGTTCCACGTCGATGTGGATCATCAGTTGCTTCGTATCCGCCTGCGCCAATGGATGCGCTGCGGCCTGCATCAGCAGGAGCGCCATCATCAACGCAAGCCACCGGCGTTTCATCCTGTCGCCCCCTTTCCATCTGCAAGCAATGTATGCTTTCATCCGGCGGTGTATGCCTGCGCCGTCCAGCCGTGCGGGCGGACTCTTCCATTTAATGTTCCGAATACATGAAAAAGCCTCATAACCGAATGAAATGCGAAAAACGCCCAATTCGATTTGGCGCATCTTCCGTCTTTTGCGAACATATGAAAAAAATAAAAAAAGAATGTTCGGAAATGCTATTTACAAAACAGGAAAATAGGTGTATGATAGGGGAGTCGTTCAAAACACATATTTCGACAATGGGAGGAACATCCGGATGAAGAAGTTTGCATCTCTGCTGCTTGCCCTGTGCATGCTGCTGAGCATGGCTGTCGTGGCCAATGCTGACGGCGTTGCTGCGGATCAGATCAAGATCGGCCTGATCTGCATCGGTGACGAAAACGAAGGATACACTGCCAACCACATCAACGGTCTGCGCACTGCCTGCAAGGAGCTGGGCATCAGCGAGGATCAGATCATCTACAAGTACAACACGCCCGAGACCGAAGCGGCCTACGAGGCTGCCATCGACCTTGCGGAGCAGGGCTGTGACATCATCATCGCCAACTCCTTCGGCCAGGAGACCTACCTCTGGCTGGCCGCCGAGGAATATCCTGAGATCGAGTTCTGCCATGCCACCGGTACCGGCGCTGCCTTCACCGAGCTTGAGAACACCCACAACTTCTTCGCCGCGATCTACGAGGCCCGCTACGTGGCTGGTGTCGTTGCCGGCCTGAAGCTCAACCAGCTGATCGACGAAGGCGCCTTCACCGCGGAAGAAGCCAAGATCGGCTATGTCGGCGCTTTCCCCTTCGAGGAAGTGAAGTCCGGCTACACCGCCTTCTATCTGGGCGCCCGCTCCGTTTGTCCCTCCGTCACCATGGAAGTAAAGTTCACCAACTCCTGGGGTGACCTGGCGCTGGAAAAGGAAGCCGCTGAGGCGCTGATCGCCAACAACTGCAAGCTGATCTCCCAGCATGCTGACACTACCGGTGCTCCTTCCGCGTGCGAGGCGCTGGGCGTTCCCTGCGTGGGCTACAACATCTCCATGATCCCCGCGGCCCCCAACACCGCGCTGACCTCCGCCGCAATCAACTGGGGCGCCTACTTCAAGTTCGCCCTGGAGAACGTCCTGGCGGGCGAGTCCTTCGCGTCTGACTGGTGCCAGGGCTATGTGGACGGCGCTGTGTATGTGACCGAGCTGAACGAGAAGCTGGTCGCCCCCGGCACCGCTGAAAAGGTCGCTGAGGTCGAGGCTGCCCTCAAGGCCGGCACCCTGCATGTGTTCGACACCGCCACCTTCACCGTGAAGGGCGAGACCGTGACGACCTGCGCCGCGTTCGACACCGACGGCGACTATGTGGCTGATTTCGGCGAGGCGATCGTGGATGGCTACTTTGCTGAGTCCACCCTGCGTAGCGCGCCCTACTTCGGCCTGGATGTCGACGGCATCACCATGGTGGAATAATCCCCAATCAGGTCTGTCTTGACCATCTGTGCAAACTTTGCCCTGTCACCTTCGGGCGGCAGGGCATTTGCGCTATGTATCGTAAGAAGGATAACGGAGGGGTTCTCTTTGCAGACCAATCAAACGAATGCTATGATCGAATTGCGGGGCATCACCAAACACTTCGGCCAGGTCGTGGCGAATGAGGACATCAGCATGACCATCCGCCGCGGTGAGATCCTCGCCGTGCTGGGGGAGAACGGCTCCGGCAAGACCTCCCTGATGAACATGCTTGCCGGCATTTACTTCCCGGATGCCGGACACATCTTCGTGGAAGGCCGGGAAGTCATCATCCGCTCGCCCAAGGATGCCTTCGACCTGGGCATCGGCATGATCCATCAGCACTTCAAGCTCGTGGATGTGCTGACCGCTGCCGAAAACATCGTCCTGGGCCTGCCCGGCAAGCTGAAGCTGGACATGAAAGCTATCAAGGCCGACATCCAGGCGCTGCTGGACAAATACGGCTTTGAGCTGGATCTGGACGCCAAGATCTATGAAATGTCCGTCAGCCAGAAGCAGACGGTCGAGATCGTCAAGATGCTCTACCGCGGCGCGCACATCCTCATCCTGGACGAGCCCACCGCCGTGCTGACCCCTCAGGAGACGGAGAAGCTCTTCCAGGTGCTGCGCAATATGCGTTTCCAGGGGCATTCCATCATCATCATCACGCACAAGCTCAACGAGGTGCTGTCACTGTCCGACCGCGTGGCTGTCCTGCGCAAGGGCCGCTATATGGACACGGTGAACACCTGCGACGCCACCGAAATGAGCCTGACGGAAATGATGGTGGGCGAAAAGGTCGTCCTGGATATCGAGCGGCCCGACCCCGTGGATCCGAAGCTGAAGCTGGATGTGCAGGATGTGACGGTCGTCAATAAGGAAGGCCGCGAAGTGCTGTCCCATGCGTGCTTCCAGGCCTACACCGGCGAGATCCTCGGTGTGGCCGGCATTGCCGGTTCCGGTCAGAAGGAACTGCTCGAGGCCATCGCCGGCCTTCAGCCCATGGTCAGCGGCTCCATCCAGTATACCAACCGCAAGGGGCATATCAAGGAGCTGACGAAGATGTCCGCGCGGAAGATCCGCGAGATCGGCATCCGCCTGGCCTTCGTCCCGGAAGATCGTCTGGGCATGGGCCTGGTGGCCTCCATGGGCATGACGGATAACATGATGCTCCGCTATTACCGCGCCGGACGCGGCTTCTTCTCCCATCGCAAGCAGCCTCACGATCTGGCCGAACGCATCATGCACGAGCTGGCTGTCGTGACGCCCAGCGTTGATTCCCCCGTGGGGCGTATGTCCGGCGGCAATGTGCAGAAGGTGCTGGTCGGACGCGAGATCGCATCCTCTCCGCAGGTGCTGATGGTGGCGTATCCCGTCCGCGGCCTAGATATCAACTCTTCCTATACGATTTACAGTCTGCTCAATGAGCAGAAGAAGAACGGCAGCTGCGTCATCTGCGTCGGCGAAGATCTGGACGTGCTGCTGGCCCTGAGCGACCGCATCCTGGTGCTGGCGGATGGCAAGATCACCGGCGTGGTGGATGCCCGCACGGCTACCAAGGAACAGATCGGTCTGCTGATGACCGGAAACCATGAGAAGAAGGAGGCACAAGCATGACGAGCGTTCAAAAGGCACCGCTTTTCCATGTGGTGAAGCGGGATCGTCCTTCCTTCCTGCGCGGCGCTGCGATCCGCCTGCTGGCCATCGTGCTGGCGCTCATCGTCTGCGCGGTCATCATCGTTCTGCTGACGGGCATGAACCCGCTGAGTGTCTATGGCGCGCTGATCGACGGTGCTGTAGGCACGACCCGCCGCATGTGGATCACCCTGCGCGATACGGCCATCCTGCTGTGCATCGGCTTCGCGGTGATGCCGGCCTTCCGCATGCGCTTCTGGAACACCGGCGCGGAGGGCCAGGTGCTGATGGGCGCTATGGCTACCGCCGCCGTGATGATCTACGGCGCAAATTTGCCCTCCTGGCTGCTGTACACCCTGTGCCCGCTGGCGGGCATTGCGGCGGGCATGCTGTGGGGCGTGATTCCCGCCTTCTTCAAGGCCCACTGGAACACCAACGAAACCCTGTTTACCCTGATGATGAACTACATCGCCACACAGGCGGTATCCTTTGGCATTGTGTACTGGGAGAACCCCAAGGGCTCCAACAACGTGGGCCTGATTAACAGCACCAGCAAAGCGGGCTGGCTGCCCTCCATCGGCGGCAACAAATACCTGCTCACCTGCCTGATTGTGCTGGCACTGGCCATCATCCTGTATGTATACATGCGCTACTCCAAGCAGGGCTACGAAATTGCCGTGGTGGGCGAAAGCGAAAACACCGCCCACTATGCCGGCATCAACGTAAAGAAGGTCATCATCCGCACCATGGCCATCTGCGGTGCTTTGGGCGGCCTGACCGGCTACCTGCTCAGCGCCGATGTGGGCCACACCATCTCCACCGGTCTGGCGGGCGGCCGCGGCTTTACCGCCATTGTGGTGGCGTGGCTGGGCAAGCTGAACCCCTTCAGCATGATGCTGGTCAGCTTCCTGCTGGTGTTTATGCAGAAGGGCTCCTCCCAGCTGGCCACCCAGTTTGGCCTGAACGAGAATGCCAGCGAGATCCTGACGGGCATCATCCTGTTCTTCATCTTAGGCTGCGAGTTCTTTATCAACTACCGGGTGGAGATGCGCAAGCGGGACAAGGAGGAGGTTAAGGCATGAGCGTACTGATTACCTTTCTGCAAAAGGCCATCGGGCAGGGGCTGGTGATCCTGTACGGCGCCAACGGCGAGATCCTGACCGAAAAAAGCGGCAACCTGAACCTTGGCGTACCCGGCATGATGTACATGGGCGGCGTGGCTGGACTGATGGGCGCGTTCCTGTACGAAAACAGCGTGGCCCAGCCCATCCCCATGGTGGGCATGCTGATTGCCCTGTTCTGCGCCCTTGTGTGCTCCGCCCTGGGCGGGCTGATTTACAGCGTGCTTACCATCAGCCTTCGGGCCAACCAGAACGTAACCGGCCTTGCCCTGACCACCTTTGGCGTGGGCTTTGGCAACTTCTTCGGCGGCTCCCTGTCCAAGCTGGCAGGCGGCGTGGGCCAGATCTCCACGGCGGCCACCGCGTCGGTATTCCGGGCCAGGATTCCCTTTTTGTCGGAGATTCCCGTCATCGGCCCGGTGCTGTTTGGCTACGGCTTCCTGAGCTACCTGTGCATCATCCTGACCGTCGTGCTGAGCTGGCTTTTGTACAAGACCCGCGTGGGCCTGAACCTGCGGGCCGTTGGCGAAAGCGCCGCCACCGCCGATGCGGCGGGCGTGAACGTATCCGCCTACAAATACCTGAGCACCGTCATCGGCGGCATGATCGCCGGTTTGGGCGGACTGTACTTTGTGATGGAGTACACC
>CAZIUA010000066.1:0-14952 GCA_964542315.1 uncultured Faecalibacterium sp. | reverse complement strand
CGACGATCGCGACGCGGCCTGCTTCACCTATGCCATTGCGGACGGCGCCGTCCGCCTGACCGGCCTGACCGCTGAAGGTCGCACGCGCGAGGCGCTCATCCTGCCTGTCAGCATGGAAGGCCTGCCCGTGACGAGCCTTTCGCCCGACGTATTCGCCGGGAACCAGACCATTCGCGAGGTCACCATCCAGCGCAGCATTTCCCGGCTGGAGGACGCATCCTTCGCTGGCTGCACGGCCCTGACACGCATCGTCCTGACGCATGATTCGCCTGCGGAATGCACCGTCGGGCGTGGTCTGCTGAGTCAGACGGATGCGCTGGTCTATGTGCCGCAGCAGCAGCTTTCGGCGTGGATGACGAATTACTTCTGGGCGGATCATGCCTCCCGTTTGCGCGGTCATGGGGATTCACAGGCGGACATCGCCCGGCCTGCTGTCCCCGAAACCCCTGCAGGGAAAACCATCCGCTATGACGGCAACGGCGGCGTCACCCGACAGGGCGAAAAGGTCATCGCCCTGCCTGCAAATGAAAATCACCTGCGCGTCAACACGGCGCAAGGCACGCGGTACTTCACCCGCGAAGGCCATGTTCTGACCAGCTGGAACACCGCCCCCGACGGCAGCGGCATTGAGGTCGGTCTGGGCAGCCGCATCGGCCGTGCGGACGGCCTGACCCTTTACGCCCAGTGGGCGGCCTGCTCCCCGGAGGCAGACTTCACCTACCGCATCGAGCGAAACGAGGCACACATCACGGCGTATCTCGGCACGGCGGCGGATGTGGTGATCCCCCAGTGGCTCGGCGGCGCGAAGGTCACGCGCGTTTGTGCTGGTGCTTTCGCGGACGCGCCCATCCGCAGCGTCGTGCTGCCGGAAACCATGTTCAGCGTGGAGCGCGGCGCCTTCACGGGCAGCACGGTGGAGAAAGTCACCCTCTTTGACAGCCTGTATTACATCTACGACGCCTCCTTCGAGGGCTGTGCCCATCTGGCCACCCTGCGCATCAACGCTGCGACCCATCCGGTGTACAGCGGCACCTATTTCGACACCTTCGCGGACAAGTATGACTGGCACCTGTCCATCCGCGACAAGCGCAAGATCGTGCTGTTCTCCGGCTCGTCCGGGCGCTATGGCTATGACAGCCCGGCCATCCATGCGGCCTTCCCCGAATACGAGGTGGCCAACATGGGCGTGTACGCCTACACCAATGCGCTGCCCCAGTATGACCTGATCTGTGACCTGATGCAGCCGGGCGACATCCTTCTGTCCGCGCCGGAATTCGACACCACCGATGACCAGTTCTGCGAAACGAACCGCCTCGATGCGCACCTTTTTGCCATGATGGAGGCAAATTACGATGCGTTTTCGCTGCTGGATCTGCGTGATTACACAGCGGCGTTCGACAGCCTCAGACAGTATCTCACCGCACGCAGCGTCATGGGCAGCGGCAGCTATGCCGTCAGCGCCAACGGCTTTGACGATGACGGACAGCACTACCCCTTCGACACCTACAACGTGCAGGGGGATCTCATCCTGCCGCGTCAGGGCGGCACGGAGGATGTGCTGCTTCAGTCCTTCCGGGCGGATTACACCGCGGACGCCTTCCCCTCCGCCCTCATCGACCGGCTGAATGCCGCCTATCAGCCCTTTTTGCGCAAGGGCGTGCGAGTGTATTTCTCCTACACGCCGCGCAACTGGTCCAGCCTGACGGAGGGCTCCACAAAGGAGGCGCGCGCGGCGCTGCATCAGCATCTGTGCGACCACTTGGCCGTCCCCGTCATTTCGGATATCGAGGATTACCTCTTCCCCGCGACGGATTTCTACCTCATCGACAGCCATCTGACCACACAGGGCGTCCAGGTGCGCACGGAGCGGATCATCCGCGATCTTTCCGTGCAGATGGCGCAGGATGAATCGCAGGAATTGCGTGAATCGCCGGAATATGCTATAATTCACACAGAGTGATCGTTCGAAAACGATGTACAGAGGAGGGAATGTCATGATCCGTATTGCCCTGGTGGAGGATGATGCCGCCAGCCGCACGGAGCTGCAGCAGTATCTTGCACGCTACGCCAAGGATGCCGGCGTCAAGTTCAGCATCACCGTCTTCACCGATGGGGAGGCCATCGTCAACGGCTATACCGCCAATTATGACGTGATCCTCATGGACATTGTCATGCCCGGCCTCAACGGCATGGAGGCCGCCGAACGCATCCGTCAGGCGGACAGCGAGGTGGTCATCATCTTCATCACCAGCACGCCCCATTACGCCATGAAGGGCTATCTGGTGGACGCGCTGGATTACGTCCTCAAGCCCGTCTCCTACTACGCCTTTTCCCAGCGGATCGACCGCGCCATCGCCCGCATGCACAAGCGCCGCAAGACCTTCATCAGCGTTCAGGTGCGCGGGGGCGTGAAGAAGATCGACCTGAGCGACATCACCTACATCGAGGTGCAGGATCACGACCTGATGTTCCACCTGACGGGCGAGACCTTCGCCGCCAAGGGGACGCTGAGCGAGGTGGAGCGCACGCTGCCGCCGGAGCGGTTCTTCCGCTGCAACAAATGCTATCTGGTCAACCTGGAATATGTGCAGGAGGTGCAGGCCAGTGATATCCTCGTCGGCGAGGATCTCATCCAGGTCAGCCGCGCCCGGAAAAAGCCCCTGCTCGATGCCCTCAACAACTACATCAACGAGGTGAGCAAATGAATCCGCTTGCGGTTTCGGCTGATCTGTCCCGCACGCCGGGCATTTACTACGTCCTCACCTACTGGCTGAGCTGCGTGTTCTACATCCTGCCCAATCCGCGCCGGTTCCGCGGCTGGAAGCTCGCCGCCATCCTGACCGGCTTCCTGGCGGCGCTGGGCATCTTCATGAGCGCCACGGACGGCATCGCCGTGCAGTGGTTCTTCCCCTGCATGTTCTTCTCCGTCGCGCTGATGCTCCTGTGCATCAAGACCTGCTGCGACATCCCGTGGAAGAAGGCCGGCTACTTCTGTGCACGCGCCTTCACCCTGGGCGAATTCGCCGCGTCGCTGGAGTGGCAGCTGTTCTACTTCGGCGTGACGGTGCTGAAATTCCCCCTGCAGTGGTATGTGAACCTGCTCTTCCTGCTGTTCAGCCACGGGGCTGTGTACGGCGTGATGTACCTGATGGAGCGCAAATACCGGCCGGATTACGGTCGCCTGCCCATCGGCTGGAAGGAGCTGCAGACCGCCGTGGTGCTCTGCTTCACCGCCTTCTCCGTCAGCAACCTGAGCTATGCGTTCAAGAACACCCCCTTTTCCAGCCAGTTCACCGCGGAGATCTTCATCATCCGCACGCTGGTGGATCTGGGCGGCCTGATCATGCTCTATGCCTACCACGCGCAGCTGCAGGAGCTCAACACCCGCCTGGAGGTGGACTTCCTGCAGACGATGCTCCACATGCAATATGAGAATTACCGCGTATCCGAGGAGACCATCGCCCTGGTAGATCAGAAATATCACGACCTGAAACACCAGATCCGCCTGCTGCGCTCGGAAATGGACAGCGAGACCAAGCTGGAATACCTCGACCGGATGGAACAGGAGATCCGCCAGTACGAGGTGCAGAACAAGACCGGCAACCGCGTCCTGGACACGCTTCTGTCCGCCAAGTCCCTGCAATGCCAGCACCAGGGCATTTCCCTGACCTGCGTGGCGGACGGCGCGGAGCTGTCCTTCATGCACCCGATGGATCTCTCCGCGCTCTTCGGCAACGCGCTGGACAACGCCATCGAAGGCGTCTGCAAGCTCGCCGACCCCGAAAAGCGGCTGATCCATGTGTCCATCGCCAGACAGAAGCAATTCCTGCGCATCCGCGTGGAAAACTGCTACGAGGGCGAATTGGCCTACGAAAACGGCATCCCTGCCACTACCAAGCAGGACAAGCGCTTCCACGGCTTCGGCCTGAAGAGCATCCGCGATGTGGTGTCCAAGTACAACGGCTCCATGACCATCAGCACCCAGGGGGAATGGTTCGAACTGCGCATCCTCCTCCCCGTGCCAAGCAGCACCTGACACTACCGCGCCTGATCCATGCACGATCGGCGCGGTTTTTTTGCAAGTAAAAACGGGATACCGCCCTACAGTATCCCGAAATGGGTTTTCGAATCATTTTCGGTTCAGTAACTCGCCGTCGGCAGACTGAAAATCGAAAATCGGCGACATGTGCGGCGATTTTCGTGCAGTTTTGCTTGCAAAACGCTTCCTTACACGGAGGAACGGCCGTCAGGGCTGCTTGCAGTCCTGACAGTGACGGAGTGCAGTCCTGACAGTGACGGAGTGCAAAACTCAAAAAAGTGGCTTTCGCCACTTTTTTGACACGCAGTGGGATACCGCCCGGCAGCATCCCGAATCTGTTCCGTTTTAGCGCGAATAGATGCCCGTGAGCACCTCGCGGACAAAGGAATCGCGATGGGGCAGATACTCGTCCGCCCGGGCGATTTCCGCCATTTTCTCGTTGTCATACGGCACGGACAGCACCGTCATCGACAGCGGCGCAGGACGCGTTTCTCCCAGCTGACCGTCGATCAGCAGCGCATGCGCCTTCGGCACGCCTATGCTGTTGCCGATACTGCCGGTGTTGAGCGCATAGCCGTCATTGAGCGTGCGGACGAAGGGACGATGGCTGTCGGCAAAGATAATGCCGGAATAATCTGTTCCGTGGGCATGGAAGGCCTCCGCAAAGACCTCCTTGTCCGTCTGTGCATACATGATCGGCGTCACCGGACGGCCATGGAACAGGCGGAAGTGTACGCCGCTGATCCAGCAGTCCGCCTCCATGGGGAGCGTCCGCAGCCATTCCATACGCTCTGGGCCAAGCTGGTTCCAGAAATAGTCATCCGCCGGAAATTCCTTTCCGCCGATGCCGTAATCCCAGTTGCCGCCGACGCAAACGCTGCAATTCGCGCGCACCCAGTCACAGGTCTCCGCGTTTTGCGGGCCCTTGCCCACCGCGTCCCCCAGGAAGTAGATGGCTTCCGCACCCTGGCGCTGCAATTCAGCCGCCATGGCCTGCGTGGCGATCATATTGCCGTGGAGATCCCCCACAAATGCGATCTTCATCTTGGCCACCTCACTGGGGATAGGTCAGCGTTTCCGGCGTGACATCCGCCAGCACACGGCAGTAGGCAGCGGCTTCCGCCTTGGCGCCGGGCAGGTCATGCTCCAGATAGTTGCCGCATTCGATCTGCTTCGCGCCGGGGATGTCGCCCGTAAAGTCCGCCGCGAAGGCAAACGCCGCCTTCACCAGGTCGATGGCCTGCTGCGCGGTGACGGCAGCCCGCAGGATGAGGTAGAAACCCGTGCGGCAGCCCATGGGGCCAAAGTACACCACCTGATCCGACCAGGCGGAGGAACGCACATAGGTCGCCACCAGATGCTCGATGGTATGCAGCGCCGCCTGGGGCAGATAGTCGCCGCGATTGGGCCACTTGCAGCGCAGGTCGTAGGTGATGCAGTCCCCGTCCACGCGGGAGACATACATGCCGGGGGTCAGGGTATCATGGTTGATGGTGAAGGATGCGATCTTACGCAGCATAAGCGGCCTCCTGATGTTTTTTCGCTTCATTATATCACATGGATGCGGTTGGTTCAAGCCGAAGGGGTGCGGGGGCGATCGGAAAGCTCCCGCGCGATTATATCATAGAAAGCACAAGGGTTTCAAGTAGACGGAATCGCCATTTTTCGCATGGATGCCTGCTTGCAGCGTATACCCATACTTTTCGTAAAAGGCGGGGGCTGTATCCGTGGTCAGGATGGCATAGGCGCATGCCTGACGCGCAAGATGTTCCTCTGCCAAACGCAGCAAAGCCATTCCATGTCCTTGTCCCCTGTATTCGCTTGCGATCCAAAATTCCTCAATACAGCCCAAACGCGTGCAGAAAAAACCACGCCATGCCGTCACCTCATCCGAGGTCACGAACATGATGAAGCCGACAATTGCACCATTTTCATCACGGCGAACAAGTACGACATCTTCGCCCGCGCTCATTTCTGCAAATAGTCCGTCCCAGTTCGTCACGTTTACGCCCAGCTCGCCATAATAGGTGCGGAACGCATGCTGAAGGGCAGCATCCGAGAAATCCGTCATCAAAGTATCGGTATAATGCATCGTCCATTTCCTTTCATCGCAGCAAAAAAGCATGCTCCGGTCAGCGAAGCATGCTTAATTTCTGTTTTCACGATGAAAAGGCGCTGCGTCAGCCCATGCAAAGTGAACGGCAGAATGCTCCGTGCTCGGACAAAATCACAAACATACCGCTCACCTCCTTCAAATGCTGGCATCAGTATAGCACCGATGCCGCTGCGCTGTCAATCTTCCTTTTGCTCGATCGTCCCCAGGACATCGCGGAAATCCATGTCATGCGCATAGTAGAAGGACGGATAGCCCGGCTGATTGTAGCAGTTGTTCTGCCAGGCCACGCCGCAGCGATACATGGCGTCGTGCATGAGGGTATGGAGCTTGTGCGTGGTGACGTCGGTGGACACATACACGCGGATGGCGGTAGAATCCTCCGTGCGCAGGAGCAGTTCCTCACGGAAGTCGCCAAAGATATCCGCCACCAGGCCGGGATTGCCCTTCGTGCCGTTGTTGGTCAGCGTCCCCTCGGGGCGGAGCATCACCCCATGGCAGATATCGCTGACCAGACCGCACTTGACCTTCTCGCCCAGGTAATCCGCGCCGTCGGTGAACTGGGTGGTCAGATCTCCCGCCCAGTAGATGCGCATATTCGTGGAGGGGTTCTTCACATCCAGGAATTCGCCCTTGACATTGCGCATCTGCATCGCCCAGACCTCCAGGCCGCGGCCATCGGTCACATCGCCGATCATGCAGCGTCCCAGGTCACCCTCGTAGTATTCGCCGAAGAAGGCCTCGCCGGTCTTTGCGTCGCGCAGGGCATAGCCATAGGGAACGCTGCGGCCTTCCTCGAACACATTGAAGATCTGGAAGCCCTCGCGATCCGGGTCGATCTTCGCCACATGCATGGCATCGCCATGGCCGAGCTTGGCGGTCACGCCGTCAGGACGAACGCCCGTGGAGGAATACAGCACGGTGCCGTCATGGTCGATGGTAGCCGCGCCGTAGATGATCTCCATGCAGCCGTCGCCGTCCACATCGGCGGTGGAGAGGCTGTGGTTGCCCTGTCCGGCGATGCAGCCGTAAACAGGGTCGGTGCCGTTTTCTGCGTCGCCGGGCATACGGCAGAAGGGATTCTGCATCGGGACAAAGCCGCTGTCCACCGTCCAGCGCAGGGTGAATTCCCCGCCCCGGAAGTCATACGCCGCGATGCACGCACGAGTGTAATAGCCGCGGCAGACGATCAGCGAGGGATGCACGCCATCCAGATAGGCCACGCCGGACAGGAAGCGATCCACACGGTTGCAGGGTTCAATGCGGAACCAGGCATAATCGCCCCAGAGGAGGCCATCGTCCACACGGGGGAAGGGGAAGCCGATGGTTTGCAGTTCATGACCGTCCGCGGAGAACATGGTCAGGTATTCCGGGCCGTCATAGATGAAGCCCTCGAACTTGCGCAGCTCATTGCGTGGCGAACGGGAAGGGGCGTATTCATCGATGAAGTAATCCGCCAGGGACAGCGCATCCGCCTCGCAAAGGGGATACGCATAGCGCTGCTCAATGCCGAAGCACTTCTCCAGCGTGTCCGGCCAGTGACCCGCCACGACCTCCGGATGCGCATGCCAGGCCATAAAGACTTCCGCCATGTGACGGCGGTAGCTCTCGCCGGAGCAAACATAATTGTCCGCATGGGTCACGCCGCGCGCAATGTCCTCCGGCAGGAGGGTGATATAGTCCGTCTGGGTGCTGCCGTCGGGCAGATACCGGGTGATGCAGCTGCCCGGCGCGGTCTTGACGGCCATTTCCGCCTTGCCGTCGCCATCGAAATCATACACCATGAACTGGGTGTAATGCGCGCCGGCCCGGATGTTCACGCCCATATCCACGCGCCACAGGAGCGTGCCGTCCAGCTTGATGCAGTCGATATAGCACTTGCCCGTGTAGCCCTTGATGGACACATCCTGGGAGTTGTTTGGATCCCACTTGACGAAGAGCTCATACTGGCCATCGCCGTCCACATCGCCCACTGACAGGTCATTGGCGGTGTACTCAAAGGACTTTCCGGCCGGGGTGACGCCGCCCTCCGGCTTGTGCAGGGGGATGTCCAGATAGCCGTTCGCCCAGGGCTTCACCGGCGCGCATGGGGCCTGCTGTTCCCCGTCCAGCACCGCCGCCACGGCGTATGCATCCTCCACCGTGCCGTCAGGATCGGCATAGTTCGTGCTGTCGGCAACGGTGGCGATGCTTTCGCCATTGCGCAGGACGACGAAATCCGCACCGGTGAGGCGATCCTTCTCCGCGCCGCGCACCTCCTCGCGCAGGAAGCGCCAGGACAGGTACACCCCGTCGGGGGTCT
This sequence comes from uncultured Faecalibacterium sp., assembly GCA_964542315.1. Classification (GTDB taxonomy): domain Bacteria; phylum Bacillota; class Clostridia; order Christensenellales; family Aristaeellaceae; genus UBA11524. Next base: position 6,498 of record CAZIUA010000066.1, on the reverse strand, counting down.
TCACGGCCACCAGGCCACGGTCGAGCTTCTCCAACTGAGGCTGCATATATGATTCCTCCCTTATGAAACGTACTGATTGTCTTTATTGTATGCCCGTCAGCGGAACGTGTCAAGGCAAAACCGGCCTGAGACTGCCCATTCTGCCCCATTTTGCACTTTTTGCCCGCTTCTCCTCATTTCCTGACAGTTTGCGTTTCTCCCCTTGCGAAAGTCCGCCTAATATGCGATAATAGGCGCAGCAAATGCAAGGAGGGATCACCCGATGAAGCTCCTTTTCTACACCCGCGAGCCCCAGGCGGACAACATTTATGCCCCCAAGCTGGCGGACAGTGTCCATTTTGCCCTGATCGACGGCGGCGATTGCCAGCCGCTGCTGCATAATTCCGGCATCGTGTATGCCAGGGCCGTTCCACAGGCGGACGGCTCGCTCCACCCCTATTCCCTGCGCGAGCCGTGGCTGATCCGCCGCGAGGACGGCTGGCATCTGCTGGCGCGCCGCATCGAAACCGACGGCACCCCCGATGCCGCCAGCGAAGGGCAGCTGCTCCACTTCACCTCCGCTGATCTGATCCACTTTGCCGAGCAGGCGCTCCTGCCGGTGAGCGATCCGCTGGCTGCGGAATACGCCGCGCGCGCCCTCCCCGACCTGAACGGGCTGACCCTCCCCGCGGGCTGCATCCCTGCCGGCGTGACCGACATCCCCCAGGACACCGCCGACCGCCTGCGCACGCGCTTCCTCACGCCGGTGAACGTCGCCAATGAGGTGCCTGAGCAGGTGTCCTGCGTCTCCGCCGCTGAGCTGGCGCAGGTGAAGGCCGTCTGCCGGTATTCCGACGGCAGCACGGTCGAAAAGCCCGTGGACTGGCAGCTGGATCAGGTGGATCTCTCCACTCCCGGCGAGTACGAGGTGGAAGGCCGCATCCATCAGCCCCATTATGAGTTCCCCATGGCCTGGCACAAGGCAGATCCGGCCATGTGCCGCTGGAACGGCAAGTATTACTTCATCTCCACCAACGATCTGGATGCCAACCACACCCTCTACATCCGCGAGGCGGACAGCATTCCTGCCCTGGCCACCGCACAGCAGAGCTGCATCCTCGATACGACCATGTATCCCCATCTGGGCAACCTGCTCTGGGCGCCGGAGATGCACATCATCCGCGGAAAGCTCTACATCTTCCACGCCGGCACGCCGGAGAGCTTCTTCTGCGAGCAGAGCCATGTCATGGCGCTGAAGGAAGGCGGCAATCCCATCAAGGCCTCCGACTGGGAGATGCCCCGCCGCGTCGTCCGCCCGGACGGCAGCATGCTCTACGGCCCTGAAGGCATCACGCTGGACATGACGGTGTTCTGGTCGGCGGATCGCCTCTATGCCGTGTGGAGCCAGCGGCAATTCCAGCCCATCGACCTGGGCGCATGGCTCTACATCGCCGAGATCGACCCGGACAAGCCCTGGCAGCTCCTGACCGAGCCCCAGGTGCTCACCATGCCCGAATACGGCTGGGAAAACAACCACACCTTCGTGGTGGAAGGTCCCTTCGCGCTCTATCGTGACGGCCGCATCTACCTGAGCTATTCCGGCGCGGCGGTGGACAGCACCTACTCCGTGGGCATGCTGAGCATGGCGGACGGTGCAGACCCCCTCGACCCGGCCTCCTGGACGAAGGAGAACTATCCCCTGCTGACCTCCCGCAGCGTGCAGGGCGAATACGGCCCTGGTCACAACGCCTACGTCACCGACGGGGACGGTCTGGTGTGGAACACCTACCATGCGCGCTCCGGCTGGCAGCAGACCACCCAGGGCTCCAGCAGCACCCCCGTGGCAGGCAGCGAGATTGTCTTCGGCGCGCGTTCCTCCGGTGTGCGCCGCGTCCACTTCAACGCCGAAGGCTTCCCCATCCTCGATATGACCGAGGACATCGACCTCGCGCCCGCCCTGCAGTGGGTGAAGACGAAGGTCTGCGTCCGCTGAATCCCCCATCCCAACAAGAAAGCGAGTCAAGCACATGCCGAATTTCACCCTGAACGATGCTGTTTTCGAATCTGCCGCGGCGGCCTTCCCGACGCCCTTCCACCTGTATGACGAGGCCGGCCTGCGCCAGAATGCCCGCGACCTGAACAAGGCCTTCGCCTGGTGCCCGGATTTCAAGGAATACTTCGCCGTCAAGGCGCTGCCCAACCCGACCATCCTGCGCATCCTGCGGGAGGAAGGCTGCGGCGTGGACTGCTCCAGCGCGACCGAGCTGACCCTGGCCAAGGCCTGCGGCTTCCGCGGCGAGGAGATCATGTTCTCCGCCAACGCCATGCCCTATGACGAGTTCGACGCCGCGCGCGAGCTGGGTGCCTTCGTCAACCTGGACGACATCACCCACATCGACATCCTCCGCAAGCACGGCGGCATCCCGGAGACGGTCTGCTGCCGCTATAATCCCGGCGGTGACTTCCGCATCGGCACGGAGATCATGGGCAATCCCGGCGAGGCGAAATACGGCTTCACCTACGCCCAGCTGGAGGAAGGCCTCAAGCGCCTGCGCGAGCTGGGTGCAAAGCGCTTCGGCCTGCATGCCTTCCTGTCCTCCAACAACACCGACACGGCGTACTACCCCACTCTGGCGCGCCTGCTGTTCAAGGCCGCGCGCGACCTGGCGGACGCCACCGGCCTGACGCTGGCCTTCGTCAACCTCTCCGGCGGCGTGGGCATCCCCTACCGCCCCGATGCGCAGAAGACCGACATCTTCGCTGTGGGCGAGGGCGTCCGCGCGGCGTATGAGGAGATCTTCCCCGAGGGCGGCGTGGCCATCAAGACCGAGCTTGGCCGCTGGATGACCGGTCCCATCGGCTGGCTGGTGACCCGCGTCCTCCACCGCAAGGACACCTACAAGCACTACATCGGCGTGGATGCCTGCTGCGCCAACCTCATGCGCCCGGCGATGTACGGCGCGTACCACCACATCACCGTCTGCAGCAAGGAGCAGCTGCCTCACGATCATGTGTACGACGTGACCGGCTGCCTGTGCGAGAACAACGACAAGTTCGCCATCGACCGCGCGCTGCCTGCCATCGACATCGGCGACCTGCTGGTCATCCACGATTCCGGCGCACACGGGCATGCCATGGGCTATAATTATAATGGGCGCCTGCGCTCAGCAGAGGTGCTCCACACCGTGGACGGCGGCTTCCGGCTCATCCGCCGCGCCGAGACCGCCCAGGATTACTTCGCCACGCTGGACATCGACCCCTGCGCCAAGGAGCTGGGGCGGTGAGCGCGCTGACAGTGCTGTACCACGACAGCGAATTGGCCGTCGTCCTCAAGCCGGTGGGGCTGGATGCGGAATCCGCCCTGCCTGCCGCCATCGTGAGCGAGCTCGGCGGCGAATGCTATACCGTCCACCGCCTTGACCTGAACGTGGGCGGCGTGATGGTCTACGCCCGCACCAAGGCCGCAGCGGCCGCGCTCTCCCGGCTCATCCAGGAGGGTGAGATGGTGAAGGAATACGTCGCGCGCGTCCATGGCGTGCCGGAGGCCACGGGTGACTGGACGGATCTGCTGCTCAAGGATGCACGGCAGAACAAGGTCTTTGTCGTCCGCCGCGAGCGCAAGGGCGTCAAGCGCGCCCGCCTGACCTTCACCCGCCTGACGCAGGAAGATCCTGCGCTGGTGCGTATCCGCCTGTACACCGGACGGAGCCATCAGATTCGCGTGCAGTTCGCCAGCCGGAAGCATCCCCTGGTGGGCGACCACAAATACGGCGCGCGGGACGAAAATTCCGCCCCGATGCTCTATTCCTGCTGCATCACCTTCCCGTGGCAGGGCAAGTGCCTGCGCTTTTCGCATCTGCCGGACTGGGCGATGCTGCCGCAGAAAGACATCCGCCGCATCGCCGCCATGGAGGACGCCTTCGACCGGGCGCGCCTTCATGCTGCCCCGGCGGACTTGCAGTGCCTGTCCGACTACCTGAACAGTGGCGACTGGCAGCGCGATTATGAGGCGGATGAGGCCGGACGCATCCCGCGCGATATGAAGCGCGGCGTGCTGAGCCAGGATGCCCTTTACGACCTGCTCACAAACGCATGATCCGCGATCGATGCGCCTGCTTTCTTCGATGAAGGCAGGCGTATTTACATGCAAAAAAGCCCCTGCCTTCGCATGTTGCACGAAAGCAGGGGCGCTGAAAATACAGGGAAATCAGTCGTTCACCAGGTCATTGGCCCAGAAATCCGATCGGAGCATGAACAGGCCGATCACCAGCTTCACCACGTCGATGAACTGGATGCAGAAGTACATGCTCACCACGCTCATATCCGTGAAGCGGCTCAGGCAGAAGGCCAGCACCGCCGGCACGCACCAGGTATACACCGAGTCGAACAGGAAGGTGATGAAGGTCTTGCCGCCGGAACGGATGGTGAAATAGGTCGCATGCAGGAAGGCGTGGATGGGCAGGGACGCACCTGCGATGACCAGGGTCTGCGCGGCGAGGGAACGCGCCTCCTCCGACACGTTGAACCAGTTCGGGATGATCTCCGCACAGAGGATCAGCATGCCGCCGAGGATGATGTGGCTGACCACGGTGATGAAGAGCAGCTTGTCATCCGTGTCGCGCGCGCCCTGCTTGTCCCCCTGGCCAAGGCACTGCCCGACCATGATGGACACCGCATTGCCCATGGCGAACATGATGATGCAGAACAGGTTCCACGCGGTGGTGGTGATGTTCAGCGCCGCCAGGGCGGTCATGCCGCGCGTGGAGTAGCACTGGTTGATGAAAGCCATGCCCAGGCTCCACAGCACCTCGTTGAGCATCAGCGGCAGGCCGGTGACGGCCACGCGCTTGAGCAGGCTCATCGGGACATAGCCATTGCGGAAGGCGCCCTTGAGGAAGATGTAGCGATCCTGATGCAGATGCGCATAGATCAGCACGAAGAACATCTCCACAAAGCGGGCAATCACCGTGGCGATGGCGGCACCGCGCACGCCCATGCCTGCGCCCCACATGGTGAAGGTCATGTCGAGCACGGTCAATTCGCGGGTCGGGTAGATCAGCAGGAAGTTCAGCACCAGGTTGGTCAGGATGGCGACGATGCTGCCCACCATGGTGGCGACGGTCTTGCCCATTTCGCGCATGGAGCCTGCATAGACCTGCACGAGCATGAAGGGGAACAGGCCAAAGAGCATGATGGTCAGATAGTCATGGCCTTCGCTGAGGGCATAGGCGGCGCGGGTGGCGTCCACCTCGCCCTGAAGGAACATGTTGATGAACGTATCGCCCATCCCGGCCAGCAGTGCGATGCCGATGACCACCACCGCCACGCCGAAGTAGATTTTCGTGCGGAAGGACTGGCGCATGCCGTCCACATCGTTCTTGCCGGCGAACTGCGCACCGAAGATGGACACGCCGGACAGGCCGCCGAAGATGGTCAGGTTGAAGACGTTCAGGATCTGGTTGACCACGCTGACGGCGCTCAGGCTCTCCTCGCCCAGGTTGCCCACCATGAGGTTATCCAGCAGGTTGACAGCGGAGGTGATGCCCTGCTGCACCACCAGCGGCAGCAGGATGATCAGCACGGAGCGGTAGAAGGCGCGGTCGCCGATGAATTTGCGCTTGAGTTTCTGAAGCATGAAAGATCTCCTTTTGTGATTGGGGCTCGATGGGATGAATGATCCGCGTAAGAAACGCTGATCCCCGAAGGAACCAGCGTATGGGATGCGATGTGGATGACCTTGCGAGGGCTTACAGGCGCTTTTCCAGCTCCGCCTTGCGCTCCTCGTAGCCGGGCTTGCCCAGCAGGGCGAACATGTTCTTCTTGTACGCCTCAACACCGGGCTGATCGAAAGGGTTCACGCCCAGCAGGTAGCCGCTCAGGCCGCAAGCCTTCTCGAAGAAGTAGCACAGGTAGCCGAAGTGATAGGCGTCCGCCTGGTCGATCTCGATGATGATGTTGGGCGTGCCGCCGTCCATATGGGCCATGAGGGTGCCCTGATAGGCCTTGCTGTTGACGAACTGCACGGACTTGCCCGCGAGGTAGTTCAGGCCGTCGATGTCCTCCGCGGCCTCCTCGATGATGGCCTCGGAACGGGGCTCCTTCACCCAGATGACGGTCTCGAACAGGCTGCGGGTGCCGTCCTGGATGAACTGGCCGATGGAGTGCAGGTCGGTGGAGAAATTCGCCGCGGTGGGGAAGATGCCCTTGTTGTCCTTGCCCTCGGACTCAGCGAAGAGCTGCTTGAACCATTCGCCGGTCATGGTCAGCGCAGGCTCGTAGTTCACCAGGATCTCAGTGGTCTTGCCCTTGCGGTAGAGGATGTTGCGCAGGGCGGCGTAGGTCATGGAGGGGTTGGTGTTGATGTCGCCGTCCTTGCAGACCTCGCGCGCCTCAGCAGCGCCCTGCATCATGGCGGCAATGTCGATGCCGGCCGCAGCGATGGGCAGTAGGCCCACAGCGGTCAACACGGAGAAGCGGCCGCCCACATCGTCCGGCACGACGAAGGTCTCATAGCCCTCG
>CAZIUA010000065.1:0-14976 GCA_964542315.1 uncultured Faecalibacterium sp. | reverse complement strand
GCCCAGCTCGGACATCATGGAGCAGATGTTGATGATCTTGCCGTGGCCCTTCTTGGCCATGGCGGGGATGACGGCCTTGGCGCAGATGAAGGGCGCGTTCAGGTCAACGTCCACCACCTGGCGGAAGTCAGCCGCGCTCATCTCGCACATGGGGACGCGCTTGATGATGCCGGCGTTGTTGACCAGGATGTCGATCACGCCGACTTCCTCTTCGATCTGCTTGACCAGGGCGTTCACCGCATCCTCGTCGCAGACATTGCAGACATAGCCGTGGGCCTTGATGCCTTCCGCCTCGTAGGCGGCCAGGCCGCGGTCAACGAATTCCTGCTTCAGGTCGTTGAAGCAGATGGTGGCGCCAGCCTTGGCCATAGCCTTGGCGATCGCGAAGCCGATGCCGTAGGATGCGCCGGTCACCAGGGCAACCTTGCCTTCCAGAGAGAACATATTCATAGGGATTTCCTCCTTATTAAGATAGCTTATTTGAGATCCTGCATGGCGATGCCGTCCATGTCGTCGAAATCCTGATTCTCGCCGCACATGCCCCAGATGAAGGTATACGCCTGGGTGCCGCAGCCGGAATGGATCGACCAGGAGGGGCTGATGACCGCCTGCTCGTTGCGCATGATGATGTGGCGGGTCTCATCGCCCTCGCCCATGAAGTGCATGACGAAGCCGTCATCCGGCAGGTCGAAGTAGAGATAGACCTCCATGCGGCGGTCATGGGTGTGGCAGGGCATGGTGTTCCAGACGGAGCCGGGCTCCAGCTTGGTCATGCCCATCACCAGCTGGCAGCTCTGCACCTGGCCGGGCAGGATGTACTTGCAGATGGTGCGGTGGTTCGCGGTTTCCAGGCTGCCCAGCTCGGCGCGGACGCAATCCTCCGGGCGGATATACACCGTCGGATAGGCGGTGTGGGCGGGGCAGCTGTTCAGGTAGAACTTGGCGGGAGCATCCGCATCCTTGGAGGCGAAAATGACCTCCTTGCTGCCGCGGCCGACATACAGGCCATCGCGGTGGCGCAGGGTGTACACCGTGCCGTCCACGGTGACGGTGCCTTCGCCGCCGATGTTGATCACACCCAGCTCACGGCGCTGCAGGAAGTATTCGGCGCGCAGCTCGTCGCCTGCGTCCAGGGACAGGGTACCCTTGACCGGCACGGCGCTGCCGGTGATAATGCGGTCGATGTGGCTGTAGACCAGCTTCACATCATCGGCCTTGAACAGATCGTCGATCAGGAACTCCTCGCGCAGGCGCTTGGTGTCATAGGTCTTCACGTCGCGGGGAGAGGATGCAGTACGAAGCTCCATGTGGATCTCCTCCTTCGTTGTGGAAGCGTTTACATCTTTCGTGCGGCGGAATCCACGCACGATCGCTCCTTCATATATCTATTGTACAACGTTTGACGGATTTTGAAAAGAGCAAAATTCCACAATGGGGAAGATAGTGGGAAAAATGTTGCAGGAATTGGGCATTTGCGTGAAGAATTATCCAAGCTGAATCGTTATATAGGTGAGAGGGCTGCGGGCGGCGAAGTCTGTCCCGGGGCCAAATGATATCCATTTGATGAGAAAGGACGCTGCGCATCATGAAGAAACGCATTTTACCGCTCTTTGTCCTGCTTCTGGGCATGATGGCCACGACGGCGCTGGCTGCGGGCATCCCCGGTCAGCAGCGGATCAATTCTGTCAGCGACGGCACGGGCTATGTCACCACCCTGACGGATGACGATGCCTCCACCGCCTGGACGCAGTCCGCCCAGAGCGGCGCCACGCTGACCCTTGACCTGTCCGGCGTGACGGTGGGCGAGGTGTGGATCCGCAACGGCTATGCCTACACGCAGAACTGGTATAACCACTACGACCGTCCCGCGACGGTGAAGGTCACGGTGTATTACCGCGCCAATCAGTACACCACGTCCTACGATTTCTACCGCTATACCCTCAGCGATGTCTATCAGCCCAATGCCTACACGGCGGATGCCATCGGCGGCTATCAGCGCCTCCTGCTGCCCAAGCAGTATACCGGCGTGACGAAGATCGAACTGACCGTCGAGAGCAGCATCCGAGGCTATGGCAATGCGGGCGTGGCCATTGCGGATGTAGCGGTCTCCACGGGCAGCCATGTGTCCGCGACACCCAAAGCCTACGCCACCGCGACGCCCAAGCCCTATATCGTGTATGTGACGCCTACCCCCGGCGCGCAGGGCGGAAATGCTACCAAGGCGCCCGACCGCGAGACGGCGGAGCCCATCGTGCCTTCCGTCACGCCGACCCCGACGCCCCTGGTGGAGCTGATCACCCCCAAGCCTACGCAGGCCCCCACCCCCACGCCGACCCGCGAACCGGTGGAGTATCCCTCCGAGGTGGGTGTGATCGCGATGCTGTCCCAGCGTGCGGCGACGCGTTCCGGCCCGAGCACCGGCTATGATGAGCCCGGCACCTTTGGCTCGGCAGGCGATGAGGTCAAGGTCATCTCGAAGCTGTGGGACAGCAACAATCACCTGTGGTGGTTCCAGATCGAATTCGCCTATCGCGGTGAATGGATGCGCGCCTACACCACCGAGAGCCGCGTGGATGTGGATCCTGCCATCGTCGCGGATGAGCCGGACGAGCCCATCGAGACGGTGAAGTGCGCCACAAAGTGCAATGTGTACTTCGGACCGGGCAAGGAGTACCGCCGGTACACCGTGTCCGTGATCCATCCCGGCACGGGCTGTAAGGTCTACGCCATCGAGAATGGCTGGGTGCAGATCGAATACACCGATTACGGCCTGGACAACATGCCCGTCCGCCGCGGCTGGGTGCAGAAGTCCGACCTGTACGGCGAGTAAGTCGCAAAAAAGAGAACATGACGGTGCAGTCCGGAGGCATCCCCTTCGGCCTGCGCCGTTTTTTTGCGAATCGGGGAGGCTTCGCCTCGATTAGGCGACGGAAAGCCGTCCAGCACAAGGCCGCTTTCGCCGGGGCTTCGCCTCGTTTAGGCGGCGGAAAGACGCACATCTTCCCTCCAGCAGGTGGAGCGGCATTTCGACTTTGGTCAGGCGAAGGTGGAACGCTGACAGGAATACGAGGCAACGAGACATATCAGCCGGGCATAGAACGACGTCCTCTGCATGCACTTGCCATGCGGGGGATCTTTTGCGCTCAGCGGCGGTGCGCATGCGGCAGGATGCATGTTCGGCTTGACATCAGCTGTGATTTGTATTATCATTGTATACAAAGTGCAAACAAAAAGCACTTTGCCGCGCGGCGCCGGACAGAGACGCTGCTGCCGGCTGAAAATACTGATCACACACGCATGTGATAAACCAAAGGAGCATCCTGATGAATACGATTTCCTTTCAGCCCATGATGGAGAGTCGCCCGATCCGCGAGATCGCCTACGAAGTGCTCAAGCACGCCATCATCACCGGCGAGATCCCGGCCGGGGAGCGCATCGTCGAGACGGACTATGCCGACCGCCTGCACATCAGCCGCACGCCCCTGCGTGAAGCGCTGCGCAAGCTGGAGCGCGACGGCCTGGTGGAGTATGTGCTGCGCCGCGGCGTGGTGGTGCGCGCCTTCACCATCGCGGACGTGGAGGAGATCTATACCATCCGCAATGCCCTGGAGATGCTGACCCTTCCGGCCATCATCGAGAAGGCGACCGAGGAGGACATCGCGTCCCTGCGCGCGCAGCTGCACGAGATGGATGACCTGATGGCCGCCGGCGATTTCGAGACCCTGTCGCCCATCACCCGTGCGTTCCATCGCCAGCTGACGGGAATCTGCGGTCAGAACCGTATCCTGCGCGTCATCGAGGGCCAGGATGAGTACATCACCCGGTTCTCCGCGATGGCCATCCGCCAGGAGGATCGCCTGCTGGAGGCGCACCATGAGCATTATGCGCTGGTGGATTATATCGAAAAGCGCGACCTGGACAGCTTCCAGGATCTGATGAAGCGCCACATCGACCGCTCCAAGGAGATGTGCCTGGCCGCGCTGGCGGAGCAGCGCAAGCATCAGAACTTCTGATCGCGCAAAACAATGGGAAAGAGATGAGCAGCCGTGAAGCATAATTTCCACACGCACACCATGCGCTGCAAGCATGCTGCCGGCACGGACGAGCATTATGTCCAGGCGGCGCTGGCTGGCGGCTTTGATACCCTCGGCTTTTCGGATCATGCGCCATGGGCCTTCGCGACGGATTATGTCAGCCATTGCCGTATGCTGCCGGGCCAGTGGGCGGACTACAAGCAGTCCGTGCTGGCGCTGCGGGAGAAGTATCAGGGGCGGATGGAGATCCATCTGGGGCTGGAGTGCGAGTATTATCCGCGCTATCTGGATCAGCTCAGGCGCCTGAAGGATGATGGGCTGGAATACATGATCCTGGGTAACCACTTCCTCAACACGGAGGAGGAATACCCCTATGTCTGCCCGGAGTGCGAGGAGGATCGCGGCGTATACGAATACGCCGAACAGGCGGTGGAGGCCATCCGCACCGGCCTGTACAGCTATATCGCCCATCCGGATCTGTATATGTCCTGTCGGCGGGAGATGAACAAGGCCTGCATGGAGGCGGCGGATATGATCTGCCAGGCCGCGAAGGAAGCGCATATCCCGCTGGAATACAACCTCCTGGGGCTGCGCTGTGAGCTGACCGGGTATTCGCGCGGATATCCGAATCAGGACTTCTGGGCATATGCCCGGAAATGGAACAATGACGTCATCCTCGGCGTGGACGCGCATGACCCTGTGCAGCTGCGCGAGGAGGAGATCTGGCAGACGGCGCTGGAACGCCTGAATGCCCTGGAGTATCATCTGGTTGACAATATTTTTTAAGGAGTGATCGCAATGAACACGACCTGGGATCTGTCCTTCCTGTATGAGAGCTTCGAAGATGAACGTTTTCTGGCGGACATGAAGCGCTGGCCGGAGATGATCGAGGAAGAGAAGGCACTGCTGGCGGCGGACATGGATGACCGCACGAAGCTGGAGAAGATCTTCCAGCATGAGGCCGTCATGAATGCGCTGATGGAGCGCCTGACCAGCTTCACCAGCCTGACCCTGACGGTGGATGCGAACAATGGCACCGCCCAGCAGTATGAGGACAAGCTGTCCCTCATCGGCACGGAGGCGACCCTGGCCTACAGCGCCATCAAGCGCTACATCGGCCAGCTGGAGAACCTTGAGGAGCTCATCGCCGGCAGCGAGTATCTGCAGACCATCGCCTTCGCCCTGCGCGAGCTGAAGGCGGATGCGGCGCATACCCTCCCGGCCGAGATCGAACCGTGGATGCTGCAGATGCAGCTGTCCGGCGGCAGCGCGTTCTCCCAGCTGCGCGATAAGCTGGATTCCACCCATACGGTGGAGTACCGCGGCCAGTCCCTGCCCCTGCCTGCTGTGCGCGGCATGGCCTATGATGCGGATGCATCCGTCCGCAAGGATGCCTATGAGGCAGAGATCGCGTCCTATCAGAAGATCGAGCTGCCCATGTCCTACTGCCTGAACAGCATCAAGATGGAGGCGCGCACCATGGCCAAGGCGCGCGGCTATGACTCCGTGCTGGACATGACGCTGCAGCAGAACCGCATGGACCGCGAGACGCTGGAAGCCATGCTGACGGCCATCCGCGAGTATCTGCCCCATTTCCGCCGCTATCTGAAGGCGAAGGCGAAGTACCTCGGGCATGAGGGCGGCCTGCCCTTCTATGACCTCTTTGCCCCTGTGGGCCAGGCGAGCAAGGCCTATTCCATCGAGGAGGCCCGTGAGCTCCTCCTGCGCGAGATGGGCAAGTTCACCCCGGATATGGCGGATTTCATGGACAATGCCTTTGCGCAGCGCTGGATCGACGTCTATCCCCGCGAGGGCAAGACCGGTGGTGCGTTCTGCGCGGGCGTGCATGAATTCGACCGCAGCCTGATCCTGACCAACTTCCAGGGCTCCTTCTCCGATATTTCCACCATCGCCCATGAGCTCGGCCATGCGTGGCACAACCGCTGCATGGCTGGCCTGCCCGCTGAACTGACCGGCACGCCCATGCCCCTGGCGGAAACGGCCTCCATCTTCAATGAGACCATGCTGGCGCATCAGGTGCTGAAAAATGCCACCGAGGCGGAGCGCTTCACCCTGCTGGAGTCCTCCCTGATGGAAGTGACGCAGACCTGTGTGGACATCCTCAGCCGCTACCTGTTTGAAACGGAAGTCATCGAGACCCGCGCCGATCACGCCATGACCGTGAACGAGCTCAAGGACGCGATGCTCCGCGCGCAGGATGCCACCTACGGCGATGGCCTGGATGCAAATATCCGCCACCCCTATATGTGGGCGTGCAAGAGCCACTATTATTCCAGCGGCCTGAACTTCTACAACTTCCCCTATGCCTTTGGCGAGCTGTTCGGCAAGGGCGTGTTCGCCCAGTACCTCAAGGAGGGCGAATCCTTCGTGCCCAAGTACAATCAGCTGCTGCGCTCCTGCGGCTCCGGCACCATCGCTGAGGTGGCTGCGAGCGTGGGCATCGACGTCCGCAGCATCGACTTCTGGCGCTCCAGCCTGGAGGTCGTCCGCAAGGACATCGACGCCTTCTGCGCCCTGTGCGAGAAGTAAATCATCCGTCCTGTATGGCTCCGCGCCGTGCAGGCAGGGTGTCAAAAAAGTGGCGAAAGCCACTTTTTTGAGTTTTGCACTCCGTCACTGTTAGGGCGCAAGCAGCCCTGACGGCCGTTCCGTCGTGTAAGGAAGCGATTTTTCAAGCAAAATCGCACGAAAATCGCCGCGCATGTCGCCGATTTTAGATTTGCAGTCTGCCGACGGCGAGCAACGGACTCGAGCGGCTTGCTTTTCGACCTTCTACCTGCATGGCTCCGTGCCGTGCAGGATTTTTTCGTGGTGAGGAAGATTTTTTCTTCCCCGGCAAAATCTTTTTGCTGATCTCTTGCGTTATATCAGTGAGATCTCAAAAGCACACCGGAGGGAAACCCATGGATGAAGCAACCTACCTGGCGATGAGTCAGGCGCACATGCCCTCGTTCTACCGGGTGGCGTACAGCCTGGTGGGGAATCGCCCCGATGCGGAGGACGCAGTGCAGCAAGCCCTGCTCAGCGCGTGGACGCATCGCCATCAGGCGCGTGCAGGCGCGGAAAAGGCGTGGATGATGCGCATCGTCATCAACGAGTGCTATTCCATTCTGCGGCGGCGGAAAAAGGCCATCCCCGTGGCGGACGTTCCCCAGGGCGCATCCGCCCCGATGGAGCCAACGCCCCTGCAGGAGGCTGTCCGCGCGCTGCCGGAAAATCTCCGCACGCCTCTGCTGCTCAAATACATGGAGGGCATGAGCGAAAAGGAGGTCGCTTCCGCCTTGCGCATCCCCGTTTCCAGCGTGAAGAGCCGGCTCTTCCGCGCACGAAAAAAGCTGCAAGCACAACTGTCTGAGGAGGTGTCGCCATGATCCGCCTTGATCCCAAGGAGCTGCAGGGCATGTTCCCCGACATGCCGGAGGGATTCGCCGAACGAACGGGGCGGATGCTGCAGGCGCTGGTCTCCTCCAAGGAGGAAAAGCACATGAAACGGATCTCACTGCGCACCACGCTTATCGCGGCCGTGCTCGTCTTGAGCATGATGACCACCGCGCTGGCACTGTCCCGCCCGGCCATTCTGGATTGGTTGCTGGGCAATGGCACTGCCGGAACGGAACTGACCCAGATCGCCCAGGAGGTGTCCGCCGAGGCCACTGCGGACGGCATCACTGCGCGCATCACCGGCGTGGTGTATGACGGGCGGAGCTTTGCCTTCTCCTACGAATTGGAGAACGCTGACCCCGACCAGGCCGCTTTGGTGGCACTTTGCGGCGACCTGACGCTGAACGGGCAGACCATCCGCCTGATGGCCTATGTGGATGATGCCCCCGACACCACGCTGGTGCCGAGTCTCCATCTGGATGCGCTGCCTGTGCGGCGCAATCCCGTGTCCGGCGGCGCGTGGAGCCAGAAGCTGACCGAAGGGCTGTCCGGCCAGGCGGTATGCGACGTGACCTTCATCATCTATCGTCCGCAGAAGGCCTTTGCGTACCTCTGTACGCCGGACAGCATGCTGCGCGATGCGGTCATCACCGATGCGGATGCACTGGCGGAGGTCGCGGATGTGCGTGCCACGCTGGAGCGCTTCGACAACGCGGTGATCGTCGAAGGTGAATGGGAGGACGTGGACCGCCTTGTCCGCGAAGGGTACACCGTCATCGGCGATGCGGAGGAGCTCAGCAACCTGACCGAGACCGCGCGCATCACCGTGCATTTCACCTTTGATGCGGATCGCGTCATTGCCTATGACCTCACGCCGGCGGAGGCGATCGACCTGCCGGATGCGACCGTGCAGATCAGCCAATTCCTGCTGACGCCCCTGCGCACGCAGTTCTGCGTGGATGTGCTGCCTGCGCAGAACACGCAGGAGGCCGCAAACGCCTTGGCGGACAAGCTGGGCGCATATGCCCTGACGGACGAAAATGGTGCGCCGCTGGCCTTCGCTGCCATGGATGGCATGGCGGTTGAATTCCCCGATGTGCAGTGTATCGACGGGCAGTGGCTCTGCCGCTATCGCGAGGAGCGGCCCGGGGTGGAAGCCTTCCCGCAGAGCGTCGGCTTTGTTACCAAGGTGGGCGAGCTGTTCCGCCTGACGATGAAATAAGCAACACAAAAGCCCGGACAGATCGGCTCTGCCCGGGCAAAGTTGTGTTTACTTGTATGCGACCGCGCCGTTCACCCGGATGACCTCCGGCAGCGCGTCCACATTGATCATCTCCTGTGCCTTGACGACGGGCCAGGCGGAATCATCCACGCGGCCGCTCAGGCTCACGCCGCCCTCGAAGACGTTGAAGGTGCCGTCCGTCAGCAGGATCGCTTCATTACCGTCCTCCCAGATGGAGAATTCCTCGTCATAGGGCGTGCCGTCCGGCAACTGCCAGGTCAGGGTCAGGTATGCGCCGGTGACGTACAGGTCGGCATGGATGCCGGTGAGCTGCGCGCCGGCCGCGGAGGTGTACGGCGCCTCGGTGGTGTAGTCCTTCTCGTCCAGCAGCTGGCTGACGGGGAGGGTCAGCGCCTCGCGGCTCGTCCATTTTTCGATCTCATCGCCGGTGGCGGGGTCGATCTGCGCCACACGCAGGAACATGCGCAGGGGCAGCTCAGCGCCCAGGGCATCGGCCTTGAGGAAGGCCGTGCTGAGGTAGATGGCGCTGTCGGACGCAGGCCAAATGCAGTCCTCCATGGCGTCGCCGTCATTCACGGCTTCGTCCACCTCGATGATGGCGCGCACGCTGTACAGGGGGAGGTCGAGCTGCTGGGCGGCTTCCAGCCAGATCAGCTTGGGATCGGTCAGGCCGTCCAGCGCGCCGGTGACGCGGTATCCGGCGGCACTGATGCGGTCGTAGGGCTCGTTGGTGACAAGGCCGGTGCCTTCGGTGAGGGTGATCCTGGTCGAGGCCATCGCCATGTGGGGATCGGCGACCAGCTCCTGCACGGTGAAGGTCATCGGGCCGACGGTGAAGGTCTGGGGCGCCATCTGCATGGCGGACTGCATCTGCGGCGTGGTGTGGATGCCCTGATGCTCGAAGTAATCGCTCCAGCCGAAGAGCTTTTCGGCGGCGAAGGCGGTGGTCAGCATGCTCACGATGAGCACGGCGGCGATCAGTAAGGTACGCATGGAACGCTTCTTCATGGTTTGCTTTTCCTCCTTGACGGAGCGGGCGGCATGCATCAGCGCCCGATGGCAGCTTTCCGGTTCCTCCCGGAAGGCGGCGCGGAAGTCGATCTCATCCAGGTTGCGCTTCATTCCGCATCCAGCTCCTTTCGCAGTTCCTTTTTGGCGCGATGGATCCGTCCGCGCACGGTGGGGACGGGCAAACGCAGCGTCGTCGCGATCTCCACATACGTCATGCCCTCGCAGCAGCACAGTACCAGCGGCAGCCGGAGGAATTCCGGCAGGGTGGCCAGTGCCAGATCCAGCGTCGGATCGGGCGGAGCTGAGGCTGGTTCGGGAAATTCCTCCAGGTAGACGACACGCTGCCCTCTGCGCTGGATATCCCGGCAGGCATTGATGCAGATGCGCGTCACCCAGGTGCGGAAGTAGCGCGGCTCACGCAGGGTGTTGCGCTTTTCCCAGGCTTTGAGGGCCGTGTCCTGCAGGGCATCCTCACAGGCATGGTCATCCCGCAAAAGGGTATACGCCACCCGGTACAGCATCGCGCTCTGTGCTTCCAACTCCTGCAGGAAGAAGTCCTTGTCCATCAGCTCATCTCCTTGTAACGTTACACCCTTTAGACGGCTGGATGCATGCGATCGTCACGCGGGGACAAAAAAATCCCCCCTTGTCAGTGGGGGACTCATTTTCAAATCGCCTTATTCCAGCTCATCCGGGATGCCGTTGCCGTCGTGGTCGCAGTGGCCGTCGGGGACGTCCATGAGCATTTCGCTGGCGCGGATATTGTGCTTGCGGCGCGCCTCGTCCACCAGGCGGACGATCTCCTCCTTGACCTCGATGGGATCTTTGATGGATTCCAGCACGGTTTCGCCGTTGGAGCGGTCGGTGGAGTACACCGTGACGGTGCCAAGGCCGAAGAGCTTCTGGCCGAGGCTGCGGGTGACGCGCACATCGCGCACGCGGTAGAGGTTCTCCTCATCCAGGACGCTGTTCAGGAAGCCCTTGTCCACAAAGAGGCGATCCTCCGTCAGCATATACTTGGTGAAGGACAGCGGCAGCCCCAGGAAGGTGCGCTTGCGGTCCTGCCAGAGGTAGGTGAGCTTCTTCATCGCGATGACTCCTTTCGGTCACGGGTGGATGATATGGCAAAAAGGGCCGCTCACGTCAGCGAACAGCCCTTTTTCCCCATTCGTACAGCAATTAGCCGACGATCAGCATCAGCAGGGAAGCCACAACGAAAACCGCCGCAGCGATCTTGGTGCCCAGCGCCAGCTTCGCGTCGATGGTCTTGCCCTTGTTCTTGCCGAAATAGGTCTCAGCCTCACCAGCGATGGCGCCCAGACCCTTGGCACTGGAAGACTGGAACAGAACTGTCAGCACCAGCACGAGCGCAGACAGGACAACAACGATACCCAGAAAAATAGTCATTTCAAAATACCTCCTCGGTAAATCAGCGTTCCTATTCTAACACAGGATTCACCATTTAGCAAGAGGAAAGTTCGGGGTTTTTCATTTTTTGTCCAGGATGGCGGCTGAAAGGCCGGGCCACACCGGTTCGGGCTTGCGCATCGGGGCGAAATCGGGTACAATACCGGTATCATCCAAGCAGGAGCTGATCGTATGAATGATCTGTCACCGGCGGTGTGGACGCCCCGCCTGACCACGCAGCAGCTGGGACGCGGCCAGAACCGCTATGCGCACACGATGACCTCTACCAACCTCGTCCTGAAGGAGATGGCGCGTCAGGGGGCGCCCCATGGGAGCCTCTGCCTGTGCGAATGCCAGACCGCCGGGCGCGGGCGGATGGATCGGGTGTGGTCATCGCCGGACGGGCAGGGGATCTGGCTGAGCGTGCTGCTCCGGCCGACGCTTCCGCCGGAAAGCGCACCGCTGGTGACCTTCTGCGCGGCGCTGGCGATGGATCAGGCCGTCCGGGAGACCACCGGGCTGGATGTGCGCATCAAGTGGCCCAACGATCTGGTGCTGAACGGGCGCAAGCTCTGCGGCATCCTGCTGGAAATGGGCTTTGACGCGCAGGGAATGTTCATCGTGGCCGGTACGGGGCTGAATGTGCGGCGCGGTGCGTACCCTGCGGATCTGGCGGATCGCGCCATCTCGCTGGAGGAATGCGGCGCGGTGCCGGATCGGGGCGATGTGATCGCGGCCTATTTGACGGCGCTGGAGGATGCGCTCTCCGCCGTGGAGAAGGCCGGCTGGGGCGGCATTGCCGATGAGTACCGCAGGCTGTCCGTCACCCTGGGCAGCCAGGTGCAGGTGATCGGCGCGGAATGCTTCACCGGCACGGCGGAGGACATCGATGCGGGCGGCGCGCTGCTCGTCCGCACGGAGGATGGCGAATGCCGCCGGGTGCTGGCGGGGGATGTGTCCGTCCGGGGGGTGATGGGCTATGTGTAATGTGCGCGGGATCGGCATCGACCTGTGCGGCATCGACCGCATGCAGCGTCTGCTGGACGAGGGGCATTCCCTGCGGCGGATGTTCACTGAGGCGGAACAGACGTACATCTGCGGAAAGGGCGCGTCCGCCGCGCAGAGCATGGCCGGGATGTTCGCCGCGAAGGAGGCCGCATTGAAGGCCCTCGGGACGGGTCTGGCCATCGCCCTGACCGACATCGAGATCACCCACACCGACCGCGGACAGCCCCAGTGCATCCTGCACGGCCGTGCGGCGGAACGGGGTGGACATATGCAGGTGAGCATCACCCATGAGGGCAGCATGGCGGCCGGCATGGCGCTCTGGACGGACTGAGGACGAAAAATGCCTCGAATACGGTGAAGGCATCGCCTACTTGACACACAAAGTTCACAGTGGTATGATAGCATTATATTGAAATCGCATGCCGCAAACCAGCGGGATGCATATAGAAAAGGAGAGAACCCACAATGGCGAAGGTCCATAAGGCACACAAGCATGGCGCAAAGTATGGTTTCCAGAAGAAGAAGGTCAACGTCAAGGCCCTGCTGATCATCCTGGCGGTGGTCATCGTGGCGGCGATCGGTCTCAAGATCGCGTATGACAACTATGTTGGCGGCGAATTCGAGGTCACCGCGCCCGCCAACGAGCGTCTGAACAACATCGCGGAGAACTGGGAGATCCTCAACACCCACACCGATAAGTTCATGAACTATTATTCCGCGCTGGGCTATTCCACCGACGGCACGGACGGCAACGGTCATGTCGTGCTGCTCTACTACGGCAATGACACCGTGGATCAGGTCTACCTGCAGCTGGCTACCGCCATGCAGGAGGACGATGCGGTCGAGACCGCTGCGGCGTTCGCCCGCACCACCCTGTCCGACTTCATCAACGGCGCCGCGCCCTGGGGCAAGACCCAGATGGAGATCGATGTGGCCAACGCCAACTGCGCCATTTCCATCTATGATGCCGACGCGGATGTGATCAGCGACGACATCCTGGAGACCATCCTGGCGGAGATCGAGGCCATCATCGCGGAAGGCCCCGTGGTGACCGAGGAGGAGACCGCTGAGGAGGAAGCTGCTGAGGAAGAAGCTGCGGTGGAGGAGACCCCTGCTGAGCCCGAAGCGACCGAGCCCGAAGCTGAGGTGACCGAGCCCGAGACCACCGAGCCCGAAGCTGAGGTGACCGAGCCCGAGACCACCGAGCCCGAAGCTGAGACCGCTGAGTCCGAGACCGCTGAGTAAATCAAAATCCATGCGCGAGCCTTGTCCGCCGAAAACGGAGGAGGCTCGCCTTTTTTGTCCCCTGCGGCAGTTGTCCCCTGCGGCAGGGGCAGCACTGTTTCCGCTCCCGGCAAAAATAATGCGTGAATCCCCATTTACAAAAGGGGAAAAATCTGATACAATGATTTGTGGGTCTGTGAACCGCCCGCGCAGGCTGCCGATCACTCCGACGGCGCACTTCGCAGGCTGGCGATTGCCCGCAGGGTAACGCGCTGAACACTGGCGCGGCCTGCAAATAAAGCAGCGAACATCATGCTGCAAGAAAAATGGAGGAATCCCCATGAATCTGGCCGAAATGACCAAGTCCGAGATCATCACCGCGTTTGCCCAGCACGAGGGCGACACCGGCTCCCCCGAGGTGCAGGTTGCTCTGCTGACTGCTCGCATCAATCACCTGAACGAGCACCTGAAGAAGAACCGCAACGACCACCACTCCAACCGCGGCCTGCTGCTGATGGTTGGTCAGCGCCGTGGCCTGCTGGAGTACCTCAAGAAGACCGATATCGAGCGCTACCGTGCGCTGATCGCCAAGCTGAACCTGCGCAAGTAATTGCGTTCGGATCGGCTTTCCGATCGACCGGCGGAATGCATCAACAGGGCCGCCGCAGGGGAAGATTTCCTTACGGCGGCTCTGCTGTGCAGACCGGATGAACGATGCTGAAGCAGGCCCGGAGATGTTATCCCTTGAAAATCCCAGTGGGGTTTTCATATGATAGCATCTCCTGGCTGAATAGGGGAGGAACGTGGCGTTCCTTCCTGGATGTGTGTAAGGAGTGTGTAAGATGGAATCCAAGAAGTATACAATGGATCTGGCGGGCCTTCCGCTGACGCTGGAATTCGGCAAGTACTGCGAGCAGGCTGCCGGCTCCGTGTGGGTGCACCTGGGCGACACCGTCGTCATGGTCAACGCCACCATGTCCCCCACTGTCCGTCCTGGTGTGGATTTCTTCCCTCTGGCCGTTGACGTGGAGGAGAAGCAGTATTCCGTGGGCAAGATCCCCGGCGGCTTCATCAAGCGCGAGGGCCGTCCCACCGAGAAGGCGACCCTGACCTGCCGCCTGATCGACCGTCCCCTGCGTCCTCTGTTCCCCAAGGGCATGCGCAATGACGTCCAGGTGGTCGCCACCATCCTGAGCGTGGATAAGAACATCCCCCCGGAGATCCCCGCCATGATCGGCTCCTCCATCGCCCTGGCTGTGTCCGACATTCCGTGGGGCGGCCCCACCGGTTCCGTCGTGGTTGGCCTGGTGGACGGCGAATACGTCTGCTGCCCCAATGAGGAGCAGATGGCCCGCTCCCAGATGCACCTGACCGTTTCCGGCACCCGCGACGCGGTGCTGATGGTCGAGGCTGGCGCGAAGGAAGTCTCCGAGAAGGTCATGCTGGACGCGATCATGTTCGGCCATGAGTGGATCAAGAAGATCATCGCCTTCCAGGATCAGATCATCGCTGAGATCGGCAAGGAAAAGGCTCATGTCGACCTGGTCGTCACCGGCGACGACGTGAAGGCTGCCGTGCGCGAGTTCGCCTACGACAAGTGCAAGTGGGTGTTCGACACCACCGTGCGCGAGGAGCGTCAGAACCGCG
>CAZIUA010000064.1:0-15029 GCA_964542315.1 uncultured Faecalibacterium sp. | reverse complement strand
GCGGACGGCGCCGTCCGCAATGGCATAGGTGAAGCAGGCCGCGTCGCGATCGTCGCCGGGCATCAGGGGGACGGCCGAGTCATCGGGCATTTCCGGTAGGGCGGCATCCGGCGCAGGCAGCCCCAGATACGCGCACAGGGCTTCCGCCATGCGGATGGTGTTCAGCTGCGCGCCGGCGGTGTTCAGGTGGAAGTTGGTGTCGTAGAACCAGCTTGCCTCCAGGATGGCCTCCGCCGGTCTGCCAAGGATGCGCCAGCCGGTTTCCGCCGCGAGATGCGCCGCGAAGGTGTCAGCGTTTGCCCTGTCCTCATCGGACACCGCTGCGGCATTCATAGGGCAAAAGCGGTAGAGCACCGTCACGCCGCGCTGTTCGCACCGGGCAGCGTAGGCGCGCAGAAACGCCGCCAGCTCAGCGTCGAGCACATCCGGCGAAAAGCGGATGGGCATATCCGGATCGAAGCCGCCGGGCATGATGTTCCCTGCGCGCCGGGCGGACACATCGCCCCATGCGTTGAAGGCGCCCCGGCTGTATACGCCATCGGGCATGGGCTTGCCATCCCGCAGGCAATGGAGCTTGTCAGCGGCGAATTCCGCCAGCCCGCCGGCCATCGCGGACAGATCATCCCCGCGCAGCCGCGTCAGCAGGGCGAAATCACCATCCGCCGCCTGCCACATGCTCTGCGCGCTGAAATACAGCGACAGGGTCTGTTCGCTCTGCTCCGGCGAAAAGAGGACGATGTCCCCGGCGCGCAGCTCCGGCCAGGCCAGGTCGAGCATCACGGCGGTTCCCAATCCGGCGTACATGCCGAAATTCACCACGTCATAGCCCGGCACGAGCGCCTCCAGCAGGGCGCTGTCCTGCCCGAAGGCCGCACCGCTCCCGCCGACCACGATGATGCGCGGACGATCGCCTTCCTGCGAAAGCAGGACGCATTTGTCCCGCAGCGCGCCCAGGTAGGTCGCGTCATACTGCGCAGGGGTCGCAAACACGGCCGCCAGGAGCCCCACCGGGATCATCAGCAGCACAAAAAGCCACGCCGCGAGCCGCTTCATCCCGGTCACCTCCTGTCGAGTCTGTTCTGTCAGAATTGGAAATAGATGAACGCGCTGACCGTGCCGTTCTCCAGGCGCATCATCCAGCTCAAGCCGATGGACAGCACCAGCAGCACCAGCCACAGATCGGGAATGTCCCGTTCCTCCTCGGATACGCGGTGCAAAAGCGGAAACAGCAGCAGCATCCCGATGAAAAGGAGCACATCCAGCGCGGACAGATCCAGCAGCGAAAGCGCCGCCGGAAGATCCCACCGGCTGAACAGGCTTTGCAGCAGCAGCCCTGCATGCGACAAGCTCTCGGCGCGGAAGAAAATCCACGTCAGCGTGACGCATGCGAAAGTCCCCATGCGCAGGAGGATGCGTCCGATGCGCCCGCTTGGCAGGTGCTCTCGCAGGAGGATGTCCGCCGTCATCATGAGGCCATGTAACAGCCCCCACACCACGAACGTCCACGCCGCGCCATGCCACAGGCCGCTGAGGGCAAACACTGCCAGCGTCGCGAGGATCTGCCGCTTGCGTCCGTGACGGCTGCCGCCCAGCGGAATGTACACATAGTCGGTGAACCAGGTGCTCAGGCTGATATGCCAGCGCCGCCAGAATTCCCGGATGGTCACCGCCAGATAGGGCCGGTCGAAATTGCGCATCAGGCGGATGCCCATCAGGCGTGCACTGCCAGCGGCGATCTCCGAATAGCCGGAGAAGTCGCAGTATATTTGAAGCGCGAACAGCAGCGTCCCCGCCAGCACGGCAAAGTCATCCGGTAATGCCGCACCATAGACGCGCTCCACCAGCGGCGCGGCGAGATCCGCCACGACCACCTTGCGAAAGTACCCCGTGGCCAGCAGCCGCAGCCCCATGCGGACATCCGCCACAGTGGCATCGCGGTGGGCGCGCAGCTGGGGAAGCAGCGACGTCGCGCGCTCGATCGGCCCGGCCACCAATTGGGGGAAAAAGCTGACGTACAGCGCGAAATAGCCGAAATGCCCTTCCGCGCGCAGGTCGCCCCGGTACACATCCACCACATAGGACATGGCCTGGAAGGTGTAGAAGCTCACGCCAACGGGCAGGATGACCGCCCATGCATCGAAGCCGCGTCCGCTAAAGAGGCGCACCACGGCGGACAGCGTATCGGTCAGGAAACCGAAATACTTGAAATAGCACAGCAGCCCCAGACAGACGAATACATCCGCCGCAAGGAGGAGTCGCTGCGTCCGCTTGCAGGGCGTGCGGCTGATCAACAGTGCCGCGCCCCATGAAAATGCCGTCACGCCGACGATCAGGCCGGTCAGCGCGATGTTCCACCGGGCGTAGAAATACCAGCTGGCCAGCAGCAGGGGCAGCCAGCGCCACTTTCCGGGCGTCAGGCGGTAAAGCAGCGCCACCACGGGCAGGAAGATCAGATACGCCAGGGAGTCGAAGCTCATCGTCCGTCCCTCCCTTCCCACAGCGAAGGCGCGGAGGCGCAGATCAGCGTGCAGAGCACATACAGCAGCGCCTCCTGCCAGCATGCGCTGCTGAGCAAGCCCGTCAGTGCCGCCAGCGCGCAAGCCGCTGCACCCAAAAAGGACAGGACATGCCCCTTTTTCATGATCGCGCCGATGAAAACCAGGGCGGATGCCGCAATTAGCAGCGCCATGGTCAGCGGTGAATGAAAAAGAATCATGTCCTGCCCCCGAAAAGTCTTCTGTGCTGCCTTACAGGCCCTTACGTTCGGCGATGGCCTTCTGCTCCGCGGGAAGGTTCCTTTCCACGGTGAAGAAGAAGATCAGCGCGGCACAGACCGCATAGGCGATGGTCTCGATCCAGATGTAGGAAACGGAAATGGCGCCCTGCACCGCGGCGGTCTGTCCCAGCGTGCCAAGGGCGACATCCGCCGCCTGGTCATAGCCGGAACCCCCCAGCATCGCGGAGAAGATGGCGTTGCAGACGGGCGTGGCCGCGACCATGATGGAGGAATAGATCGACATGGTCAGGCCGTCGGTGCGGATGCCGGACTTGAACTCGATGTGGTCGATGACATCCGCCAGCATGGCGAGGATCAGATAGCAGGCCGGGCTGGAGCCAAGGCACTTGAGCGCCACGCCGATGGCCACCGGCACGATGTTGCCGCCGCCAAGGCCGGCGATCACGCCGCCCGCAACGCCCACGAGCATGCCGATCATGCAGACCAGGCGCTTGCCGAACTTGTTCGCCAGCGGCACCACCAGCACGGAGGCCACCGCCATGGGGATCGCGCCCAGGATGGACAGCAGGGACTGGGAGGCGCCCCAGGCATCCGCCGAGCCGAAGAAGGTGTTATCCAGCACCCACTTGCAGAAGTAGGTCATCGAGCCGTTCTTGAACGCGCCCGACCACTGGAAGCCCATATAGAACAGGATGATGATCCACCACCACTTTTCGCTGGCGACGGCCTTGAGCTGCTGGCCCAGGGAGGCCGCCTTCGGGGCGGATGCGGTGTCGGAGGCGCCCTCTTCGGTCACACGCTCACGGGTGAAGCGGAACTGCAGGTAGATCGTCAGCGCGGAGAAGATCGCGACGGCCAGCATCGCCAGGAACCACAGGTTCTGATCCTCTTTGAGCGCGAAGGACACCAGCATCGGGAAGATCATCGAGCCGCAACCCATGACGCCCAGGCCTGCCACATTGGTGAAGGAGGCCAGCGCGCCGCGTGCCTTGCTGTCACGGGTGGACACGGGGATCAGCGTCGAATTGGCGGTGTTGTAGATCGGATACGCCACGGAGTAGAACAGGTTATACGCGATGGCGATCCAGACGAGCTTGGCGGTGCCTTCAAACGGCACGATGAACATCAGCACGCTGCTGATGGAGATGCCCAGCGCGGACAGCAGGATCCACGGGCGCGCCTTGCCGGCCTTGGTGCGGGTGCGTTCGATCAGCTGGCCGACGATCAGGTTCGCCGCCACGATCAGGAAGGTCGAAACGAGCTGCAGCGCCGTCAGGAAGCTCAGATCCAGCTTCAGCACATCGGTGAAGTAGCTCTGCAGCATGCTGGTGAAGATGCCGGAGGACAAAAGCGCGCCGAACGGACCGATGAAGTAGCCCAGCAGCATCTCAGGCATGCGGACTGCATCGGTCTTGACGGCGGATCGGGTCAGGGGGGAATCCCAGATCCGGGAGGTTTTCTTGCTCATCAGGGGTTGCTCCTTTCACAGCCGGAAAGATCCCGGCAGGTCATCGATTCATCGGGCAGGTGAAGGTATGGGTGCCGCTGGAGACCTCATGCGCGGTGCCGTCGGGGAGGATCACCTCGCACGCCGCTCCCATGGGGACGGTGACGTCCACACGGAAGGTGCTGCCGTCGATCCGCCAGGCGGATGCGGCCGTGCCATAGGGCGTTTCGGTATGCGCGCTGGCGTGGGTGAGTCCGCCGCCGATGAGGGGCTTGACGCGGAAGCGCCGATAGCCGGCCTCCAGCGCCTCCAGACCGGCAATGCGCCGATAGAGGAAATCGCCCACCGCACCGGAGGCATAATGGTTGTAGGAGATCATCATGCCCGTGCCGTCGTTGCTGATGGGGCATACGCCGTTTTCGTCCAGCCCGTCCCAACGCTCCCAGATGGTGGTGGCGCCCATCTTCACCTGATAGAGCCAGGAGGGGCATTTGGTGTTCATCAGCATGCGGAAGGCCGTATCCGTGTGCCCGTTGTCCGCCAGGGCAAAGAGGATATACGGCGTGCCGGGGAAGCCTGTGCCGATGCAGTAGTCATTGCGCTGCACCAGGGCGGCGAGGTTGTCCGCGGCCTGCTGCTGTTCGCCCTCGGGGAACATGTGATAGGCGATGGGCAGCACATACGCGGTCTGAAATTCGTTATTCAGCTTGCCATGCCCATCGGTGAAGACATTGCGGTAGGCCTTCGCCACGCGGTCGGACAGGGTCTGATACTTTTTCGCATCGCCGTCCTTGCCCAGGATGCGGGCGATCTGCGCCACCAGCGCGCTGGTGTGGCACAGCGAGGCTGTCGCCGTCCACTGGCTGCGTGCCTGCCACTGGCTCATCTGGGGCGCATCCGGCGCGACCCAGTCGCCGAAGTGGAGCATCGACGGGGTGTGCCAGATGTAGCGGCGATCCCCCAGCCCCCAGATGCCCGCCCAGAAGCGGCATGCACCTACATATTTCTTCATCGCATCGTAGGAATCCTGCAAGACGCGCACATCGCCCCGCGCCTGGTATTCCGCCCACGGCACCAGCACCACCGCATCGCCCCAGAAGTCGATGGCCATGGTGGGCATGGTCAGCGGGAAGCCGAAGCCATTGGCCGGCACGGTGTTGGGCAGACCGCCAGTGGGCAGCTGTTCCAGGCGGACATCGGCCATCCACTTGTCCAGGAAGTGCGCCATATCGAAATTGAAGCACGCCACGGGGGAGAACAGCGCGATATCGCCCGTCCAGCCCATGCGCTCGTCACGCTGAGGGCAATCGGTCGGGATCTCCACGAAATTCGACTTGCTGCTCCAGAGGATGTTGGACTGGAGCTGGTTGAGCATGGGGTCGGAGCATTCAAAGCCGCCGGTGCGCCCGATGGCGGAATACAGTGCGTGCGCGGTGACGGTCACGTCCTCCTGTGCGATACCCTGGACGCAGGCATAGCGGAAGCCCATGTAGGTCAGGCGGGGGGAGTACTCCTGCTCGCCATCGCGGCAGATATAGGTCGCGGTCGCCTTCGCAGAGCGGAGGAACGCGGTATTCAAGCTGCCGTCGGGATTGAGGATCTCCGCATGGGTGACGGTGATCTTCTGCCCCTTCCGGCCGCGAAGTTTCAAATGGATGACGCCGGCGAAATTCTGCCCGAAATCGTAGATCAGACCGCTTTCGTGCGCCTTGACGGACACGGGTGACATGACCTCGTGCGCCTTGACGGGCAGATAGGCCGCGGTGATCTCAGGCTTGACACGCAGCCGCTCCACAGATGCGGCATGCCACTGCACGGCGGATGCATCCACCGTTGCGTCATAGGTTTCGCCGTCGTAGAGGTCGGCCAGGCGGTACGCACCTTCGCGCGTGACCTCCCAGGTCTCATCCGTGCCGATGATCTCCTGCGTGCCGTCCTCATAGGTGATGCGCATTTCCAGCAGGAAGGCCTGCCGGTCTGCGGCGAACCGGTTACTTCTGTTATAGATGAAGGTGCCGACCGCCCATCCGCCTGCGACAACCGCGGTCAGCAGGCTGTTTTCCTGCAGCTGCGCGGTCACGTCATAGGTCTGGTACAGCAGGCGGTGCTTGTAGGAGGTGAAACCGGGGGCGAAATACTCCTCGCCGACCTTGACGCCGTCCAGCGCCAGCTCATACATGCCAAGCGCCGTGGCGTAGATGCGCGCCTGCCTGACCTGGCCGCGCAGGTGGAGCTGCTTGCGGAAGGTCAGCGGCACGGGGGAGACATGCTTTTCGGTGAAGCGGTAAGTGCCGTCGGTGATCCAGCGGGCCTGCCAGGGCGTATCCATGCGGCCTGTTTCGAAGGTCAGGGTGGCCGAGGCCGTCTGGCCCTGATCATCCGTGGCGGTCAATTCCGCCGTGTAGGTGGTGAAGGGCGTCAGCGCGGGGCCTTCATAGCGCTGTGCGATCTGATCCGCCTGCGTCTGCCAGCCGTTCACCTGCAGGATGGCATCGCGCAGGGATGCGCCGTTTCGGTCGCTCTCCACGCTGAAGGAGAAGGTCGGGTTCTTTGCGTCGGTCACGCTGTGCTGCGTGCGCGTCTCACAGGCAAATCTCTTGATCCGGAACATACAAACACCACCTGATGAAATATGAATGGGGGAAAGATCCTGCAAAAAAACCGCAAGGCGGCGGCCAGGATATGACCGCCGCCGGGATTGTGGGGGATCAGGCCTTCTTGCCGGTGGGCAGGAAAGCGGACACCACGGAGATGATCCAGGTCACGACGAACGCACCGATGGTCAGGATGGCCTGGCCGCCAGCGGTGAACGCAGCGTCGTTGCCCAGCTCCAGGTTGGAACCGTAGATGTAGCCGAAGGATTCCACGCGCATGCCGATGAAAGTCGCGCCGGCGAGGATGATCAGCGCCGCGCCGACCACACGGGCGATGTCCGCCACGACCGTCAGCAGGCGGTTGGAGGACACAGCGGGCAGCACCAGTGCCACGGCGATGCACGCCAGCGCACCGACCATGACCCAGATCACGGAGAGATTCATATCCTGATAATAGGGCTGATTGACATTGGCAATGTACAGACCCAGGCAGACGATGGCCAGCACAGCCACCACCGCATAGGCCCAGAAGCCGATCTTCTGATTCTTCATCGTCATTACGCCTCCTTCTTCTTGCCCTTGAGGAGCGACACAGCGTACAGCGCCGCAAACACCACGGACAGGCCAGCGCCCACATAGATGGACACGTTCAGCGCGGTCTCCCACCAGGGAGTGACGCTGATGGTCTTGACGTTCTGCGCCGCGGAATGCGCCAGCGCGTACAGCTGGTACTTCATGTCCTCACGGGCGATCTCCACCAGCTCCTCATCCTGAGCGATGAGTTCCTCGGTGAAGTAGGGCCAGGTGCCGACGACCTGCTCCATGGTCTCGTTCTGGGAGAAGTCAGCGATCATGGTGATGCTGGCGTACAGGCACATCTCGGGACGGAAGAAGCCAGCGTTGTTCTGCATGTCGGTGGACAGCAGGCCCTTGAAGCCCCACTCGCCGCGCAGGATGTTCTGCAGCACACCGTAGGAACCGTTCACGGGGGTGGCGCCGATACGGGAGAAGGACGTCATCGCGCCCAGCGCGCCCGCATCTTCCACCGCACCCTGGAACGCGCGCAGCTCACCCTCGCGGGCCTTCTGCTCGGTCATGTAGGGCGCAACGCCGGAACGCTGAGTCTCCTGGTCGTTGAAGGCCAGATGCTTGGGGCCGACGATGATGCCGTACTCCAGCGCACCCTGGACGGTGGCCGCCGCCATGTAGTTGGACAGCATCGCATCCTCGGAGTAATACTCGAAGTTGCGGCCGTTCCAGGGGGTACGGTGCAGGTTCGCAGCGCAGCCCCAGATCATGTAGTTGCCGGACCACAGGCCGTCATTGCCCATCAGCTGACCCCACTGGCGGACCAGCTCCTTGTTGAAGGTGCAGCCCAGGATGACCTCGTTGGCCATGGTCGCCATGGTGAAGGAGGCATTGGGATCGTCGGCGTTTTCCAGGGCGCCGCGGCCGTTGAGGGAGGTGGAGAAGCCGTTGGGGCCGTCATTCTGGAAGACCTTGGGGTTCTCGATCTCGGGGATCACGTCCACCGTGGAGCCGCCCTTGACCAGCTTGGCGATCAGGGTGCCGACGGGGATCTGACGCACCAGGGAATCCCAGCGCATGTCGTTGATGTCGTCCACACCGGCCATGTCCGCCAGGGTCAGATCGCCGGGCAGGCCAGCGGTATCCACCGCAGTGCCGTCCGCCTTGATCTGGTAGACTTCGT
The DNA here is from genome assembly GCA_964542315.1 of uncultured Faecalibacterium sp. Lineage (GTDB taxonomy): Bacteria > Bacillota > Clostridia > Christensenellales > Aristaeellaceae > UBA11524. The sequence continues at coordinate 6,540 of CAZIUA010000064.1, read as the reverse complement.
TCGCCAGCGCAGTGACCCACTCCTGCAGCTTATCGCCGTCGATGGTCAGGTCATCATAGGTGCGGGGGAAGGTCGCGTCCCAATCGGTACGGGACAGGTAGGTGGCATAGCCAGGCTTGTAGTAGTTGATGTCCGCGTTCGCCAGCTGATTGACGATCTCGGTGCCGTTCTCGGAGGTGGCCAGGATGGTCTCGTCGACCTTGCCGGCCTCGCCGATGAGGGCCTTTGCGGTCATGGCGGTGTTGCCTTCAACGGTGTAGCCCTGTGCTGCCAGGACATTGTTGACGGCCTCATGCGCGCCATTGCCGACGGCGAAGTAGTAATCGCCGCCATCCAGGATGTAGCCGCCCTTGCCGTTCTTGGCAGTGGAATCCCAGGAGCCGACATACTTCAGGTCAACGACGATGGTCACGGTCTCGGAGGCACCGGGCTTGAGCTCGGAGGTCTTCTCCATGCCCAGGAACTCGATGGCGGACTTTTCCACGCCGTGGGTCTTGTCGTACTCGGTGTAGGGGGTCTGGACGTAGAGCTGAGCAACGTCCTTGCCTGCGACGGAACCGGTGTTCTTCACCGTTACCTTCGCGGTGATGGTCTCGGCCTCGGGATCGACCACGACGCTCTCCAGCTTCTGCTCGAAGGTGGTGTAGCTCAGGCCGTAGCCGAAGGTGTAGGAGACCTCGTCGTCATACACCCAGGCGGAAGCGCCGTTGGACGCGCCCTTCGCGCTGGCGGCATTGCCCTGACCCACGACGGTGTCGTAGTAGCGGGACTCGTAGTACTTATAGCCGGTGTAAATGCCTTCCGCCTGGACGATGTAGTGGTCCGCCGCCATGGAGGCCGCGCCACCGAAGGAGCCCAGGGGGGAGGTGGCTGCCAGCTGACCCATCAGGGAGCCCTCAAATACGATGGGGCTCAGATCCTGCAGGGCGATCTTGCCGAAGTTCTGCGCGGCGGGAGACATGGCCGGATCTACCGCGTAGGTGTCGGACAGGTGGCCGGAGAAGTTGGCCTTGCCGTTGAGCAGATCAGCCACGCCCAGGAAGCCGTAGGCGCCGGGGAAGCCGATGTACATGATGGCATCGACCTGATCGTCCTGCTTCAGCTCTTCGATCTCCATCGCGGAGCCGGAGTTGATCATGACGATCACGGTGTCGAAGTTGGCCTTGGCCAGCTCCAGCACTTCGCGCTCATGCTTCACCAGGCCCAGGGCGGAATTCGCCTCGTACTTGGCCTGATCGATGCCCTTCGCGCCGGGGTAGTAGTCGCTGCCCTCAGCGCCGGGACGGGAGAAGACCACGATCGCGGCGTCGCTGTACTCCTTGAAGGAGTCCACATAGGAGGGATCAGCGCCGGCACCTATTTCCTCAGCGGGCGCGGTGTAGGCGCTCACGCTGGGCTCGGAGGGCTCATAGGGGGTGGAGAAGTTCGCCGGACGGTAGCCGTACACGGGCGTCACGCCGCCCCAGCTCTGCTTTTCGCCGGTCTTCACCATGCCCATCGTCTGGTAGATGGACAGCATGGTCGGGTTGACCTCGTAGCCGCGCTCCGTGAGCGCCGCGACCAGGTCGCGCTGGGTCGCACCGTCAATGGTGGAGCCCATCGTGCCGCCCATGAAGGGATACACAGCGCCCATGCCGAACAGGGTGACCTTGATCTTGTCGCCCTTGAGTGGCAGCGCGCCGTTGGTGTTCTTCAGCAGCACGGTGCCTTCCTCGGCCACGCGCTCGCCCAGCTCCATATGGGCCGCGACCAGCTCATCGGTGGTCTTGTAAATGGAAGTGAACTTGTCATCGGTGGTGGTCACGGTGCTGGCAGTGCCCAGCAGGCTGTCGATGGTGGTGCGCCAGGTGGCGGCCACGCCGGTCAGACTGCTCAGCGCCACGGTCAGGGACAGGGCGATCGCCAGAAGTCCGCGCCACAGGGAGGTCTTTTTCATGTTCCTCTCTCCTTTGTGTGATTGTTTGCGCCGCTGCACAGGTCCCTTCCCCCTCCGGCCGACGCACAGGGCGTCGTCAGCACGCCGGGATGGAAGACACCGCGCGCAGCCGCGCAGAAACGCACCGGATGCATCCGCGCTGTACAGGCACAGGGGACGGATGTATCCGCTTGTGTATAATATAGCGCTTTTTTTCCGAATTGTACAGCCATTCTCCGCAAGCGGTCGCTTTTTGAGCGCATCCTGTCATCCTGCGGTGCGATCCGTCCGCCGGAAAACGCCCCTGGTTCCCCTTTTCCATTTGACAAGGCATGCATAAGGTTGTAAAATAGCAGGGATGATAACACCAAGGAGGAACCTTCCATGGCATCTGATAACAAGAACCTTGCATCCCAGCGCCGCGAAGAAGAGGGCGTTGTGTATTTTGACCGCGGCACCCGGGATGGCCGCGACGGCATGAAGTATGACCGCTATGCCATCCAGACGCATTTTGTCGAGGTGGGCGAGAACGCCAGCGCCCTGCTGGAGAAGTACGTCCGCCCGCTGTACCGCGAGGGCGACTGCGTGGCCATCACCGCCAAGGTCATGGCCATGTGCACCGGCAATGTGAAAAAGATGGAGGACATGAAGCTGGGCTTCTTCGCCAAGCTGATGGCGCGCTTTGCGGGCATCAACTCCACCGGCGTGGGCATGCATGAGCCGTATAAGCTCCAGCTGGTCATCGACATGGTCGGCCTGCCCCGCGTGCTGCTGGCCGGCTTTGTGTCCGCCGTGACGCGTCCCTTTGGCGTGAAGGGCCTGTTCTACAAGATCTGCGGACATGGCGTCGCCGGCATCGACGGCTTCTACTTCCGCTCCAGCTTTGAGCGCTATAAGACCCTCGCGCTCATCAACCCCGAAAACCCCGTTGAGCTGTCCAATGAGATGACCGCCAAGACCGGCATCCCCGTCGTCATCATGGATGCTAACGACATCGACCAGAATCAGCTGGGCAAGTGCGACACCTTCCCCCTGACGGATGATCAGATCCAGGATGCGCTCAAGGACAACCCCTGCGGCCAGGGTGACGAGCTGACGCCCATCATTCTCATCCGCCCGCTGCCCGCTGACAACGCATGAGGTGAATGATGAAGAAACTGCTCGCAATGCTGCTCTGCCTGATGACGCTCTGCCCGATGGCCCTCGCGGAGGATGCGGCCGTCCCCGTGATGGAGGTGCACCAGTTCGTGCTGGGCTATGCGGATGGCTACCTGATCCGCTGCGGCGATGTGGAGATCATGGTGGATGGCGGCAATCCGCTGCCCAAGGACCGCACGAACACCACCGTGGTGGATACCCTGCGCGCCCTGGGGGTGGACAAGCTGGATGCGTACATCGTGACGCACTGGCACCTGGATCACTGCATGAATGTCAATGCGGTCCTGGCGGAATTCGGCGATGAGAACACCGTCCTGTATTCGCCGTCGGATGCGCTGCCGGATATCGCGGAAGGCGAGGGCGTTGTCGTTCAGATCGCGCCGCTGGCCAATGGCACCTATCAGCAGATGGGCATGGGCGATGTGCTGGAGATCGGCGGGATGGTCATCACCTGCATCGGCCCGCGCTCGACCGCCCAGAATGGCCGCTGCAATTCCGATTCGCTCAACTTCGTCCTGCAGTATGGGCAGCGCAAGATCCTCTTCACGGGTGATTATGGCCAGAGCGGCCCCATCATCAAGGAGTATCAGGAGCTGTGCAGCAATGTGGATGTGCTGAAATTCCCCCATCACGGCGGCGAACCCTTCCTGATCGGCAACAAGGCCAGCAAGAATGTGAATCCGACCTATGTGCTGGTGCCGAGCCAGCTGAACAACTACAAGGTGTACATGTTCCTTCGGGACAACGGCGTGAAGGTGGAGCGCGACAACGTGCTGACCAACCGCGCCGGGCATGTGGTCGTCCTGACGGACGGCGACTTCCTGGAGGTGCGGACGCAGCAGGAGCCTGCGGATTATGCCCCTGCCGCTAGGCAATGACCTGCGGACTGCCGACACGCGCGGCAGTCTTTTTTTGCGGTCAGGGCAAAAAAAAGCCCTCCGGTCATGCGGAGGGATCAGTTTGTCAAAAAAGCAGCTGTTGGCAACCGCGGCTTTCCACCTCATCCGGCCTGACGGCCACCTTCCTCTCAAGGGGAAGGTTCGTGCGCGGGGGATTTCGTCACGATTATTAACGGCGTGAGTGGAACACACACTTTCTGTGGGGACTGCCCTGGCTTCCCCATTGAGGGGAAGCTGTCCCGAAGGGACTGATGAGGTGGACACTACGGGCAAAAACTGACACTTGGTTGAGATATGCCCCACTTTTTTCGCCCCTCCTGCCCCCCGGCGAATGCGGAGGGCTTTCAGCAGCGATGATATGCAGCGTCCGCCCCGGCAGCCGCGCCGCATCACCCGACGAAGGTGAATTCGTTTTCGCCGAGCAGCCGGTACTGCGGCAGCGCGCAGGCGTATTCCGCCACCAGCTTGGCGGTGTATTCACGCTGCTTTTCCGGCTTGTTCAGCGCGGTGCGCTCGATCAGCCCCGACAGTGCGCCCGTCAGCCCCAGGGTGGCATCGGCGAACTGTCCGCGGTAGATCACCTGACCGCTCAGGTCGGGCGAAAGCGACAGCAGCCATGCGTCCGGCTGGAGCGTCAGCTGAAGGCGCGCCTCCGGGAGCTTGCGCATGCTCGCCAGCAACTTCTCATTCAGCAGCAGGCGCGTCAGCTCTGCGCCCAGGATCTGCACCAGACGCAGGTCGTTCGTCTTTTCCCGATCCCCCTGATACGGGCGCAGCAGCGGGTAATAGTTGCTGTTGTTCATGGACACGAATTCCACCCGGAACCGGTAGGACTGTGTGCCGGCCGGCAGAACGATCGTGTCGCGGAATTTCTTCCCCGACCAGAAGCCGCCGCCGACCTGCAGTTCCACCGCGCCGTCGTCCGCCGTCAGCACCAGCTCCTCACCGTTCCTGACCTTGCCCTTCTTTTCGCCATTGATTCTGACCTGCAGCGCCACCGCGCAGCATTCCATGCGCTTGGCGCGCTCAATGATGATCTCACGCATCGTAGCCACCTCTTTCGGGGAAAGTATAGCAAAGCCGGACGACCCCTGTCAAGCACAGCGGGAGAAATCCGCCGGAAAATGCGCGAACGGCCATTCTCACCCTTGAACTGCTCCGCGAAATGTGGTAGAATAATATGTTGTAATATGCACATTTTTTCGTCCGTCCGAGGGATGGGCGGATTCTCCGTGAAAAAGGAGCTTTTTACCATGGCGAAACAATACGACGCCGGTCAGCTGACGGTGCTGGAAGGGCTGGAAGCCGTCCGCATGCGTCCCGGCATGTACATCGGTACCACCTCCTCCCGCGGTCTGCACCACCTGCTGTGGGAGATCGTGGACAATGCCATCGACGAGGCCAGCAACGGCTTTGCCAGTGAGGTGCGCGTCACCCTGCACAATGACGGCTCGGCCTCCGTGTATGATAACGGCCGCGGCATGCCCGTGGACGAGCATCCCACCCTGCATGTGTCCGGTGTGGAGGTCATCTTCACCAAGCTGCATGCGGGCGGCAAGTTCAACAACGACAACTATGCCTACTCCGGCGGATTGCACGGCGTGGGCGCATCCGTCGTGAATGCGCTGTCCAAATGGCTGACCGTGGATATCTTCCGCGAATTCACGCATTACCAGATGCGTTTCACTTCCACCACCGATGCCAAGGGCAAGTGCCATGCCGGCATCCCGGATGGCCCGCTGGAAAAGGTCGGCAACACCCGCAAGAAGGGCTCGCTCATCCGCTTCATGCCCGATGACACCATCTTCGAGGACGTCCGCTTCAATGGCGAAACAGTCGGCCGCCGCCTGCAGGAGCTGGCCTACCTCAACCGCGGCCTCAAGATCGTCTTCGTGGATGAGCGTGTCAAGGGCGACAACAAGGAGAAGACCTTCTGCTATGAGGGCGGCATCATCGACTATGTGAAGTACATCAACGATGGCAAGACCGCCATGCACGAGGAGCCCATCTACCTGGAGGGGCAGAAGGATTCCGTCATCTGCCGCGTGGCCATCCAGTATACCGATGGCTACACCGAGTCGCTCTATTCCTATGTCAACAACATCCCCACGGGCGAAGGCGGCAGCCACGAAACGGGCTTCAAGGCCGCATTCACCAAGATGTTCAACGACTATGCCCGGCGCATCGGCGCGCTGAAGGAGAAGGACGCCAACCTCTCCGGCGAGGACTTCCGCGAGGGCCTCTCCTGCGTGCTGACCACCATGGTCAAGAATCCACAGTTCGAGGGACAGACCAAGGGCCGCCTGGGCAACAGCGAGGTCCGCCCGGCGGTGGAGGGCATCATCACCCAGCAGCTGACCGACTGGCTGGAGAACCTGAAAAATCAGGACATCGCCCAGGCCATCGTGGCCAAGGCGTTCAAGGCGGCGCAGGTGCGCGAGGCTGCCCGCAAGACCCGCGATAACGCCCGCAAGGCCAATCAGCTGGACGCTGCGCCCCTGGTGGGCAAGCTCTCTGCGTGCCGCGGCAAAAAGGCGGAGGACAACGAGCTGTTCATCGTCGAGGGCG
>CAZIUA010000063.1:0-15408 GCA_964542315.1 uncultured Faecalibacterium sp. | reverse complement strand
TGATCGTGGCAGTGGCACTCCTCGCCATCCTCATGGTGGTGATGTTCGTGCTCATCTTCCACATGCAGCTCGATGGGGCGGCCGGTCTCGACGACCTCCATCATGATCTCGGCGGACAGATCGTCCCAGGGGGTGGTGACGATGCGGACACCGGGATGCGCCTCCTCGATGAGGGCGCGGCTCTTTTCCACGCGCTCAGCGCTGAGCATCTGGGTGCGGCTGAAGATGACGGTATCGGCGGTCTGGATCTGGTCGAGGAAGAATTCGCCGAAGTTCTTCATGTGCATGCGGCACTTGCCGGCATCGGCGACGGTGGCACAGCCTGCGATCTCCAGATCGGCATGCTTCGCCTGGCACTTCTTCACCGCGTTGACGATCTCGCTGAGCTTGCCAACGCCGCTGGGCTCGATGATGAGGCGGTCGGGATGGTACTTCTCGATCAGCTCGTCCACCGCCTTCTGGAAGTCGCCCACCAGGGTGCAGCAGATGCAGCCGGAATTCAGCTCGTCCACAACGATGCCGGAATCCTTCATGAACGCGCCGTCCACGCCCACATCGCCGTATTCATTCTCCAGCAGGATGATCTTCTCCGTGCCGGGCTTGACAGCGCTCAACAGCTTCTTGATGAGGGTGGTCTTGCCGGCCCCCAGGAAACCGGAAATAATGTTTACCTTAATCATGCTTCTGATCTCCATTTCTGGTTCGTTCTGCAGTTAGACGGTTCAAATTCCGTCATTACCATTATACCACTCCCGTCAAGGGGGGGACTTCGTCCCTTTTTTACAATCGAGGCAGACGGATATTCCATGCATTACGCGCGTGCTCATCCACCTCATCCGGGCTCACGGCCAGCGCAGGGGCGCGGCGCGTCCGTCAGGCGTTCAGCCGTTCGACCGCGTCGAGCAGGGAGGGCAGCACGGTGGCGTTTTCCGCCGTTTCCAGCACGCAGCGATCCTGATGTCCGCCCTCGATGAGGAAGCAGCGGCAGCCGATGGCCGCAGCGGTCTCCGCGTCATGCGTGGTGTCGCCGAGGAATACGCAATCCGCCGCGTCTTCGCCCGTGCGGCGAAGATAATCCACTGCCAGATGCACCTTGCTCACCGCCAGCTGGTTTTCCAGCCCCAGCACCTCGTCGAACATGCCGCGCAGCTCGGGGAAATGCTCCACCTGCTCGCGCAGCTGATCCACCTGGGAGGCGGAAATGATAACCTGCTTATGCCCGGCGGCCTTGAAGCGGCGCACGGCCTCCGCGGCGCCTGCGCTCAGCGGAACGCTGTCGAAGCCATCCACATACGCCTTGTTCCACACCTTGGCGATCAGGGGGAAGTCCTCCGCCGTCACACCCAGGTCGTAATAGTAATCATGCACCGGATGGCGGAATTTCGCGCGGTATTCCTCCTCCGAGGTGTGCCGGTAGCCGAATTGCTCCAGGACGATGTTGTTCATCTTCACCACATGGGCGACGTCCGCCACGAGGGTACCGTTCCAGTCCCACAGGATCGTCATGCTCGTTGTCCTCCTTGCATATGATAGAATCACCCCTATGATAACCGCCGAAATCATGCTTGTCAAGGGGCGGTTTTGTGTGCTATAATGTATTATGGCGTGATATGCGCCTACAATTAATGATAAACAGAATGGAACCATTGAAATGAGCTTTGAATCCCTGGGCCTGATGCCCATCATCCTCAAAAATGTTCGCGAGGCTGGCTACGAAACGCCCACCCCCATCCAGAACGCCACCATCCCCCTGGTGATGGGCGGCAAGGATGTGCTGGGCTGCGCGCAGACCGGCACCGGCAAGACGGCGGCCTTCGCCCTGCCCATGATCCAGAAGATGGCCAAGCATCCCGTCCGCCCTGGCCAGCCCCGCGTCATCCGCCAGCTGATCCTCACCCCCACGCGTGAACTGGCTATGCAGATCTATGAGAACTTCACCATCTACGGCAAGGGCCTGCCGGTGTATCCCTGCGTCATCTTCGGCGGCGTGGGTCAGCAGGGCCAGGTGGATGCCCTCCATCGCGGCGCGGACACGGTGATCGCCTGCCCCGGCCGCCTGTGGGATCTGATGAATCAGGGCTATGTCCGCCTGGACTGGGTGGAGACCTTCGTCCTGGACGAGGCCGACCGCATGCTGGATATGGGCTTCATCCACGATGTGCGCCGCATCGCAGGCAAACTGCCCGAAAAGCATCAAACGCTGCTCTTCTCCGCCACCATGCCCAAGGAGGTCGAGAAGCTGGCCATGGATCTGCTCCATGAGCCGGAGAGCGTCAAGGTGGATCCTGTGTCCTCCACGGTGAAGAAGATCGACCAGTGCCTCTATTATGTGGACAAGGCGAACAAGAAGCACCTGCTGGCCAAGCTCCTGCGCGACCCGGAGGTGGAGAACGCGCTGGTGTTCAGCCGCACCAAGCATGGCGCGGACCGCATCGTCCGCGAGCTGAAGCGCGAGGGCATCGAGGCCTGCGCCATCCATGGCGACAAGAGCCAGGGCCAGCGTCAGGCCGCACTGGCCAAGTTCAAATCCGGCGAGAGCAAGGTGCTCATCGCCACGGATATCGCCGCCCGCGGCATCGATATCGCCGGGCTGTCCCATGTGTTCAACTACGACCTGCCCATGGAGCCGGAAGCCTATGTCCACCGCATCGGCCGCACTGGCCGCGCCGGTCGTGACGGCAAGGCGATCTCCTTCTGCTGCATCGATGAGATGAAGCAGCTGGATCAGGTGGAGAAGCTCATCGGCAAGCGCCTGCCCGTGCGGGAGAGCGAGTGGCCGATGCTCGTCACCACCCCCACCGATCCCAAGGAGAAGGAGGCTGCGCGTCAGCTGGCGAAGGCCGCCCGCATGGCGAAGCTGGGCCGCACGGCGGAAATGCCCAAGAAGCTGACCGCATCGGGCAATGCCGCGCCGGAGCGCAAGCCCCATAAGGCCGCCCTGCCTGCGGAAAAGAAGCATCAGGCGAAGCCTGCGAAGGAAGTAAATCGGGCGAAGCCCGCGAAGCCTGGGAAGACCGAGCAGGAGTATAAGCCGCGCTTCGGGCCGGGCCGTACCGCGAACGCAGCCCATACGGGTTCCACACGCCCTGCACTGCCCCGCGATGGCCGCGCCATTGTCATCGGCAAGGGCGGCAAGATGTCCTCCGCACCCAAGGCGGAAAAGCATGGCATCGCCAAGCCCGTGCAGCGCGTCAACCGCACGCGCGGCCGCAACGGCGAACGCCACTGAGGTAAAAACACATGCAAAGAGCGCTTCCGATGATCGGAGGCGCTCTTTTTGTTGGAAAACAAGCTGTCGGCGTCAGTTGCTCGCTGTCGGCAGACTGCCAATCGAAAATCGGCGGCATGCGCGGCGATTTTCGGGCGATTTTGCTTGCAAAAATCGCTTCATTACACGGAGGTACGGCCGTCAGGGCTGCTTAATGCCCCGACAGTGACGGAGTGCAAAACTCAAAAAAGTGGCTTTCGCCACTTTTTTGACACGCTGAGCGCTTCCGGTGATCGGAGGCGCTCTTGCGGTCATTCGCCGTCGCGGAATTCCTGCAGCACATCCTGGATGGAGGTGAAGTCCTCCTCCTGTTCGGCGGGCGGGATCTCCTCCTCCGGAATGGGTTCAGGGGGAATATCATCGAAGGACAGCTGTCGCGTCTTCACTGCGCGGGAGGCCTTCGCCTTGGGTGCAGCGTCCTGACGGCATTCCGCAGGCAGGATGACGGCCTTCTTCCTGCCGACCTTGTCGCGGATGAAAGACAGCGCGTCCTCCCAGGTGAAGGGGGTGCAGGGGAGGGTCACGCGCATCCACCATCGGGGCGCGTAGAAGAGGATCATGGTCTTTTCCGGCCAGAGCTGTACGCGCTGGATGTCCTTCCAGACGATCTCGCTGGAGGCAATGAGCAGCAGGCCGTCCTCGCCGAGGGTGTCGAGCAGGCGCGGCGACTTTCCGCGGAGGATCAGCCGCAACGCCGTCGGCTCAGGGAGGTACTGCTGTACATGGATGCCGCGCGCATCGACGACGCAGTCCAGCAGGTCATCGCCCTGAAGGATGAACACCAGCAGCATGACGGCGAGGATCAGCCCGACCAGGCCGCTCAGGCAGATGATCAGGCCGCCGCTGAGCAGCGCCGCCACGCCCGACAGGCCGCCGAGGATGGCCTCCAGCAGGATGACCAGCACCAGCGTTGCGCCCAGCACGGGCAGGATCAGCCGCATGACGGCGTTCCAGCACATCCAGTCGCGCACGGGATGATGCTCCACACACCACGCCAGGCGGACGGTGTTCGCGGCCAGCTTCGCGCCGCAGTTCGGGCAGACGGAGGAAACGGGCACATCCTGCCCGCATTTTTTACAGTATGACGTTCGCGGGATCTGACTCACCCCTGCCTTTTTGCATGATTTCTGATTTTTCAGGCTCCTTATCGCGACAGGAGCCTGGTGATGGGGTGCTGATACACCTCAATGGCCTTGACCGGACACATCTCCTGACAGCAGAAGCAGCGGATGCACTTCTTGTAGTCGTATTTCGCCTTGTGGCCGTTGCCGGAATGGACGGCCTTATCCGGCACGGGACAGGATTCCTCGCAGACGCCGCAGGCCACGCACTTCTTCAGATCCACCCTGGGGCGGTTCTGGAGGAAGGGCAGCAGGGGCATGAAGTTGAACAGGAAGCCCTTCTTGATGACGCCGCGGAAGACGTCGAAATCCGCCTTGCCGTATTTTTCGCGTGTCTGCGCCACGGTCAGGATGGCATCGGGGGTGATGACCTCGATGGCGCTTTCGTCCATCACGCCCAAACCGGCCTTCACGCCGCTGACGCAGGTGGGGACGGCTTCCGGGCTGAGATGCACAAGGGAGGCAAAGACGGCATCCAGCGCCACGGGGTCGGCGGAGAGCAGCAGCACGTTCATGTTCACTGGCGTGCCGGAAGTGGGACCGTTGCCCTCCATGGCGACCACGCCGTCCATGATGTACAGGCGCGGACGGACGCAGAGGTTCAGGTCGGCCAGCATGTCCGCGAAGATGTCGCTGTTGGGATAGGAGGCATGCCCGGTGGCCTTGTTCACCCCGGTGATGCAGCCGTACTGGTTCTTCACCGCGCCGGTGATGCGCTCCAGGGCATGGGTCTTCATCTTGCAGATGCTGATGAGCGCGTCGGCGTCCTGCACGCCCTTGCACAGGTAGAAGGACTTCGCCGTGCGCCCCTCGGGGAAGGTAACGATGCTGCCGGAGGAGAAATCCGCCCGTTCCACACCGTATTTCGCGGCGGCCTCGGCGATGCCGGCGGCTTCCGCAGCCTTGTCGGGCGTGGTGGTGGGATTGCCGGGGCTGTCGCCATAGGACAGATGCGCATAGCCTTCCTCACGCAGGAGCCTGCACACGGCGGAGAACACCGCAGGATGAGTCGTGATGGCCTTCTGGGGGAGGGCGCGCGCCAGCAGATTCGGCTTGAGGACAATCTTCTCCTCCGGGCGGACGAACTGGCCGATGCCGCCCAGCAGCTCAACGCCCTGGCGGATGGCGGCATCCACCCGGGGCTGATCGTAGGTATCCAGCGGAATAAGGACAACGGGATGCTTCATATCGGGTCTCCTGATCTGTTCGGCTTAGTGCTTGGCAGCCTCCAGCAGGCTGCGCTTGCAATCCCAGAGCTTCTGGGAGAGGTCCACATAATAGGTGTGGGGATTCTCAAAGCGCTTGACCTCGTCCCACAGCGTGCCGACCTGCTTCTTGCAGTAGCTGCGGATCTCGCGCAGGGTGGGCAGCTCATAGACGAGCTGGCCGCGGACGAAGACCGGCACCTGCAATTCGCGGACGGTGAAGTTGGTCAGCTCCTTGGTCTTCCAGGTGGCGACGGGGTCGAAGATGGTGCGGGGCTGGCTGGGGTCGATGGTCTCCTCACGCAGGGTCAGCTCATCAGCGATGGCCTTGCCGCTCTCCTTGTCATAGAGGCGGTACAGGCGCTTGAAGTGGGGATTGGTGATCTTCGCCACGTTCTCGCTGACCTTGATGCGCGGCACGATGGTGCCGTCCTCCTCCTCGATGGCCACGAGCTTGTACACGCCGCCGAACACGGGGTTGGACTTGCTGGTGATCATCCTTTCGCCCACGCCGAAGGTATCCACCTGTGCGCCCTGCATCATCAGGTCGCGGATGAGGTACTCATCCAGGGAGTTCGACGCGGTGATCTTGCAGTTGGGCAGACCGGCCTCGTCCAGCATCTTGCGGGCCTTCTTGGAGAGGTAGGAGATGTCGCCGGAATCCAGGCGGATGGCGCAGTTGGTGATGCCCTGGGGGATCAGCACCTCCTTGAAGGCGCGGATGGCATTGGGCACGCCGGACTTGAGCGTGTTGTAGGTGTCCACCAGGAGGGTGGCGTTGTTGGGATACATCTCGCAATAGGTGCGGAAGGCCTCATACTCGCTGTCGAACATCTGCACCCAGGCATGCGCCATGGTGCCGCCGGCCGGCACGCCGTACATGGTGTCGGTCAGGGTGCAGGCGGTTCCTGCGGCGCCGCCGATGTATGCCGCGCGCGCGCCGATGATGGCGCCATCTGCACCCTGGGCGCGGCGGGAGCCGAATTCCAGCACGGTGCGCCCCTGCGCCGCACGCACGATGCGGTTCGCCTTGGTGGCGATGAGGGACTGATGGTTGATGGCCAGCAGCAGATAGGTCTCGATCATCTGCGCCTCGATGGCGGGGGCCTTCACGGTGAGGATGGGCTCATTGGGGAAGATGGGGGTGCCTTCCGGCACGGCGTAGATATCGCCGGTGAAGTGAAAATCCTTCAAATAGGCCAGGAAGTCCTCATCGAAGCCGCCCTTGCCGCGCAGGTATTCGATGTCCTCCTTGGAAAAATGCAGCTGCTGGATGTATTCGACGATCTGCTCCAGACCGGCCGCGATGGCGAAACCGCCCCCGTCCGGCACGTTGCGGTAGAACACGTCGAAAATGGCCTCCTTCTTATAGAAACCATTGCGGAAATAGCCGTTGGACATGGTCGCTTCGTAAAAATCAAAGAGCATCGTCAGGTTACGTTCAGCCATTGCCATGATTCATTACCTCATTCTGCATGGATTTGTGCGTATCAGATCAATTATACCATGGGGAAGCATGATTCGTAAAGGCTTTGTTAAGTTTTTAACAAGGGACTTCGTCCCGTTTTGCGCGATTAAGTTGGTCGATCCAACAAAACAGCACGCGCGTGGAGCTGTGGCCCCTTTGAGTGACGCAAAGCCGCAGGGGCACGCCAAATGCACCTTTGTGTAAAGGGAACTCAGCTTGTCAAAAAACTTCACAGGCGATATACTTTGCACCTTTCGGGTGCGCCGGAAGCGGATGAATGAGGTGGCTGCATCGCAACCCAGCCAAGGAGCTGGTGCGGCGATCATTCAGGGGATTGCCTCCTGTTTTTTCCAACCATGGAAGAAAAGACGACTATGCAAAAGCCTTCTGTTCAAAGCAATCCCCTGAATCCAGAGCCGCCAAACATATGCAGCCGCCTTTACTACGAAGAAACAGGTTAAGCGGGGGTCCGGGGGGAAAGCCACGCTTCTGCTTTCCTCACCGGCGGCTTTGCGCTGCTTTCGACGCGCGAAAGCGGCTTGTGATGGATTGCTTGCTGCCGCCTAAACAAGTCGAAGCCTCCGCGGAAACGGGACGAAGTCCCCGGCCTCAACCGAAACGCGCAGGAACTGTTTGAATGTTCCGCTTATTCAATCGCGTAAAAAGAGACGAAGCCCCCTGCGCGAATTCTTTCTTTGTTAGCCTTTGTAAATGCATTGAATTTGTGCGCTTTCTATGCTACAATGCAGGGGAAGCACATCGTTCTGAACGAGGCGGCGTGCACCCTTTCCGAAAACGTTTTAGAAAATGCACTTTCTTGCTCCAAAGGAGGAAACGACCATGCAGTATGGCTATTTCAACGATGCCGCGCGGGAGTACGTCATCACCGATCCGCGCACGCCCATGCCCTGGGCGAACTACCTGGGCAGCCCTGAATACGGCGCGATCGTGACGCAGAATGCCGGCGGCTATTCCTTCGTCAAATCCGGCGCGAACGGCCGCATCCTGCGCTATACCTTCAACCAGTTTGACGAGCCGGGCCGGTATGTCTACCTGCGCGACGACGAGAGCGGCGATTACTGGTCTGCGTCCTGGCGGCCGGTGGAAAAGCCCCTGGATCAGTACAAGACCATCACCCGGCATGGCACCTCCTATACGGAGATCGAGAGCGAATACGCCGGCATCAAGTCCGCCGTGTTGTATTATGTGCCGCTGAACGCCACCCATGAGGTCTGGCGCGTGAAGGTGACGAATGCCTCCGACAAGGTGCGCACCATTTCCGCCATGTCCTACTGCGAATTGACCACCGAGAGCAACTACGAGCAGGATCTGGTCAACCTCCAGTACACCCAGTTCATCACCAACACCACCTTCGACAAGGATTGCATCGTGCAGCATATCAACCAGTTCTGCGGCGTGAATGAAAAGGGCGAGAACTGGCGTGAGCGCGTCTTTGCGCTGGCCGGTGCGCCGGTGAAGAGCTACTGCGGCCGCCGCGAGCGCTTCCTGGGCATCAACCGCTTCCGCAATCCTCAGGCGGTGGAAAAGGGCGACCTGGGCAACCAGCTCAACTTCAACGGCAATCCCTGCGGCGCGCTCCATGCGCAGCTGACCCTCCAGCCCGGCGAAACGAAGACCATCGCCTTCCTGCTGATGCAGAAGGCGCCCTCCGTCGCGCGGCCCATCATCGATCGCTATGCCGACACGGAAAACGTGGTCAATGCCGAGCTGGCGGAGCTCATCGCCTACTGGCACGGCAAGCTCAGCGCGCTGACCGTCCATACCCCCGATGCGAATTTCAACACCATGGTGAACACCTGGAACGCCTTCCAGTGCTTCACGACCTTCGTGTGGAGCCGCGCGGCCAGCCTGATCTACTGCGGCCAGCGCAACGGCCTGGGCTATCGCGATACCGTGCAGGATATCCAGGGCGTGATCCATCTCGATCCGGAAATGGCCAAGGAGCGCCTGGTGTTCATGCTCAGCGCGCAGGTGCATCATGGCGGCGGACTTCCCCTGGTGAAGTTCGACCACAATGCCGGCCATGAGGATACCCCCGAGGACGACAGCTATGTCCGCGCCACCGGCCATCCCCATTACCGTGCCGACGATGCGCTCTGGCTCTTCCCCACGGTGTATAAGTACATCGCCGAAACTGGCAACAAGGCCTTCCTGGATGAGGTCATCCCCTATGCCGACCGCGACGAAGGCACCGTGCTGGATCACCTTAAGCGCGCCATCGACTTCTCCATGAACCATCTGGGCGCCCATGGCATGCCCGCGGGCCTGCATGCGGACTGGAACGACTGCCTGCGCCTGGGTGCGGCGGGTGAATCCTCCTTTGTGGCCATGCAGCTGTACTATGCCATCCGCGTGCTGGATGAACTGATGCCTGACAAGCCCGAAAACGCGGAATACCGTGCGTATCTGCATGAAAAGGGCGAGGAGCAGAAGCAGCTGATCAACGAGCATTTCTGGGAGGATGACCGCTTCCGCCGCGGCTACAGCGAGGAGGGCGCGATCATCGGCTCGAAGAACGATATCGAGGGCGCGATGTGGATGAATCCCCAGTGCTGGGGCGTGATCTCCCGCCTGTCCACCCCCGATCAGGCTGAAAAGTCCATGCAGACCGTCTATGACAAGCTCAACACCCCCTGGGGCGTGGAGGTCATGGGCCCCTGCTACAAGGAGCACTATTTCGACGGCGCGCTGATGAAGCTCTTCAATCCCACCACCAAGGAGAACGGCGGCATCTTCTGCCAGCCCCAGGGATGGGCGATCCTGGCCGAAGCGCTGTTGGGCCATGGCGGACGCGCCTTCGAGTATTTCACCGAGAGCTGCCCGGCGGCGTACAATGACCGCGCCGAGCTGCGCGAGATCGAGCCCTACGTCCACGGCCAGTTCATCGAAGGCCATGAATCCCCCCAGCCCGGCCGCTCCCATGTGCATTGGCTGACCGGCACGGCATCCACCGTGATGGTGGGCTGTGTGGAGGGCATCCTCGGCCTGCGTCCCACGCCCGAGGGACTGGTCATCAGCCCGGCCATCCCCGCCGAATGGGACGGCTTCACCATGGACAAGACCTTCCGCGGCAAGCGCCTGCATATCACGGTGGACAACGCCGCGCACCATGAGGGTCATCCGCAGAAGGTGCTGGTCAATGGTGCGGAGGTCGCCGGTGTGCTGACCGACGACGTGCTGACCGATGGCTGCACGATCACGGTGATCATGTAAAACAAAAAAAGTCCGGCACGTGAGCCCGTATTGGCGCATCCCGTGCCGGTTTTTATGTGCGGAAGGATCAGTTGAAGATGGGGCGGTCGTTCTCGTCATATTCGACGGGCCAGACGTGGCAGTGACGGTTGGGGTCGCTGAGGGGATCGCCCACAAAGCCCGGATAGGGACGCGCGTGGAAGACCAGCAGGTCGCGGCCGTCCTTATCCTTGGTGAAGGAGTTGTGACCGGGGCCGTAGATCTTGTGCGCAGGGTCGGTGACCATGACGGGCACGGGGCTCTTGGTCCAGCTGTCCTTGCAGAGCAGATCCGCATCCTCGTCCGCGGTGAGCATGCCCATGGCGTAGTTCTCATCCGTTGCGGAGCCGGAATAGGTCAGGTACAGCTTGCCGTTGTGCTTCAGGACGCTGGGGCCTTCGTTGACCAGATAGCCGATGCACTCCCAGTCGTATTCGGGCACGGTCAGCAGGGTGGCCGGCAGCTTCAGCGTGGTGGCGGTGAGCATCTCGGCGATGTACAGGTTGGAGTTGCCGGGGATGTCATAATCCCGCTGTGCCCAGCAGAAATAGCGCTTGCCGGCGGCCTCAAAGGTGGTGGAGTCAATGGTGAAGGACTCCCAGCCGGTGTTGATCTGACCGGCTTCCACCCAGTCGTCCAGCATGGGATCGCCGTCGCACTGGATGCAGTAGGTGCGGTGGCTGAAGATGCCCAGGTTGTCCGGCTCCTCGCCCGCGGCGGCGAAGTAGATGCACCACTTGCTGCCCTCGGGGCCGCCATCGTCCACCAGATGGATCTCGGGCGCCCAGATATACTTGGACATGGGGCCGGATTCATGCTTCGTCCACACGATGCGGGTGGGGGCATTGGGCAGCTCCTCGATGGTCTTGGCGCGGCGCAGCTCGATGCAGTCGAACGCAGGCACGGACGCGGTGAAGTAATACCAGCTGTCCGGCGCGAGCAGGATGCAGGGGTCAGCGCGCTGGGGGATCAGTACGTCAGAATACTTTTCGATCATGGCGGATACCTCCTGATGATGGATCATTCACATCATACCACGGCGCGCCCGGAAATGCAAGGTCAAGCCGCTTGGGACGTGGGGGAATGTAAGACGGGTCAGGGCTGGGGATCGTCCAGCAGGGAAGGATCCATCGCCCGGGCGCGCCAGTAATACTGCCGGTCCTTTTCGCCGATGGGGCGCAGGACGCGGCAGGGATTGCCGACCGCGACCACATTCGCCGGGATGTCGCGCGTTACGACGCTGCCCGCACCGATGACGGAATTGTCGCCGATCGTCACGCCGGGCATGACGATCACGCCCGCACCCAGCCAGCAGTTGCGGCCGATATGCACCGGCATGTTGTACTGCAGCGCCTTTTGCCCGCGCAGCTCCGGCAGGATGGGATGTCCGGCGGTGGCCAGGACGACATTCGGGCCGAGCATGGTGTAATCGCCGATGAAGATGTGCGTGTCGTCCACCAGCGTCAGGCCGAAATTGGCATAGACCTGGCGGCCCAGGTGGACATGGTGTCCGCCCCAGTTGGCGTGCAGCGGCGGCTCGATGTAGCAGCCCTCCCCTGCCTCCGCGAACATATCCTGAAGCATGGCGGCGCGCTTGTCCATTTCATGCGGACGGGTCTGGTTGAAGTCGTAGAGCTTTTCCAGGCAATCCAGCTGTTCCTGGAAGATCTCCGGATCGCCGGGGTTGTAAATGTCACCTGAATGCATCTTCTCGTATTCGGTCATGGGGGATGCTCCTCCTTGCAATGTGCTGCGGACAGTATAGCATAAACCGGCGCATTTTGAAAGGCCTTTGACAACCCTTCCGCCGCGCCGTATAATATAGAAAAGACAGGAGGAACAAAGGATGCCGACCGTTGTGCATAACAAGCTCGTCCGCGACCGTATTCCGGAGATCATCGAGCAGTCCGGAAGCACCTGCATCACCCGCATATTGACGCAGGAGGAATACCTCGCCGCGCTGGATGCCAAGCTTCAGGAGGAACTGCATGAATACCTGGTGGACAAAAGCATGGAGGAGCTGGCCGACCTGCTGGAGGTGCTGATGGCCGTGGCGGAGGCGCATGGTTCCTCTTTTGCACAAGTGGACGCCCTCCGCCGGGAAAAGGCGGAGCAGCGTGGCGGCTTTCGCGCGCGCATCTTTCTGGAAAGCGTCAGCAAAGGAGAAGCATAATGCCGCATGATATTCTGTTCGACCATGGCAACGCCCGGTTTTCCTACCGCATTTCCGCGCTGATTCTCTCCTCCGACGGGCAGCGCGCGCTCCTGCAATGCCCCGTTGGCACGGCGGACTACGCCTTCATCGGCGAACATGTGGCCTTTGGCGAAACGGCGCAGCAGACGCTTATTCGCGAGATTCGCGAGGAGCTCCACACCGATGCTACCATCGGCAGCCTTGCCGCCGTGGGCGAGGTCTATATCGACTGGGGCAAAATGCCGGACGGTTCGCCGCGCCATTGCCATCAAATCGGCCTGTACTTCCGCGCGGCGGTGGATGAAACGCAGCTGCCTGCATCGGATCGGTTCTTCGGCTATGACGAGGCAGGCGGAGAGAAATTCTCCATCGAGTATATCTGGGTGCCGCTGACCGAGCTTGCGCACCTCACCGTCTATCCGCCGGAAATGGCCGCGTATCTGCTGGAGAGCCGGACGGATGTGCTGCATTTTGTGTATTCCGAATTGTCGGAGGATGCCGTCTGGGGAGACTTCGTCTCTTTTCACGCGATTGAGTAAACGGAACACTCCAACAGTTTCCGCGTGTTTCGGGAGGCTTCGCCTCTTTTAAGATAACAAGTCCTGCCTTTTACAAGGGGACGAGGTCCCTTCCGCCCGGCGGCCTTGTGCGCAGATGAATGTCATCAGCGCATGCGCGTCTCCACGATCAATCCCTCAGTCGGCTAACGCGGACAGCTCCCTTTGCACAAGGGAGCCTCAGACTGTCGAAAAGCAAGCCGCTTGCATCAGTTGCTCGCCGTCGGCAGACTGAAAATCGGAAATCGGCGACATGCGCGGCGAATTTAGGGCGATTTTGGCAACGCTCCACGCGCAAACTGTAAGCAGTACATGCCAGTCAATCACGAATAAACGAGGACGAAGTCCACGAAACGCAACGAAGTTGCCTTGACAGGGGCGGATGGGCGCGCTACAATAACGTGGGGTTGAATGCCCCCAGCTTTGTTTGACAGGAGGACTCCCATGTCCTGTGACGATAATAGCTTCATGGCGCCGCTCCATCTGGCAGGGCGGCTCATCATGGAAAACGGCGGCGAGACCTACCGCGTGGAGGAGACCATCACCCGGATGGGGCATGCGTTCGGCTTCGGCGAGGTGGAGTGCTTTGCCATCCCCAGCGGCATTTTCATCAGCTATCGCAAGCATGACGGCAGCATCGAGACCGCCGTCAAGCGCGTGCGCCGCAAGGGGACCGATCTGACGCGCGTGGACGCGGTGAATGCCGTTTCGCGCCGCATGGAGGCGGAACAGCTCTCCTGCGCGGAGGTCATGTCCCTTCTGGAGGAGATCGAGCATCGCCCGGCACGCATCAGCAAGCTCGGCCTGACCGCGGCGGTGGCGCTGTCCTCCGCCGGATGGGGCATGATGTTCGGCGGCGGCCTGATCGACAGCCTGGTGGCGTTCGTGGTGGCGTTCGTGGTGCAGGCACTGGCCTTCGCGCTGGATAAGGCCGGCATGCGCTCCTTCGTGACGACGCTCTTCGGCAGCTTCCTGAGCACCATCCTGCCGATGCTCTTCCACACGGCGGTGGGAATGATCACGGTGGATGTGACGGTCGCGGCCTGCCTGATGCCCATGCTGCCCGGCCTGGCGATGACCAACGCAGTGCAGGATACCCTGCGCGGGGATATGGTGTCGGGCATATCCTCGGCCACCAGTGCGGTGCTGACCGCCTGTATGATCGCGGGAGGTGCGCTGGCCGGATCGGCGCTGTTCCGCCTGTTGACGGGAGGGATTCCCCTGTGAGTGAGCTGATTCTGGATTGCACGGTGAAGCTGATCTCAAGTTTTGTGGGCACGATGGGCTTCGCCATTTTCATGCATGCGCCCAAGCGCGCGTGGATCCCTGCCAGCGCCATCGGCGGCGTGAGCTATGCGCTGTACTGGGCGCTGCTGTGCCTGGCGGTGAGCGAGCCGGTGGCCATCTTCGTCGCGGCGCTTCTGGGCAGCGTCCTGGGGCAGTATTGCGCCCGGCGGATGCAGATGATCGCCACGATCTTCGTCCTCCTGGCGATGATCCCCCTCGTGCCGGGACTGGGGCTGTACCGCTGCATGCACTATCTGGGGCAGGAGATGTACAGCGCCGGTGTGGATGCAGGCGTCCGCGCGATGGTGGACGTGGTCATGATCGCATTGGGGATCGCGGTGGGCAGCTTCGTGTTCCGCCTGACCCTGCGGAAAAAGAAGGGAGCCACAGCCAAATGAGCTTCACCCTGATCACAGTGGGAAAGATGAAGGAAAAGCCCTATCGCCAGATGGCGGATGAATACCTCAAGCGGCTGAGCCGGTACGGCAAGACAGAGGAGATCGAGCTGCCCGACCTGCCGGAGCCGGCGAATTCTTCGCCTGCGATCGAAATGCAGATCAAGAGCAAGGAAGGCGAGAGCATCCTGGCGCGCATCAAGCCCAGCGACTATGTCATCGCCATGACCATCCCCGGCAAGCAGTGGGATTCCCCCGGCCTGAGCCGTCATCTGGACGATATCATGAACCGCGGGAATTCCTCCATCGTGTTCGTCATCGGCGGAAGCCTCGGCCTGTCCGAACAGGTCATCGCCCGTGCGGATGAGGAGATCTCCATGTCGAAAATGACCTTCCCCCACCAGCTGGCCCGTGTGATGCTGCTGGAGCAGCTCTACCGGGCGATGAAGATCCGCGCAGGGGAGAGGTATCATAAGTGACGCAAGGGTTCGCAAAGTGGCTTCGGCCACTTTTTTTGCAGAAAAAATAAAAAAAGTTGCGAATTCCTATTGACACTTCGGGAGAAATGTGCTATTATTAAACACGTCGCCATGACAGGGGCGAACGGGGGAGCATAGCTCAGCTGGGAGAGCATCTGCCTTACAAGCAGAGGGTCACAGGT
>CAZIUA010000062.1:0-16031 GCA_964542315.1 uncultured Faecalibacterium sp. | reverse complement strand
TTTCCGGCAAAGCCGGAAACGCCCCGCCCGACCGGCAAAGCCGGTCGATACGAATTCAGTCAGAGGACCTGCGGGTCCTCCGACACCACCCCCCAAAAAGCTTTTTCGACAGTCTACACCTTCCCTTGGGGGAGGGCTTTTTTGCGTTTGGGGGCAGGGGCGTCTGTCGTGAAAACCGTCCGCGCAGGCGCGGATGGGGCTTGAAATATGCTGCCACCATGTGCTATCATGATGAAAAAGCAGGGTTCGCCTGATCCGTTCGTAGGCAAGGAGTGAAGCATATGGTCAACACGACCTACACACCGGAGCGGCTGCGGTATTTGCAGCTTCTGGCGCAGCAGTATCCGACCGTCCAGGCGGCCAGCACGGAGATCATCCGCGTGCGCGCCATTTTGAACCTCCCCAAGGGCACGGAGCATTTCATGTCCGATATCCACGGCGAGTATGAGGCCTTCCTGCATATCCTCAACTCCAGCTCCGGCGAGGTGAAGGCCAAGCTGAACGAGCTCTTCGCCGATACGCTGTCGGTGGGGGAGTGCAATGAGCTGGCCACGCTGATCTACTATCCGCAGGAGAAGCTGGCGCTGGTGGCGGATGAGTGTGCGGATCTGCATGCATGGTATCAGCGGACGCTGGATCAGCTGGTGGAATTGTGCCGCCATGTGTCCGTCAAGCATACGCGCAACAAGGTGCGCAGCTACATGCCGGAGGAATATGCGGAAATATTGGATGAGCTGGTGCATCTGCGCGGTGGCGAGGGCTTCCGCCAGGGGCAGTATGAGAGCATCGTCGAGACCATCATCCAGATCGGCCAGGCGCCGAATGTCATTATGGCCATCTGCGCCGTCATCAAGGCGCTGACCTGTGATCATCTGCATATCGTGGGGGATATCTTCGACCGCGGCCCCCGTGCGGACATCGTCATGGATTCGCTCATGACCTGCCATAACGTGGACATCCAGTGGGGCAACCATGATGTGCTGTGGATGGGCGCCGCGTCGGGCTCCCGGACGATGGTGGCGACCGTGCTGTCGAATTCCATCCACTATAACAACCTCGACGTGATCGAAACGGGTTATGGCATTTCGCTGCGGCCGCTGTCCGTCTTTGCCAATGAGGTCTACAAGCATTGCGACACGCATTGCTTCGATGTGAAGCTCACGGGCGACGCGGCCGGGAAGTACTCCGAGAAGGACAAGCTGCTTTCCGCGCGGATGTACAAGGCCATCACGATGATCCTGTTCAAGCTGGAGGGGCAGAAGATCCAGCGCTGTCCTGAATTCCATATGGAGGACCGGCTGCTGCTGGACAAGATCGACTACGCGCGGCGGACGGTGCGCATCGATGGCAGGGACTATCCGCTGGAGGACTGCGATTTCCCCACGGTGGATCCGGCACACCCCTATGACCTGACCGCGGAGGAAGAGCAGGTCATCCAGCAGCTGACCGAATCCTTCCGCCATTCCGAAAAGCTGCAAAAGCAGATCCGCTTCCTGTATTCTAACGGCAGCCTGTATAAGATCCACAACGGCAATCTCCTGTTCCATGGCTGCATCCCCATGGATGCCTCGGGCAAGCTGCTGTCCTTTGACATCGGCGGGGAAGTGCGCTCGGGCCGGGCGTTCATGGATTATGCCGACCGCCTGGCGCGCAAGGCGTATTATGACAAGCGCGGCACGGCAGAACGCCGCTTCGGTCTGGACTTCCTGTGGTGGCTCTGGGCGGGGCGCAACAGCCCCATCTACGCCCGTGACCGCATGACCACCTTCGAGCGGCGGTTCATCCGCGACGAAAGCACCTGGGCGGAGCCGAAGAACCCCTATTACGCCTGCTGCCATGATCCGCATGTGTGCGAGATGCTCCTGCGCGAGTTTGGCCTGACCGGCGCGCATAGCCACATCATCAACGGGCATGTGCCTGTCCGGGCGGCGAAGGGCGAAAGCCCCATCAAGGGCGGCGGACGGCTGCTGATCATCGACGGCGGCTTCAGCAAGGCGTATCAGCCGACCTCCGGCATCGCGGGCTATACGCTGATCTTCAATTCGCGCCATTTCCGCATGGTGTCCCATCAGCCTTTTTCCGGCCGGTGGAACGCCATCCACCGCAACGACGATATCGAGAACGATTCGGTCATCTTCGAGGTGCTGGAGAAGCGCATGCATGTCGCCGACACGGACGAGGGTCGCGAATTGCTGCTCCATGCGGAGGATCTGCTGGATCTATTGGCGGCCTACCGCAGCGGCGCGGTGAAGGAAGCGCATGCCTGACGGGATGGGCGGCCATTCGCGACACAGGTGTGACGCGAATTAGGGCGGTTTCTGCCGTGAGGACGGTTTACAATGGCGCGCCGTTCATGCTATAATGTAAATACTGTGAGTGCATGCCGATGCGTGCTTCACGTCCCCTTCAAACCAAGGTGGCTGCAACGCCACGACAATAAAAGGAGAGAACGCACATGAAAATGACCTTCCGCTGGTATGGCAAGGATACCGACCCCATCGCGCTGAAGTATGTCAAGCAGATCCCCGGCATGTCCGGCCTGATGGGCCTGCTGGATAAGCCCGCCGGCGTGGACTGGCCTGAGGAAGAGGTCAAGGAGCTGGTGGATTACGTCCATGCCCATGGCCTGGAGTTGGAAGTGATCGAGTCCGTCAACGTCCATGAGGACATCAAGATGGGCCTGCCCACCCGCGATGAGTACATCAAGAACTACTGCTCCACCGTCCGCACCCTGGCCAAGTATGGCGTGAAGGTCATCGTGTATAACTTCATGCCCGTGTTCGACTGGCTGCGTACCGACCTGGCGCGCGTCATCGAGGAGGATGGCTCCAACTCCCTGTACTTCGATGAGAAGGATCTGGGCGAAATGGGCCCCATGGAGATCGTCCGCCGCACTGCGGAGGATTCTAAGGGCTTCACCCTGCCCGGCTGGGAGCCCGAGCGCCTGGCGCAGCTGGAGACGACCCTGAAGCAGTACGAGGGCATCACCCCCGATATGCTGCGCGAGAACTACAAGTACTTCCTGGAGCGAGTCTGCCCCGTGTGTGAGGAAGTCGGCGTGAAGCTGGCCTGCCATCCCGACGATCCCGCCTGGCCCATCTTCGGCCTGCCCCGCATCGCCCACAGCCAGGAGGATTACGACAAGATCGTCAAGCTCTATGACAGCCCCGCGAACACCCTGTGCCTCTGCACCGGCTCCCTGGGCTCCAATCCGGAGAATGACATCCCCGCCATCATCCGCCACTTCGGCGAGATGGACCGCATCGGCGCGATGCACGTCCGCAACGTGAAGTACCTGGGCTACCGCCACTTCCGTGAGGCAGCGCACCTGTCCTCCACCGGCGATCTGGACATGTTCGAGATCATGAAGGCGATCTACGACACCTGCCCCGACACCTACATCCGCCCCGACCATGGCCGCATGATCTGGGATGAGGAAGGCCGTCCCGGCTATGGCCTGTACGACCGCGCGCTGGGTGCCACCTACCTCAACGGCATCTGGGAAGCCCTGTGCAAGACCTATGGTCAGCGCTGAGCAGAAAAACACGAAAAATAATTGACGAAACACAAGGTCGGTGGTATAGTGGGTCTGTTCTCACAAACCACCGACCCTTTTTGACGGAGGAACACAGTGATGAAGCTTTCTTATCAGGGGATCCAGGATACTGCCGCCTATGCAAAGGCGGACATCACGCTGCCCGGTTATGACTGGCAGACCATGCGCGAGCGCACGGAGAAGGCACCGACCTGGGTGCATTTCGGCGCGGGCAATATCTTCCGCGGCTTTATCGCTGCGCTCCAGCAGCACCTGCTCAATGCCGGCCTGACGGATACCGGCATCGTCGCGGCGGAGACCTTCGACTACGACATCATCAGCAAGATCTACGACCCCTTTGATTCCATGACCCTCATGGTGACGCTCCTGCCCGACGGCTCCACCCGCAAGGAGGTCATTGCCTCCATCGCCAAGGGCCTGCGTGCGGATTCCTCCGATGCCGCGCAGTGGGAGGCGCTGAAGGCTTGCTTCACTAATCCCTCGCTGCAGATGGCGTCCTTCACCATCACTGAGAAGGGCTATGCGCTGACCAATGTGAAGGGCGAGACCATGCCCGTGGTCACCCAGGACATCGCGGACGGCCCTGAAAAGGCGCGTCATGCCATGTCCGTGGTGGCGGCGATGCTCTATGCGCGCTATCAGGCAGGTGCTCAGCCCATTGCCATGGTGTCCATGGACAACTGCTCCCACAATGGCGAGAAGCTGCGTGCATCCGTGACGACCATCGTGGATGGCTGGGTGGAAGCAGGCCATGTGCCGGCATCCTTCGCCGCATGGGTGAAGGATGAAACGCAGGTGTCCTTCCCCTGGAGCATGATCGACAAGATCACGCCCCGTCCGGCGGATGTGATCCAGACGCAGCTGACCGAGCAGGGCGTGGAGGACATGGCGCCCATCGTGACCAGCCGCAACACCTTCATCGCGCCCTTCGTCAATGCGGAAGCGCCCCAGTACCTGGTGGTGGAGGATCGCTTCCCCAATGGCCGTCCTGCGCTGGAGAAGGCCGGCGTGTACATGACCGACCGTGAGACCGTCAACATGACCGAGCGGATGAAGGTCACCACCTGCCTCAACCCCCTGCATACCGCGCTGGCTGTGTTCGGCTGCCTGCTGGGGTATACCTCCATTGCGGCGGAAATGAAGGATGCCCAGCTGGTCAAGCTGGTCAAGACCATCGGCTATACCGAGGGTCTGCCCGTGGTGGTGGATCCCCGCATCATCGACCCGCGCGCCTTCATCGATGAGGTGGTGGTGCAGCGTCTGCCCAATCCCTTCATCCCGGACGCACCCCAGCGCATCGCCACGGACACGTCCCAGAAGGTCGCCATCCGCTTTGGCGAAACGATCAAGAGCTACATGGCTGATCCGGAGAAGGATGCGTCCACGCTGACGGCCATCCCCCTGGCGATCGCGGGCTGGCTGCGCTATCTGTTGGCGGTGGACGATGAGGGCCAGAATATGCCCGTGTCCTCCGATCCCATGCTGGCGACCCTTCAGGCGGAACTGGCTGGCATTACCCTGGGCGATCCGGCGTCCTGCGCCGGCAAGCTGGACGGCATCCTCAGCAACGAGGTGCTCTTCGGCGTGGATCTGCATCAGGCAGGTCTGGCGGAGAAGATCGAGGGCTACCTGCGCGACATGCTGGCTGGCCCGGGCGCTGTCCGCGCGACGCTGATCAAGGTAATTGGATAAAACACAGGAGGTCCTATGCGCATTCAGCTTTCGGATCACTTCGACTATAAGCGGCTGATCTGATTTACCCTGCCCTCCATCGCCATGATGATCTTCACGTCCATCTATGGCGTGGTGGACGGCTTCTTCGTTTCCAACTATGCAGGCAAAACGCCCTTCGCCGCCCTGAACCTGATCTATCCCTTCCTGATGCTCCTGGGCACGGTGGGCTTCATGTTCGGCACGGGCGGCACGGCCATTGTGTCCATGGCGCTGGGCGAGGGCGACAAGGCCCGCGCAAACCGCCTGTTCTCCCTCTTTGTCTATGTCTGTGCCGGTCTGGGCGTGCTGTTTGCGGTGCTGGGCATCGTGTTCATCCGCCCGGTCGCGGTGCTGATGGGCGCGGAGGGCGAATTGCTGGAGCACTGCATCGTCTACGGGCGCATCATCCTGGCGGCGCTGCCCTTCTATGTGCTGCAGATGATGTTCCAGAGCTTCTTCGTCACGGCGGAAAAGCCCCAGCTGGGCCTGTATGTCACCCTGTCCTCGGGTGTGACGAATATGGTGCTGGATGCCGTGCTGGTCATCCTCCTGCCTGCGGAATACAAGCTGGCCGGTGCGGCCTTTGCCACGGCCATGAGCCAGGTGGTGGGCGGCATTATCCCGCTGATCTACTTCCTGCGCCCCAACAGCAGCATCCTGCGCCTTGGCCGCACGCATTTTGACGGCCGTGCGCTGGGGAAGGCCTGCGTGAATGGCTCGTCGGAGTTCATGAGCAATGTGTCCATGAGCCTGGTGGGTATGCTCTACAACCTGCAGCTGCTGAAATATGCCGGGGAGAACGGCGTCGCGGCCTATGGCGTGATGATGTACGTCAGCATGATCTTCTCCGCGGCGTTCATCGGCTACAGCATCGGCACAGCGCCGGTGACGGGCTATCATTACGGCGCGCAGAACCATGCGGAGCTGAAAAGCCTGCTGCGCAAGAGCCTCATCCTCATCGGCAGCTGCGGTGTGGTGATGGTGCTGCTCAGCGAGCTGCTGGCGACGCCGCTGGCGGCCATCTTCGTCCAGAAAGACCCGGAATTGATGGAACTGACGGTGTCCGGCTTCCGCATTTTTGCGGTGTCGTTCCTGTTCATGGGCTTCGCCATCTTCGGTTCGGGCTTCTTCACCGCCCTGAGCGATGGCCTGACCTCGGCGCTGATCTCCTTCCTGCGTACGCTGGTGTTCCAGATCGCCGCGGTGCTGCTGCTCCCCATGATCTGGGAGATCGACGGCGTGTGGATGTCCATCATCGTGGCGGAATTCATGGCCATGGTGCTCGTGGGCGTATTCCTCGTCCTCAAGCGCAAGAAGTATCATTATTGACAAGCAATTCGGAAATCAAAAAGGCCGCTCCGTCCCTCGTTGTGCAGGGACGGAGCGGTTTTGAATTGTCCATCAGGGATGAAGGCTCTCACAGCATCCCCAGTGCGTCGAACAGGCCATCCAGGGTGATGGCGAGGTTCACGGCGATCACCGCAAAGGAGATCAGGAAAGTGACGCCGTCGGTGCGGATGTCCTCCCAATAGCTCTCGAAGGCATATCCGATGCCGACGATGAGGTTCTCGCGGAATTCGCGCATGCGGTATTTCACCGCCTGCCAGCCCGGACGCAGTGCGCCGGACACCAGGCACATCAGGTGAAAGATCGCGCCGCAGCCGCAGCCCAGCACCTTCGCCGAGGCGACATTCAGCGCGTGGGACGTGTGGAGGTATTCGGCCTGCAGCAGGTAGATCAGCCAGTAAAAGACGGCGGGAACGGCGATCAGGGCGATCAGCGTGACTGCAAAGCCGCGATAAGGGGAGTGGTGTTTTTCATCGTTCTGCATCGTGTCACCTTCGTTCATCGGAGTGCTCCTATTTTATCATGTTCGGCAGGGTGCGTCAACGCGGAAAGTGCCTTCATGGCGGATCTGGAAAAACAAAAACATAGGATGAACAACCGCGGGGCGAAAAATGTGATATAATCGTATATCATTTTCATAGAGGAGGTCGCAATATGGATTACCGTACCTATCTTCGTTACACACCGGATGAGCAGGGCTACTTTGGCGAGTACGGCGGAGCGGTGCTGCCGGACGAGCTGAAGGCGGCCTTTGCGGAGATCACCGAGGCCTATCAGACCATTGCCCATAGTGCGCAGTTCATCAACGAGCTCCGTCGGATCCGCCGTGATTTCCAGGGGCGTCCGACGCCCGTGTACCATTGCGAGCGCCTCAGCCGGAAGGTCGGCGGCGCGCAGATCTACGTCAAGCGCGAGGACCTGAACCACACCGGCGCGCACAAGCTCAACCACTGCATGGGCGAGGGCTTGCTGGCCAAGTATATGGGCAAGAAGAAGATCATCGCCGAGACGGGCGCGGGTCAGCATGGCGTGGCGCTGGCGACCGCGGCGGCCTTTTTCGGGCTGGAATGCGATATCTATATGGGCGAGGTGGACATCGCCAAGCAGGCGCCCAATGTCACCCGCATGAAGATCCTGGGCGCGAATGTGGTGCCCGTGACCCA
Organism: uncultured Faecalibacterium sp.; assembly: GCA_964542315.1. Taxonomy (GTDB): domain Bacteria; phylum Bacillota; class Clostridia; order Christensenellales; family Aristaeellaceae; genus UBA11524. Next base: position 8,252 of record CAZIUA010000062.1, on the reverse strand, counting down.
TGGCCTGAAAACGCTGAAGGAAGCGGTGGATGCCGCCTTCGAGGCGTATGCGAAGGAATACAAGGATGCGGTGTACTGCATCGGATCGTGTCTGGGGCCGCATCCCTTCCCGATGATGGTGCGTGACTTCCAGATGGTGGTCGGTCAGGAAATGCGTGAGCAATTCAAGGAGATGACCGGCCTGGAGCCGGATGTGGTCTGCGCGTGCGTGGGCGGCGGCTCGAACAGTCTGGGAACTTTCGTACCCTTCCTGGACAGCGCGGTGGAGCTCTACGGCGTGGAGCCCCTTGGCCGCGGCGCGAAGCTGGGCGATCATGCTGCTTCCATGCAGTATGGCACCCCCGGCGTCATGCATGGCTTCAAGTCCATCATGCTCAAGGATGAAAACGGCGATCCTGCACCGGTATATTCCATTGCATCCGGCCTGGATTACCCCTCCGTAGGCCCAGAGCATGCCTATCTGCGCGATCTGGGCCGCGTGAAGTACGACTGTGTGACCGATGACGAGGCGGTGGAGGCCTTCTACGCGCTGAGCAAGTATGAAGGCATCATCCCTGCGCTGGAATCCAGCCATGCGGTGGCCTTCGCGATGAAGAAGGCGCGCGAGATGAAGACCGGCTCCATCCTCGTGACCCTGTCCGGTCGCGGCGATAAGGACGTGGACTATATCGTCGAGCATTATGGCTATGGTGAGCAATTCAGCCTCTGATGCCGCATGACCGGCAAACGAAACGGCGCTGCATTCCCTGCACAGGAGAGCGGCGCCGCTTTTTTTGATGCTGCGGAACAAAAAAACTCCCCCGCAGAGCAGGGGAGCGATGTGTGAAATTACTTCTTCACCTGAGCCAGGGCATTCTCGACAGCCTCGATCAGGCCCTTGGAGGAGTAGGTCGCGCCGGAGGCCACGTCGATGCCGGCGGTGCCGTTCGCAGCGACGATCGCATCGGGCAGGGTGTTGAAGGCCGCGTCGCAGATGCCAGCGGTCTCGCCATGCTCCAGCACCTCGATCTTGGAGATCTTGTCGCCGTCCATGGTCACCTTGACCTTGATCTTGCCGCCGAAGCTTAAGGTGGCCATCATTGCCGGTGTGGTGCTTGCAAGCCCGTATGTGTTCTGGCAGGTGTGGGGATTCATCAAGCCTGCCCTGTACGCGCATGAAAAGCGCGCGTTCAAGATGACGTTTGGCGCCGCGGTGGTGCTGTTCCTGCTGGGTGTCGCATTCTGCTATTGCGCCGTGTATTTCCTGGCGGTGGATTTCTTCCTTGTCGCCGGTGAAGACCTCGCCACACCCATGCTGGCGATCGACAAGTATGTCAGCTTCCTCTTTGGCTTCGTGCTGCCCTTCGGCCTGGCCTTCGAGCTGCCCGTGGCGCTGTATATCACCACGAAATTGGGCATAACGAACTATGAGATGCTGGCCGGCAAGCGCAAATTCGTCATTCTTGCGGTGGTCGTCATCGCTGCATTCCTGACCCCGCCGGATGTGGTCAGCCAGATCATGCTGTCCATCCCGATTCTGATCCTCTTCGAGATTTCCCTGCTGATCTGCAAGATCGTGCAGAGGAAGGAAAAGTGAATCAACGTCAGTCCGCAAAATCCGCCATAAAAGTGGCGGATTTTTTGCGTCCGGTCGGGGAGTCCGGGTCATACATAGTTCATATGGAAGCGGTATGCTCTGTTTTGCAGGGGTACCGTTTTTTGCGTGATAGTTAAAAATATATCTTTGTTGTATTTCCACAATTTCTGCCGTGTAAGCCCTTGCAAAACTCACGCAAATCAATTATAATAGGAAGAAAGTCGGCGAAGTGAAAAATCGAATGAAAGGGGGGAAGACTGGATTGGAGAAAAAGATCGATCCCACCGTGGCGAAGGAAACCAGGTTTATCGCGGGCATCGCGCTGATGCTCAGCGCCGTGATGCAGATCGTGTACCTTGTCCTGGGGGAGTGGAATGCCACTGTGCTCCTGGGGAATCTCCTGGGCGGCGCGCTGGCAGTGGGCAACTTCTTTTTGATGGGGCTGACGGTCCAGAAGGCTGTCGGCCTGGAGGAAAAGGACGCCAAGAAAAAGCTCCAGGCGTCCCAGCAGCTGCGGCTGGTGATGATGCTCGTTGTGCTGGTCATCGGCGCCGCGTTGGATTGCTTTGATACCGTTGCGGTGCTGGTGCCGCAGCTATTCCCGCGGATCGGCGTTTCCATCCGCGGCCTGACCATGAAGGAAAAATAAGCACATATCCCCCGACCTCTGAGCAAAGGAGGTGAAAAATCGGTGAAAAAAAGAGACAAGCGGTTTCTCATTGAGGATATCCTCCTCATCCTGATGATGGTGCTGCCCTTGCTGGCGGCGATGACGATCAAGGTGCTCACGGCGGATCCGCCGGACGGCAGCATCTCCATCGCGGGTGCGCGCATCCTGCTGACCATCCCCATGCCCATCCAGGATCTGATCATCTCTGAGGCGCAGGTGAACTCCTGGCTGATCATGATCACGATCACGGGCGCGTGTCTGTTCCTGACCCATGGGATCAAGGCGGACAAGCGGGACTGGCGGCAGATGGCGGCGGAGTGGATCGTGGAAAAGCTGGACTCCCTCGTGCAGGACAGCATGCACCCGGTCTACCATGATACCTATGCGCCCTTCATCGGCGCGATCATCGCCCTGTCGGCCTGCTCGAGCTTCATGTCCCTGCTGGGCGTATTCCCGCCTACGTCGGACGTGAGCGTGATCGGCGGCTGGGGCTTGCTGGTCTTCATCCTCGTGACGAAGACGAAGCTCAAGGCCGGCCTTGCCAATTATGCCGGCGGCTTCCTGCAGCCCATCTTCATCATGCTGCCCATGAACATCCTCAGTGAGATCGCCCTGCCCGTGGCCATGACGTTCCGCCATTTCGGCAATGTCATGTCCGGCACGGTCATCGCGACGCTGGTGGCCTGGGCACTGCAGAACCTGTCCGCGCTGGTGCTGGGCTGGCTGCCTGGTTTCCTGGGGAACATCCCCTTCCTGCAGATCGGTATCCCCGCCATCCTCAGCGTCTACTTCGACATCTTCAGCAGCAGCCTGCAGGCGTATATCTTCGCCATGCTGACCATGCTGAACATCTCCGAGAACTACCCCGAAGACGCCATTGCTGAGCGCAAGGCCAAGCGGGAGGCCCGCAAAGCCAAAAAGGCGAAGGCGGCCTGACAACCATCATCCACGGATCATTGCCGCAGAAAAGCGGCCTGCACTTTTAACTCATCAACATGAAAAAAACGGAGGAATTAAACTATGGAACTGGCAATCGCGATCATTCTTGCTTGCTGCGCAGTGGGCGCGGGTCTCTGCATGGGCATTGGCGCTATCGGCCCTGCTATCGGTGAAGGCGGCGCTGTCGCCAAGTCCTGTGAGGCCATCGGCCGTCAGCCTGAGGCCAAGGGCGCTGTCACCTCGACCATGATCATGGGCTGTGCCATCACCGAGTCCACCGGTATCTACTCCCTGGTCATCTCCATCCTGCTGATCTTCGTCGCGCCCGGCATGTTCGTCAACACCCTGGTGGACGGCGTGAAGAAGCTGAAGGAACTGGGTCTGTAAGTGGGTGTGACACATGGAAAATTTGGGGATCGTATCGCTGAATATATGGCAGATTCTGATTTCCCTGACGAATCTGGCCATTCTGTACACACTGCTGAAGAAATTCCTCTATAAGCCGGTGAAGGCCGTGCTGGAGGGGCGCAAGGCGACGATCGAAAAGACCTACGCAGATGCGGAGGAAGCACGCATGTCCGCCAATGCCGCCCGGGAGGAATACGCCGCGAAGCTCGCCACCGCCAACGAAACGGCGGAAGGCATCATCCACGATGCGACCGTCCATGCCAATAAGCGGGGCGAGAAGATCGTGGCCGAGGCGCAGCAGAAGGCGGAGGAGATCGTCCGTCAGGGCGAGGTGGAGGCTTCTCTGGAGAAGAAGAAGGCCATGGAATCCATCCGCCGCGACATCACCGACGTGTCCGCCGCCATGACCGAGCAGCTGCTCCAGCGCGAAATGAACGAAAACGACCATCGCAAGATGATCGACGAGTTCCTGAAGGGCGTGGGTGACAACTGATGACGGATATGAGCAAATCCTATGCTGAGGCGCTGTTTTCTCTGGCGCTGGAGACCGGCACTGTCGCAGAAACGCTGACGGCGCTGAAAACCATGCGGGACGGTATCCTCGGCACGGAAGGCGCGCTGGATCTGCTGGCGTCGCCCTCCATCCCCACGGAGGAAAGATGCGCCGTGCTGGAAAAGGCCTTCGGGGATGTCCAGCCGGAGCATGTGATGAATTTCGTCTGCGTGCTGGTGCAGCATGGGCGCATCCATGACCTGGACGCAAGCGTCAATGCCTATACCGCGCTGTATGACGAGCATTGCCGCTTGTCCACCGCCTATGTGACCAGCGCTGTGGCGCTGACGGAAGAAGAAAAGCAGACGCTGACCGACAAACTCAGCCGGAAGCTGGAGCGCACCATCCACCTGGAAAGCACGGTGGATCCCGCGCTGCTGGGTGGCATGGTCGTCCGTGTGGACGGCAAGGTCATCGACGGCAGCCTGAAGCATCGGCTGGAAGAAATCAAGGAAGTGATGAATAGATGAGCAATCGACCGGAAGAAATTTCAAGCATCCTCAAGGAGCAGATCCGGAATTACAAATCCCGCATCGAGATGAATGAGACCGGCACGGTCATCACCGTGGGCGACGGCATCGCGCGGGTGTACGGTCTGCGCTCCTGCATGGCCAATGAGCTGCTCCGCTTCGAGGATGGCAGCTTCGGCATGGCCCAGAACCTGGAGGAGGATACCGTTTCCGTCGCCGTGCTGAGCGACAAGGAGACCATCCGCGAGGGCTCCACCGTGTATCGCACGGGACGCGCCCTGTCCGTCCCCGTGGGTGAAAACCTGCTGGGCCGCGTGGTGAATGCCCTGGGTCAGCCCATCGACGGCAAGGGGGACATCATCACCACCCAGACCCGTCCCATCGAATCCGAAGCCCCTGGCATCATCGAGCGCAAGAGCGTGCATGTGCCGCTCCAGACGGGCATCAAGGCCATCGACGCCATGATCCCCATCGGCCGCGGCCAGCGCGAATTGATCATTGGCGACCGTCAGACGGGCAAGACCGCCATCGCCATTGATACCATCATCAACCAGAAGGGCAAGGGCGTGTTGTGCGTGTATGTTGCCATCGGCCAGAAGCGCACCTCCGTCGTGCAGATCGCCGGTGAGCTCGAGCGCGCCGGTGCGATGCCCTACACGATCATCGTGTCTGCCTCTGCGGCCGAAAGCGCCCCGCTTCAGTACATCGCGCCCTATGCTGGCTGCGCCATGGCGGAGTATTTCCGCGAGCAGGGCAAGGACGTGCTGATTGTCTATGACGACCTGTCCAAGCATGCGGTGGCCTACCGCGCACTGTCGCTGCTGATCCGCCGTCCTCCGGGACGCGAGGCCTATCCGGGCGACGTGTTCTATCTGCATTCCCGCCTTTTGGAGCGTGCAGCCTGTGTCCATGAGGACTTCGGCAGCGGTTCCATCACGGCATTGCCCATCATCGAGACCCAGGCGGGTGACGTTTCCGCCTATATCCCCACCAACGTGATCTCCATCACGGACGGCCAGATCTTCCTGGAAACGGAGCTGTTCCATTCCGGCATCATGCCGGCCATCAACCCCGGTATCTCCGTCAGCCGCGTGGGCGGTTCGGCGCAGCTCAAGGGTATGAAGAAGGTCGCCGGTGAGCTCAAGCTGCTCTATGCGCAGTATCTGGAGCTGAAATCCTTCGCCCAGTTCGGCAGCGATCTGGATGCGGACACCAAGCACCGTCTGGCGCTGGGCGAACGCATCGTTGAGGTGCTCAAGCAGGGCAAGAACGCGCCCATCCGCGTGGGCTGCCAGGTGGCGGTCGTGTACGCGGTGATCCATGGCTTCCTGATGGAGGTCGCGGTCAAGGATGTGGCAGCGTGGGAGGAGCGCCTGTATGAAAAGCTGGAGGCGGAGCATGCCGAATGGCTGAACCGCATCGAGCGCGGCGAATGGTCCGATGCTGACGTGAAGGAGCTGGAAGCGGCGCTTGCGTCCATGCGGAGGTGACGGGCATGGGAGCCAACACCAAAGCCCTGAAAAATCGCATCCGTTCGGTCGATTCCACCCTGCACACCACCAGTGCCATGGGCCTTGTGGCGTCCTCCAAAATGCGCCGGGCGAATCTGGCCATGCAAAACGGCAAACAGTATGTCGCGGCCTATGATAAGGTCGTCAGCGTGCTGGCCAATGTGGCGGAATGCCAGTCCAGCCCCTATATGCGCGCAGCAGGGGAGCGCACGCGCCTGATCGTTATCGCGGGCGACCGCGGTCTGGCAGGCGGCTACAACGCCAATGTGTTCCGCCTGGTGGGCGGCATGCAGGCGGAGGAGATCATCCCCATCGGCAAGCGATCCTGCGAACGCTACGGCAGTGCAGTTGTTTCCTCGGAGAAGTATTCCCCGGCGGAAGCCATCGCCCTGTCCCGGATGCTCTGTAAGGATTTTGTGGCAGGGCAGTACGATCGTCTGGGCATCGTCTACACCCGGTATGTCTCTATGATGAGCCAGGAGGCTGAGGTCAAATGGGTGCTTCCGCTGCAAAAGCCGGAAGCGGTCGAGCCCATCAGCGCCATTTTCGAGCCGGATGAGGAGACCATCCTCAATGCCACCGTGCCGGATTATGTCGCTGGCATCCTGATGGCGTGCATCCGCGAGAGCTTCGCCAGTGAAGTCGCGGCGCGCCGCATGGCCATGGATTCCGCCGGCAAGAATGCCCGCGCCATGATCGACGACCTCCAGCTGCAATATAACCGGGCGCGTCAGGGCGCGATCACGCAGGAAATCACGGAAATCGTTGCGGGCAGCGGCAGCTGATCCGTTGGATACCCTATCAGACAGAAGGGGGTTATACCTTTGGCAAAAACCAATACGGGCATCGTCGCACAGGTCATGGGTCCTGTGGTTGACGTCCGTTTCGAAAAGGGCGGCCTTCCGCCCATCCACCAGGCACTGACGGTCATGATCGGCGAGCGCAAGCTGACGGTGGAGGTGGCACAGCACATCGGTGACAACACCGCCCGCTGCATCGCCATGGCCTCCACCGATGGCCTCCAGCGCGATTCCGTCGTGACGGATACAGGCGCGGCCATCTCCGTGCCGGTCGGCCGTCAGACCCTGGGCCGCATCTTTAATGTCCTGGGCGATGTGGTGGACAATGGCGCACCCGTGGAGGGTGAACGCTGGGATATCCACCGTCCCGCCCCTGCTTTTGATGAGCTGGCCACCTCCACCGAGATCCTCGAAACCGGCATCAAGGTCATCGACCTGATCTGCCCCTATTCCAAGGGCGGCAAGATCGGCCTGTTCGGCGGCGCTGGCGTTGGCAAGACAGTCCTGATCATGGAGCTGATCAACAACATCGCCAAGCAGCATAATGGCCTGTCCGTCTTCACCGGCGTTGGCGAGCGTACCCGTGAGGGCAACGACCTGTACAACGAGATGAAGGAATCCGGCGTGCTGAAGAACACGGCGCTAATCTACGGCCAGATGAATGAGCCTCCGGGAGCCCGTATGCGCGTCGGCCTGTCCGGCCTGACCGTGGCGGAATACTTCCGCGACCAGGAAAACCAGGACGTGCTGCTCTTCATCGACAATATTTTCCGCTTCACCCAGGCTGGCTCCGAGGTGTCCGCGCTGCTGGGCCGTATGCCCTCCGCCGTGGGCTATCAGCCCACCCTGGCCAACGAGATGGGCGCCCTTCAGGAGCGCATCACCTCCACCAAGGACGGGTCCATCACCTCCGTTCAGGCGGTGTATGTCCCCGCCGACGACCTGACCGACCCCGCCCCCGCCACCACCTTTGCCCACCTGGACGCCACCACCGTTCTCTCCCGCAAGATCGTGGAGCAGGGCATCTACCCGGCGGTGGACCCCCTGGAGTCCACCTCCCGGATCCTGGAGCCCGACGTGGTGGGGGAGCGGCACTACAAGATCGCCCGGGGCACCCAGGAGCTGCTCCAGCGCTACCGGGAGCTGCAGGACATCATCGCCATACTGGGCATGGAGGAGCTGAGCGAGGAGGACCGCCGCACCGTGGAGCGCTCCCGCCGCATCCAGCAGTTCTTTTCCCAGCCCTTCTCGGTGGCCGAGCAGTTCACCGGCCTGGAGGGCCGCTATGTGAAGCTGGAGGATACCCTCCGCTCCTTCGAGACCAT
>CAZIUA010000061.1:0-16328 GCA_964542315.1 uncultured Faecalibacterium sp. | reverse complement strand
GCTTTCTTCCTCCCGCATTAGACAAAGGTACACAGGTTGGAAAGCTATATACTAATCTATTGCGTTTATCAATGTCGATGATAATGGGATGATTTTCAAGATCAAGATTAGCACGGACAGTAGATATCATTTTAGAATCGACCGCCCGGAAAAGGTCCAGACTCCTCTTGATGATATCAAGGTTCCTGACAGTGTCTTTGAGCCCATTATCTTGCGGGCGAAATTCCACGAAATCATTGACCACGAGGTCGAGGAATCTTCCGTAACTGAGAATATTGCCGACTACTATTCATTGGAACAGAACGCCCAAAGAATGCTGGATGCTCTTCAAGAAGGTCCTCAGCCGGATGCTGAGATAGCTTTTGCTAATATTTTTGGATATCTCTTCGCAAAAGCTATTGAACAGACGGTAAACGAAGATAAGAACACAGGAGAGTATGATACTCGCCTGACAGCCTCCTTTAGGCCTGGCGAAGCATTTGCAGGAGAAATTTCTTCAACTCTTTCGGCTGAAGAGCATGCTGCGCTGGAAAAGGCTATGAAGTTAGGAACACAGTTCTATAACGATTTTAAGGCTTATATCCAGATGACTGATGCCGATGAGGACCAATTCGTTGAATTGTTCAAACAGGCTGCCGTTGTTGTTCAAAGGCTGGGTCAGATGTACTCTGACCGGTACTATGAGAAATAATAGGAGGTGCTACTATGCCACTTCATTTGAATTCTGTTACGGCGGTCGATCCCTATGCTACTGAATGTCATTACTTCGCACTCGCTCTCCGCGCTTCTCGCACTTCCCATACCCGCCCTTCATCCGCTTTTTCGGAGCCATAACAGCTACCTCTCCTTTCCCCCGTTTTTCTTCGCATTCTATTGACATCGGCGAACACAAGGAGTATGATAATGCCTGAAAGGCGGTGTGGAACTGGCTGACGCTGCCTTTCAGGAAGCGCGATGGTGCATGTCATCGTGCAACAAACGCAAAACGCACACAGCTGCCCCCGGAAGGCAGCTTTTCAAAAGGCCAGCAGTTAGTTGTAACTAACGTATATGTAAGGAAGTGGTGTTGTGAAAAGGACTTTTTGGGATCGCACGGCGAAGATCTACGACCGCTTTATGAAGAAAGACCATCAGGCATACAAGCAAATGTATTTCCTGATTTCCCCTGTGGTGCGGCATAAGCAGGTGCTGGAGCTTGCCACAGGAACGGGGCTGATCGCCAAGCACATCGTCCGTTCCGCCAACCATATTGAAGCCACGGATGCTTCCCCTGAGATGATTGCCCAGGCAAAACGGGGCGTGCAGTCCGCCAAACTTCACTTTTCGGTGCAGGATATGTTCCATCTGCCCTATGCCGACCAGTCCTTCGATGTGGTCATCGTGTCCAACGCCCTGCATATCGTGCCGGAGCCGGAGAGGGCGCTGGCGGAAATTCGCCGGGTGCTGAAGGACGATGGCGTGCTGATCGCCCCGACCTTCACCCACGCCGGCAACGACTTTTTCGGTAATATCAAAGCGTTTCTGATGAAGATGGTGGGCTTCCGCCAGTACAGCAAATGGTCAAGCGCAAGCTATTTGGATTTCCTGCGAAAGCACGGCTGGACGGTGCGCAGAAGCGCAGGCCTGCAGGCCAGCTTTCCGCTGACTTATGTGGAATGTGTGAAAGGAGAAGCATTATGAAACCGAATTACAAGAACTGGGTGCCGAAAATTTTGATCGCCGGTATGGCGGCCGCCACGGCGGTGTCCCTTGTGGCACTGATCGTCTTTGGCGTTTACGGACTTTGGGTAACGAAAACATGGCGGATCATCCTTGCCATTGTGTTTGCCGTCGCTACCATCGGTTGTGGGAAAACGCTGCAATGGAGCATCACGGCTTATCGTGCCTTTTCCTATGATGGAAAGCGGCAGCTTTCCCGGAAAATCATCGAGGGAACTGCAAAATATATCACCCTGCCCGATGGCGGTATCGGTTTGGATATTGGCTGCAGCAGCGGTGCTTTGACTATCGCTTGCGCCAAGGGCAATCCACAGGGACGCATGGTGGGCGTTGATCGCTGGGGCAAGGATTATGCGGAGTTCAGCCTGCCCCTCTGCCAAAGCAATGCGAAAGCGGAAGGGGTCAGCAACGCAGAATTTCAAAAAGGCGATGTCACGAAATTGCTCTTCCCTGGCGAATCCTTCGATGCCGTGACGAGCAACTATGTCTATCACAACATTGCAGGCGCAAATAAACAGCAGCTTCTGCTGGGAACCTTCCGGGTTCTGAAAAAAGGGCGGCACCTTTGCCATCCACGACCTCATAAGCAAAAACCGCTAGCTTCACCGTACTGGTATTCGGGATGTTGCTCATCAATCCCCTGACCTTTATCAGCGACTATCCCCCGGAGATTCAGGCGGAATACTACCGCACCCAGCATAAGGAGGCCACAAAAGAAAAGCTGACAAAGCTGATGATCCTGAAAAAGCTGATCGCGGTGGTGGTGTTCCTGTTCGTATTTGCCTGGATGCTGCATCTGGCCGGGGCAAAAACCTTCTGGCAGGGCGTGGGGCTGACGTGGGTGTATATGCTCAGCGTGTTTGCCTGGGACACCTTCTTTCTGGATTGGGTGCTGTTTGCCAATATTAAGCGTGTTCGCCTTCCGGGAACGGAGCATATGGAAAGGGAATATCATCAAAAGTGGTTCCATGTGAAGGTGTGCCTGCCGGTCGTGCCGTTTGCCGCTTTGGCGAGCCTGATCAGCAGCTGGCTGATGCGTTGGATCTGGTGAGGCGGAAAACTGATCATGATCGCAAAAATCGCCGTATCATTGGCCTTTGATGTTCTCTACTGGTTCTGCTGTTTTTTCGGCACAGGCACGGACAAAAAGAACCTCGCCGGACTGCGCGCCTATCCCGATGCCCTCCAGCAGGCAGTGCGGAAGCATCCCGTGCTGGGGAGATCCGCACCAAAGGAAAAATCTATCCCCTCCATCCTGTTGGGGAATCTGTTGCTCTTTACCGTGGTGTTCTCTGTACTGGGCTTGGTACTGAAAAATGTTCTCGGACTGAACGATTTTGGGACAACCTGTTTGTTCTTTCTTGCGCTTGGCGAAGGCTTGGGGCTGTTCGACCTGGTGGTCATCGACCTGCTCTGGTGGCGGAACACCAAACGCATTCGCTTCTCCTTCCTGCCGAAAAGGCACCCTATCAGGATCCAGGCAAGCACATCGGCTCTATCCTGCGGGGGATCCCGATGTTCGCTGCGGTGGCGGTGCTGGCTGCGTGGATCATCTCGGTGATCGGATGATGCGGTGTCCCACAGGGCTGCCGATCCCCTTTGCAGGCACGGTGCTGAGCGCGTCGTGCCTTTTCCTGATGCAGCGCGCAGGTGCATATTCCGTTTTTTCGCAGCAAAAAAGCGAAGCAGGTTCTCCCCTGCTCCGCTTGTATGTCGATCAGGACTGGCGCAAGGCCAGCACTTTGTCCAGGATGTCCTCCGCCAGCGCCTTTTTGGTGCGCAGGGGGCATTCCGTCATGGTGTCCGCCGTGATGAGCGTGGCGATGTTGGTGTCCACGTTGAAGCCGGCGCCGGGCTGGCTCACATCGTTGGCGACGATCAGGTCGAGGTGCTTCGAGGCCAGCTTGCGGCGGGCATTATCCAGCAGATGCTCGGTTTCCGCAGCAAACCCCACCAGGGTCTGACCGGGACGCTTCGCGGCGCCCACGGCAGCGGCGATATCCGGGTTTTCCACCAGTTCCACCACAAAGGGCTGACCGTCGTGCGCCTTCTTGTGCTTCTCCGCATAGGTGGTGGCAAAGCGGTAATCCGCCGGAGCCGCCGCCTGAATGACCACATCCATGCCTGGCGCGCGGCTGGTCACCGCGTCGAAGAGATCCTGTGTGGATTCCACGCGCACCACCTCGCACCCTGCAGGCAGGGAAGCTGTGACGCTCCCGGCCACCACAGTGACGGATGCACCGCGGCGCACGGCTGCCTCGGCAATGGCGAAGCCCATCTTGCCGGAGGAATCATTGGTCATGTAGCGCACGGGGTCAAGGCGTTCACGGGTCGCGCCGGCGGTGACCATCACGCGAAGGCCTGCCATGTCCTGCACGGGACAGAGCAGACCGGCGATGGCCTCCACGATGGCGGAAGGCTCGCTCATGCGGCCGGAACCGATATCCCCGCAGGCCAGGAAGCCTGCGTCCGGGCCAACAAAATGCACGCCGCGCGCCTTGAGTGCCGCACAGTTCGCCTGGGTGATCTCCGCCGTCCACATGCCGGTATTCATCGCCGGCGCCACGAGGACAGGCGCCTTCGTGGCCAGGACGGTGGTGGACAGCATGTCATCGGCGATGCCATGGGCCATCTTGGCGAGGATATTCGCCGTGGCCGGTGCGATGACGAACACCTCCGCGCGCTTGGCTAGGGCGATGTGCTCCACCTCCCAGGTCTCGGGACGGGCGAAGGTGTCCGTTACCACCGGGTGGTTCGAGAGGGTCTCGAAGGTCAGCGGCTGAACGAATTCCGTCGCGCTCTTGGTCATGATGACGTAGACATCCGCGCCCATTTTGCGCAGGCGGGACACGACCTCGCAGGCCTTATAGGCCGCGATGCCGCCCGTCACGCCCAGCACGACGCTCTTGCCCGTCAGATCACAGGGCATTGTTCTCTTCCTCAGCAGGACGGTCGTAGGCGATCATACCGCGGTTGATCTCCTCCACAGCCGTCTTGAGGGGCTTCATGCCGGTGTTGTCGATGAGGGGCTGGCTGCCGCCGACGATCTGACGGCCGCGCTTGCTCGCCTCCACCACCAGGGTATAACGGGAATCAGAATGCTGAAGCAGATCCAGCACATTGGGTTCGACGATGGACATATATTCTTCCTCCTTGTCAGACGATGGGGTCAAATCTATCTGCAAAAGCCCGTTTTCGGGCGGTTTGCCTTATTCCTGCGGCACATCCACACGGTAGTAGGTGCTGGCGTGCTTTTCAGCCTCGATGATGGCCTGGAGCGTGCGGACGCATTCGGCCAGGTCGTCGTTGATGACCTGATACTGGTAGTGGTCGCGCTGGCTGATCTCCCAGATGGCATTATGGAGGCGGCGCTCCACGGCCTCGGGGGTCTCGGTGGCGCGGCCGGTCAGGCGATCGCGCAGGACGCTCATGCTCGGCGGCAGAACGAAGATGGAGACCTTCTCCTTTTCGCTGGCGATGACGTTCAGGGCGCCCTGCACATCGATATCCAGCACCACGTTCTCACCGCGGGCCAGGCGCTCATACACCTCGCTGCGCAGCGTGCCGTAGCGGTTGCCATGGACGCTGGCATGCTCCACGAAAGCATCCTGGGCCACCAGCTCATCATACTGCGCATCCGTCACAAAGTGATAATGCACGCCATCGATCTCACCCGGACGGGGCGCACGGGTCGTGGCGCTGACGGAAAAAACAAGACTCGGATCCGCATCCATCAGCTGCTTGATGAGCGTTCCCTTGCCCGTACCGGACGGGCCGGAGATCACCAGCAGCATTCCCTTGCGTGTTTCAATCATTCGTATGACCTCTTTATCCACCGGGGCTTTCGCCCGCGTATTTACACTGCGTTCTGGATCTGCTCGCGGAGCTTCTCGATCTCGCTCTTCATGTCCACCACGCACTGGGCGATGGACGCATCGGAGCACTTGGAGCCGATGGTGTTGCTCTCGCGGTTCATCTCCTGGATGAGGAAATCCATCTTCTTGCCCGTTTCGCCGGGCAGGTCGAGATAGCGCCTGAGCTGGGCGATATGGCTGGCCAGGCGGGACAGCTCCTCATCGATGGCGCATTTATCCGCCATCAGGGCGACTTCCTGCGCCAGACGTGCCGGATCCACCGGCTCAATGGGCAATTTTGCAAGCCGCTCCGTCAGGCGGAGGCGATATTCCTCCACCACCTGGGGCGCATAGCCGACGATCTGCGCACGCAGCGCCTCCACCGCATCCAGATGCGCCGCCAGATCCGCGCGAAGGTTCTCGCCCTCCCGCAGGCGCATATCATCCAGCTGGGCAACGGCGCCAGCAAGCGTCTCCATGCACAGGGCGAACACCACTTCCTCATCCATGGCGGATTCCGTCAGGGTGGTAACGCCTTCGAGCTGCATCAGCCGGGTGACGGTCATGTCATTCACCGCACCGGCCGCCTCCTGAAGGCGGCTCGCAGCGGCCATATACGCGCTGGCCAGCGCAGCATCCGTCAGCACTTCGCGATTGGCGCCTTCCAGCTGGCGGACGGTGATATACACATCCACATGCCCGCGGACGAGGCTGTTCAGCCCCTTGCGCACGCCATCCTCCAGGAAGAGCAGGTTGCGCGGCAGCCGCATGGCCACATCCAGATAGCGGTGATTCACTGCACGCAGTTCCACCGTGACCTCCCAGGCCTCGCTCTGCCTCTGGCAGCGGCCATAGCCCGTCATACTTCGCATGGGCACACCTCCCTTTATGTATTATACCACGCGCCGTCCCCCTTTGCAAGGGCGTTCGGCGTACTTTCTCGCTTCCTGCTGCAACTCATCCGGCGGACGCTGATGTGCGGAAACGGTGCAGCACGCTGTGGGAAAAAGAAAGATCCCCGAGATCCGAAGATCCCGGGGCACTCAGTCTGATTCTGTTTCGCCTGCACTCTGTGCAGATCGCCGTCCGTCACCTTTCTTCTGCCGGGATACGAACCATGGGCAGTTCCGTCATGCGCAGCTTCGCGCAGCCATAGGGAACAAGTTCCATCAGCCTTGCCTCCCCGATGCTCTTGCTGGATGCAGGTCTGACCGCTGGGACCGTATCATAGCCATCCGCCCATTCCCACTGAACAGGTGCAAGCCGGACGTGGATCTTCAGCGCCGGCGCCGTGCTGGAGAACGGGATCTCGCTGATCTCCTGCTCCTCGACGGTCAGCGTTCTGTCCGCAAAGCCGTAATTCCAGGCACTGTGCGGGATCAGCTCATAATCACAGTAGGGATATTTCCGTTCCACACCGTCCCGCGTGAATTCCAGCATCCGGTATTCCGTTTCAATGGGCAGGGCGAACACCAGCGCGCCATACTCAACGGATTTGAGCCGGTTCGGCCGATCGACCAGCCGCGGTGCCGTCTCCATGGTCAGGGTGATTGTTTCCGTCCCCTGCCATTCTTTCTGCAGCGTCAGATGATGACCTTTGCAGGTGGCTTTTCTTCCATTGACGCGCACGTTCTTCGCCCAGGCAGGGATGCGGATTTTGAGCTCAAATGCCGTTTTTACCGGCACATCGACGGTGATCTGCGCGCCCATCCTGAATGGATAGTCGCTCTTTACACTCAGCTTCACCGGTTTCCCGTTCAACTGGACTTCAGCACGGACGGGGAGCAAATGCGCCACAAGCAGCCCGCGCGCCGTACACTGCAGGGCATGCAGGGCAAGTTTCGGCCATCCCTGACTGAAATTCGCCGTGCAGCACCCGTAATTCGGTTCCAGGCCGAAAAGATGGGACTCGCCATTGTTGGTGCGGAAAAAGGATTTCCCGGGAAATTTGATGCACGCGACCTGGTTCGCCATCTGGTCGTACTGATGCGTCCACATATCATCCGAGAAGGTGGCGGGCAGCGCATTGAACGCAGCCTTCTCCAGGCGATCAGCCCATATGCTGTCTCCGGTGAGCGCATAGAGCCATTCGCAGGAGTACATGAGCTCCACCACCGCGCACAGCTCCGTTCCCTGCTGATTGCCAAGGCCGGACAGGCACTCATCCCCGGTGAATACGCCCGCTGCCGTTCCATTGTACTTTTCAAGCACCTGCCAGAGCTGCTCTGCCTGATCGGTGTATTTTTCCCCCAGCAGCGCACTGCACATGGCCTCGTACTTGAGCATCATACAGATATTGACGATATGCGTCTCGAACGTCCATTTGTTCATCGGGCGCTTCCACTGCTCCTGGAAGGACGGATAATCCGCTCCCTGCGCCCTGAGGAGGCGCCCCAGATCGAGCATCCATTCCTCCGGCTGACGCCTGTACAGGTGCAAAAGCGGCACAAAGCCCTCGTACCAGCGGAATTTCCCCCAGTCAAACAGGTGAATGCTTCCGTCGCACAGCAAGGTGTAGAGATTCTTCATCGCGCGGTAAAGCGCTGTTTCCGCCGCCAGATCATCTTCAAATTCGCAATGCTGCGCCAGCACTTTGCCGATCAAAAGCACAGCCCATACATCGTAGCTGCTTCGTTCGTCATAGCTGCAGGGACAGATCCATCCGTCCTCCTGCTGCCTGCTGATGATGCTGTGAACATAAGCATCCGCGCGCGCGATCAGGTCCTCATCCCTGAGCAAATGCGCAAGGGGGATAAAGCCGTCCAGCCAGTACGGCACGCGTTCCCACCCTTCCCGGTCACCGCCGATCCAGGCACTGTTCCGCACGTCCGGCCATACCTTGTCCAGATTGCCGCTCAACCCCTTCGCCTGGATCTCCAGCTGACGTTGCAGCCAGCCTTCCGGGCGGAGTTCACGATAGAGGAGCGTATTCATCAGCTCTATCCCCCATTTCCTTACTTTTCGATCGCAGCCTTCTGCGAGGTGATCGCATGGATGACCTCCGGCGGGAACTTCGGCTTGCGGTCATAGGTGTACAGACCGTTCTGCTCCTGCTCCACGTCGGTCAGCTGGGTATAGCACAGACCCATGTGATCGGGATTGGCCAGCAGCGCCTCCGTCAGACCCTTGTAACGGGCAATGAACTCCTCACGGGTCTTGGGTGCTTCGCCATAGCCCCAGCCTGCTGCATCATCCGTCCAGCGGATGCCGCCATACTCGCTGACAAACACAGGCGCCTTTCCATCATAATGCTGCCGGTTGCCGAGCCAGTCATACAGCGGTGCGCCAAGCTTGTAGTGCTCGCCGAACACCTCGGGCTTCTGTTCATAGTCGTGCACATCGTAGATGTCCGTCTCCGTGTGCAGACCCCCGCTGGCATCGATCACGGGGCGCGTCGGATCCATGGCCTTGGTGGCGCGGTAGGTCATTTGCAGCGTCAGCTCGCGAAGGCCTTCATTGCTCTCGCCCCAGACCTCGTTGTAGGGGCACCAGCCCACAATGCAGGGACTGGAGAAGTCACGTTCCACGGATTCCAGCCATTCGCGCAGGAAGATGCTCATGGTATGCGGCCTGGCAGGATCGATGCCCCAGCTGGGCATTTCGCCCCAGCAGATATAGCCCATGTGATCCGCCCAATAGAGGAAGCGCTGCTCAAACACCTTCTGGTGCAGTCGTGCGCCATTGAAGCCCATCGCCATGGAAAGCTCGATATCATGCTTGAGCGCCTCGTCAGTGGGCGCGGTATAGATGCCATCCGGGTAGAAGCCCTGATCGAGGATCAGCCGCTGGAACACAGGCTCTCCGTTGATCAGGCACTTTTTCCCGTCGAAGGAGATCGTACGCAGCGCAAAATAGCTGTCCAGCGCATCCACCTCTTCGTCCCCATGACGGAGCGTCAGCTTCAGATCATACAGATTCGGCTGACCCACCATCCACAGTTTCTTGTCCTTGACCTGCAGCTGAAGCCGGGCATGGTCACCATCCACCTTGCAGGTTGCGCTGCCCTGCTCCTCTCCCGCAAAGGCGGCATCTGCATCCAGCGTCATAGCCGCTGCACAGCCATCGATCGCCGCATCAAGGAACAGCACACCGTTTTCTGCATCCGGGATCATCTTCACGGACCGGATATAGGTCTGCGGCACCCATTCCAGCCATACGGTCTGCCAGATGCCCGTCGTGCGCGTATAGCTGCAGGCGTAGGAGTTGAACTTGTCCGACTGCTTGCCGAAGGGCTGACGGCCGCCGCGCTGGTTGTCATCCGCGCAGATGACCAGGGTGTTTTCCCCGCCCTGCAGCGCATCAGTGATCTCAAAGGTGAAGGAAACATAGCCGCCCTCATGGACGCCAACGGACTTGCCGTTCACCCAGGCCTCGCACTTGTAGTCCACTGCACCGAAATGCAGCAGCACGCGCTGCCCCTTGGCGCTTTCCGGCAGGGTGAAAGTGCGCCGATACCACACCGCCGCCATAAAGTCCTTGTAATTCACGCCCGACAGCTGGCTTTCCGGGCAGAAAGGCACCGTGATCGTACCTTCCAGCTGTTCCTTCTCCACCAGGCCGCGTACACGGCCGGATGCACCATGGTCGATCTCAAACTGCCAAACGCCGTTGAGGTTCATCCAGCTGTCGCGGACAAACTGCGGGCGCGGATATTCAGGACGCGGAATCATATTCATTGCATGCATCTCCTGTTCAATGATATCCATCAAAGACGAACCACCACGGAGTGATGACCCGTGAGGGCCGCGGTGCGGCTGTCAGGCTGTCCCACGCCGCAGGAAAGCACGACGTTCCCCTCGCGCACAGGCAGACCTTCCTCATTGACGACCTTGAAAGCCTCCTTGTCGATGGTCACCACGGTCTGCACACGCTGTCCCGCAGGGACCGCGACACGCTGGAAGCCGCACAGCCGCGGATTCGTCGGCGCATTCGCACTGCCCTCATTCTGGCAATACACCTGCGCCACTTCCTCGGTATCCATGCGCCCGGCATTATGCAGCTGCATGGTCACGAGCACCTTGTCGTTTTCCTCCTGCACCTGGGCATCCACCACAGACACATCACCATAGGTCAAGCCATAGCCGAAAGGATACAGCGGCTCGGACTGGAAATAGCGGTATGTACGGTTCGTCATGGAATAGTCGGTAAACTCAGGCATTTCCTTCAGCTGCTCATTGTGATAGAAGGTCACGGGCAGCTTGCCGGAGGGGGACACCTTGCCCAGCAGGATATCCGCCACGATCTTTCCGCCCTGCGCACCCGGATACCAGGGCAGCAGCACAGCGTTCGCCTTTTCGCCAGCCTCCTGAAGGTCGATGGCACTGCCGGCCATCAGCACGATCACAGTCGGCTTGCCCACAGCCAGCACGGCATCCATCAGGCGGCGCTGACAGGCCGGAAGAAGCAGATCCTGCTTATCGTCGGAGCCATAGGGATTCCCCTGATCGTGCTCCTCGCCCTCCAGGCTCTCATCCAGACCGACCACGAGCACCACGGCATCGCTGCGCTCTGCGACCACGACGGCCTCCGCAATGCGGTCATCGATATTGCTGGACAGATCCTCCACCTTATCCAGGAAAAGATGGCTGCCCTCGGAGCAGAGCACCCGTGCCTTCCCGGCCAGCGCATCCTGCAAGCCCTCCTGCACGGTGATGTAACGGGAGGAAGTGCCATGGTAATTGCCGATCAGCGCCTTCCGGCTGTTGGCATTGGGGCCGATCACGCCCACGGTTTTCAGCTTCTCCGCATCAAGGGGCAGCATTCCGTCATTCTTCAGCAGCACACAAGCCTTGCGCGCTGCTTCGTCCGCCACGGCCTGATGTTCATCACACTCGACCACATCATACGGGATCTGGTCGTATTCGCTGCCCTCGCCCATGATGCCCAGCATATACCGCGTGGTGAACAGACGCACCGCACAGGCACGGATCTCCTCCTCTTTCACCAGCCCGTTCAGGCAGGCCGCCACGAGATAGTTATAGGTACAGCCGCAGTTCGTATCGCAGCCCATGCGCACCGCCAGTGCAGCGGATTCCATGGCATTGTTCGTGACCGCGTGGCCACCGTGGAAGTCCTTGATCGCCCAGCAATCGGAAGTGAAGTGGCCCTCGAAGCCCCATTCGTCGCGCAGGGTGTGCATCAGAGCCTCCGATGCACAGCAGGGTTCCCCATTGGTGCGGTTGTACGCACCCATCACGGACTCGACCTTCGCCTTCTGCACCAGCGCCTTGAAGGCAGGCAAATATGTTTCCGCCATATCCTTGGGCGTTGCAACGGCGTTGAACTCATGCCGGATATTCTCCGGGCCGGAGTGCACTGCAAAATGCTTAGCACAGGCGGCAGCCTTCAGCGTTTCGCCATCGCCCTGCAGACCGCGCACATAGGCGCAGCCCATTTCGCTGGTCAGCATGGGATCCTCGCCATATGTTTCATGGCCGCGTCCCCACCGGGGATCACGGAAGATATTCACATTTGGCGACCAGAAGGTCAGTCCCTTATAGATGTCACGGTCACCATGCGCAGACAGCGCATGATACTTGGCGCGCCCCTCTGTTGCGGCCACATCGCCCAGCCGCTGCGTCAATTCCGGATCAAACGTCGCACCAATGCCGATCGCCTGCGGGAACATGGTCGCCTGTCCGGCACGCGCAACGCCATGCAGTGCTTCATTCCACCAGTTGTAGGAAGGAATACCCAGCCGGGGGATGGCAGGCGCATCGTTGCGCATCTGGCTGGCGGCCTCTTCCATGGTCATCTGTGCCACCAGCGCCTCTGCCTTCTGACGGGCAAGTTCTCGTTCCATCGCTCCATTCCCCTTTCGTTCTGCCGTCCCTTACAGACCGCTCATCGTCAGCTCCACCCAGGTATCAGGGCCGGTGGAATGCATGTCGTAGGTCACAATCGCACGGCCATTCCACCCGGCGGGGGCGTAGTTCTTGAGCATCAGCAGTGTCTTGCCCGTGAGCAGCGTGTTGCACAGGACGATCTCATCCGGCGCTTCCATCGTGCCCCAGGGCATCGTGCAGTTCCGGCGGGGATTGATGGGCATGAAGGTGAACAGGACGGATTTGGTATATTCGTCATCCACCGCATAATCTACCCGCACGCTGAAGGACGTATTCAGGTCGATATCCGTGTACTTGCCGCCGAACTTGCTGTTGAGGAACACCATATCCGGCAGGTTCTTCCACTCCACCGCCACGGTCGCCCGGCTGCTGTACTCGCCATTCATGCCCAGATAGACCGTCTGATCCGTCTCGTCGAAGAAGGAATAGCTGCTCTTGCTGCGCTCCTGGAAGTAATAGCGCTTGCGGATCATCTCGCCCACAGGCTGCGCCGCTTCCTTCGTGACTTCGTCCTTGACAAAGCGATACATCACAAAACCGCCAGCAGGAATCTCCAGCGCGATGCTGTTGCCGAAGTCCGCCGCAGCAATGACCTGCGAAGGCTTGACCTCGATCGCACCATTGGTGTTCCAGTAAGGATCCACCGCATCGTTCATGACGTAGATCTCCACGTTGCCCTGCGAGAAGGGCAGCTTGGGCAGCGTGATCTGTGCGCTGACAGCCCTTTGGGCATCATCATTCCAGGCCAGGATACAGGCGGTCTCCTTGTCACAGGAGGCCATGGCATGCAGCCCTTCGTCCTTCTGATCCGGCAGGCCCACGATCTGGACGCGCTGCTCGGGCATCTGGCAGTACATCCAGTACGCCCAATACGGTGCCTTGATGCGTCCGAAGGGGTCGATCGCGCCCAGCGGCTCATAGCCGGTATCCATGAACTGCGCCCAGTGTGCCAGGGTCACGTCCGTTTCCTCCAGCAGCAGCTGGAAGGAGGTCAGCATGGTTGCACCGCCCAGCGAATGTTCCGCCGGACCATTGGCCTCGAAAGGCTGGATCAGCGAGTTATACTCGTTCAGATGCAGCTCCGTCGTATCGAAATTGACATACTCAGACAGATACGCTCTGGAAAGGCCCGTGCGATTCAGATACTGCTTGGTATTGCAGCCATAGCTGTGGTAGCTGAAGAAGTCCAGCGGAACGCCCGCCTCTGTCACGCTGGACAGGAAATGGCGGATGTTCGTCGCACCCGTGATGTCCACAAATGCGCTGCTGGGGCCGCCGACGACCGCATCAGGGTCGCCCGCCTTCAGGCCCTTGACCGCGCTGATGTACAGCTGGGTGTAATCCTGCATGCTGCCCAGGTAGAAAACATCACCGCAGTCGGGCTCGTTGTAGACCTCGTGGTAGGCCACGCGCAGTCCGCTGTCCTTGTAATGCTCCGCAAAGACGCGGAACATTTCCTGCCAGGCTGCCAGATCCGTTGGGCCCTTGCGCCAGTCCCCATCCTGCTGGAGGGGATACGGAATGTAGCTCCATGCCCAGTATGGGCGCACATCATGCTCCGCCAGCAGTGCAACGAGCTGATCCAGCTTATCAAAGTCATACACCAGCGCATCGGCGGTGCCATCCACCACACGCGCAAAAGGACGACCCTTTTCGCCCATGAACAGGTCAACGCGCAGGGAATCCACACGCAGATCGTCAAACAGCTCCACATCGCGGATGTAATTGGGCATGTCAACGATGCCGCTGTTAAACAGCGCATACTTTTTCAGCAGCGGAACACCTTCACGCTGCGAGAAATTCACGGTCAGTTCGGTTCGGTTCTCGGCCATAGCGGTCCCCCCCACAAGCATCATCAAAATCAAAAGCAGGTATCGGGCTGTTTTCTTCATGCTCCATCCTCCCTTATGCCTTGTTTTTCGGGCTGAGCTTGCGCATCAGCGCCAGCTCCTCGCGGTCATAGGGCGTGTGGAAGGTGTCAAACAGATCATGCTGCCACAGGTTCAGCGGAAGATCGCGTTTTTTCCACAATTCATCCCAGGGAAGGAAGAACTGCGACTTTCCCGCCACCAATCCCCAACTGTAGCTGCCGATCCGTTCGTCATGATACAGCGGCAGATTGTCCTTGATGAGATTCCCCTGAATGCGGTTGAGCCACTCCGTATTCATCATCGGACGGCCTTCGCGCTTCAAGCCCTCGACGACATGACGCACGCGGTCAATGCCTTCATACTGATGGAAGGTGACGATGTCGGATTCATCCAGGGCCACGCGCTGAATGCTCTCCACATCCGCATCGGGATCCACGCCGTAATCCTCCGGATAGCTCCAGGGCGCCGCCGTCAGCGGCTGGATGGGATCCATTTCCCTCGCCACCTCAAATGCGCGCCGGAGATACGGGATGCTCATGTCATGGCGATTGCTGTTGCCCGGCTCATTCCAGAGATCCCAGGCATAGATGCGCGGATCATCCCGGAACCGGCCGATGACCGAGCGCAGATACTCCTCCATCACAGGCCGCCAGTCCGGCTCATCCCAGTAGATCCAGCCCTTGCGTTCTTTTTCGCCCGTAAAGGGATTTTCCTTATGTCCGCCGTGATGGCCAATGTCATATTGATGCCATCCCTTTGGCAGACCGGGTTCGATATTATCCGGTCTGCCAAAGCCAACACAGTCATTGAAAAGCACTGGCATCATGGTGATGCCGCATGCATCCAGCTCACCCAGGAAATGGTCCAGCCGGTCAAGGAACTTTTCGCGGTCATGATACCACACATTGAAGGGCAGGAACATGCGCACGCCATTCAAGCCGATGCCTGCCATCAGTTCAAACTCCTTGCGGACGCTCTTGATCACTTCATCATAGGTATCGCTCTGCCACAGCTCCATGCAGTGCAGCGTGATGGACGGCACATAGTTGATGCCCATCAGCCACGGCCGCGCATTGTACCATGCCCAGGCTTGTTCTTTGGTCCAGCGCATTCTCATTTGTCAGTCCTCCATCTTAATCAGGATCAGCCCACCGCTCAGAAAGCGTGGGAAGAAAGAAAAACCGGCATACAGCGTCCGCAGCTGTCAGCAGCAGTGCTCAACCCTTGACGCCGCCCATCATCAGGCCCTTAGTGAAGTAACGCTGGAAGAAGGGATAGGTGATCAGCACAGGCAGCATGCTGACAAAGATCTGCGCGGCCTCCATGGTTTCGCTGCCCAGCTTGGACATGCGCTCCAGCTCGGAGGGCGAGAGCTTGTTCGGATCGTAATTGACCACGACCGTCTGCAAATAGGTCATCAGCGGGAAGTCCGACAGCTTGTTCAGGTAGATCGAGCCGGAGAACCAGTCGTTCCAGTGCCCCAGGATGGCGTACACCGCGATCGTCGCCAGGGACGGCGTGCTCAGCGGCAGATACACCTGCGCCAGGACGCGGAATTGTCCCGCGCCGTCGATCAGGGCAGCCTCCTCCAGCTCGGAGGGCAGGTTGCGGAAGAAATTCAGCAGCACCATGACATAGAACACCGGCACAGCACCGGGGATGACCAGCGCCCAGATGGTGTTCATGATGCCGGTCTCCTTCACGACCATGTAGGACGGGATCAGGCCGCCGCCCACCAGCATGGGGATGAAGAAGAACCAGGCGTACAGCGTGCGGAGCTTGAATTTCTCATTCGTCCGGCTCAGCGGGAACGCCACCAGACAGGTGCACAGCAGATTGATGAGTGTGCCCAGGATGACCCGGATGATCGAATTGAGCATGCTCCGCCAGAACATCTGGTTTTGCAGCAGGTATTCATAACCCACCGTCGTGAACTTCACCGGCCAGAAGGTGACAAGCCCCGCCTTCACCGCATCATTGGCGGAGAAGGACACGGCCAGCACATACACCAGCGGCGCAAGGCAGATCAGCGCCACGCA
>CAZIUA010000060.1:13868-16655 GCA_964542315.1 uncultured Faecalibacterium sp. | reverse complement strand
GGGTGGAACCACGTGCTTGTATCAACAGGCCCGTCCCTCGAGCTATTTTTTGCGAGGGATGGGCTTTTTCTATCCCGCCGCATCCATCATTTCCGGAAGCCGCAAACGGCATCCGGCGACCAACAGAAGGAGGTTTCCCACGATGAAGGTCATTTACAACGACGGTCATGTTGCGGAGTGCGCTCAGGACGAAGAGCTGCATATCCTGCGTCACAGCGCGGCGCATATCCTTGCGCAGGCGGTGAAGAATCTCTACCCCCAGGCGCATTTCGCCTATGGCCCCGCCACGGAGAACGGCTTCTACTACGACGTGGATCTGGGCGATGTGAAGCTGTCTGAGGAAGATCTGCCTGCCATCGAAAAGGAGATGCAGGCCATCGTCAAGAAGAATCTGCCCATCAAGCCCTTCGCCCTGAGCCGCGATGAAGCCATCAAGCTCATGCAGGAGCGCGGCGAAACGTACAAGGTCGAGCACATCGGTGACCTGGCCGAGGATGTGACGCTCACCTTCTACCAGCAGGGTGACTATATCGACATGTGCGTCGGCCCGCACCTGTGCTACACCAAGGCGCTCAAGGCGTTCAAGCTGACGGCTGTGTCCGGTGCGTACTGGAAGAACGACAAGAATAACAAGATGCTGACCCGTATCCGCGGCATCGCCTTCCGCAATGGCGATGAGCTGGCGGAGTATCAGCGCATGATGGAAGAAGCCGAAAAGCGCGATCACCGCAAGATCGGCAAGGAAATGGGCCTGTTCATGTTCGCCGAGGAGGCCCCTGGCTTCCCCTTCTTCCTGCCCAAGGGCATGCTGCTGAAGAATGCGCTGATCGACTACTGGCGTGACATCCACTATGCCGCCGGCTATGTGGAAGTGTCCACCCCCATGATGATGAATCGTCACCTGTGGGAGACCAGCGGCCACTGGGATCACTACAAGGACAACATGTACGCCACCAAGATCGACGAAGAGGACTTCTGCATCAAGCCCATGAACTGCCCCGGCGGCGTGATGGTCTATGCCAATCAGCCCCACTCCTACCGCGAGCTGCCCATCCGCTGCGGCGAGCTGGGTCTGGTGCATCGCCATGAGCTGAAGGGCGCGCTCCACGGCCTGTTCCGCGTGCGCTGCTTCACCCAGGATGACGCACATATCTTCATGACCCGCGAGCAGATCCCCGATGAGATCGCCGGCGTGGTGAAGCTGATCAACCAGGTGTATGCCAAGTTCGGCTTTGAGTACTTCGTGGAGCTGTCCACCCGTCCGGAGGATTCCATGGGCTCCGATGAGGATTGGGAGGATGCCACCAACGGCCTGAAGGCCGCGCTGGATCGCCTGAACATGCCCTACATCGTCAATGAGGGCGACGGCGCGTTCTACGGCCCGAAGATCGACTTCCACCTGCGCGACTGCCTCGGCCGTACCTGGCAGTGCGGCACCATCCAGCTGGACTTCCAGCTCCCTCAGAACTTCAACCTGGAGTATGTGGCGGAGGATGGCTCCAAAAAGCGCCCCATCATGATCCACCGCGTCGTGTATGGCTCCATCGAGCGCTTCATCGGCATCCTGACCGAGCACTTCGCCGGCAAGTTCCCCACCTGGATGGCTCCCGTGCAGGTGAAGGTGCTGCCTGTGTCCGATAAGTCCATGGACTATGCCAAGAAGGTGTATGAGCAGCTCAAGGCGATGAAGGTCCGCGTGGAGCTGGATGACCGCAACGAGAAGATTGGCTACAAGATCCGCGAGGCTCGCCAGGTGGATCGCGTGCCGTATATGCTGATTCTGGGCGGCAAGGAAGTCGAGGAAGGCACGGTGTCCGTGCGTGACCGCGCTACTGACCAGACCGTGACCTGCACGCTGGAGGAGTTCGCCGCGAAGCTCCAGCAGGAGATCACCGAGCGCGTGTAATTTTGACACCCTGAGGGGCGTCCTGTGTGGACGCTCCTTTTTGTGTGCAAATGCCAAAATTCGGGCGGTTTCCCCCTTGAAAACCAGCGCGGATGCGTTTATAATATATGTTGAGATCATAGTAGGGTCACTGTACCCTGCGAAAGGCAAGGTGCGTTATGTTCACCGGTTTTCCGGAAGAGACGCTGCAGTTTTTCCTCGATATCAGATTCCACAACGACAAGGCCTACTTCGCTGAACACAAGCCCCGTTACGAGCGGGATGTGAAGACTGTCTTCCATGCCTTCATTGAGGCGCTCGCGCCCGCGATGCAGGAGATCGATCCCATGATGGAGATCCGCCCGTATAAGTGCCTGGCGCGTATCCACCGCGACACCCGCTTCACCAAGGATAAGTCGCCCTTCCGCGACCACCTGTGGCTGTGCTTCCGCCGTGCGGCTGAGCCAAGGGAGGGGAGCGTCAACTTCTTCTTCGAGCTCGGGCCGACGAGGCTCGGCTGGGGCATGGGTACATGGGGGGAGAACCGTCCGATGATGGAGGTCTTCCGCCGCCGCATCGCCGCAGACCCGGAGAAGTTCGCGAAGATCATCGATGGCTGCCAATTGGACAAGAACGATTTTACCGTCTGGAATCAGACGTGGAAGCGCATGGAGGTGCCGCCTGGCCTGCCGCTGGGGCTGAAGGGCTGGTATACTTCGCGGGATGTGTATGTGGGACGTACCCACCCGGATATGGACGCCATCGGCACGCACGAGATCGTCGATATCGTCCGCAAGGATTTCCAGACCCTCGCGCCCCTCTACCATATGCTGCGCGGCGCGTATGAGGAAGCCGCGGATGACCAGCGGATGTGAGGACGACTCGTCCTTCGTTCCCACAAC
>CAZIUA010000060.1:0-13768 GCA_964542315.1 uncultured Faecalibacterium sp. | reverse complement strand
AAACCCGCGCATACACCATGAAAAAGAAAGTCAACTTGATCGCGTAAAGGGATTCATAAGGGTGGAACACCCTTGAGCAGGGTCCAGGGACAGCGTCCCTGGTTAAGCAGGGTGCAGGGATGGAGGTGTGGACAGCCGTCTTCCGTTCCCACAACAAACCCGCGCATACACCATGAAAAAGAAAGTCAACTTGATCGCGTAAAGGGATTCTTAAGGGTGGAACACCCTTGAGCAGGGTCCAGGGACGGAGTCCCTGGAAAGGAGAAATGTATGAATTGGATGAAATTGAAGAGCGGTTCCGACGTGCGCGGCACGGCCGTCGGTGAGAGTGCCCCGTTGACGCCCCATGTGGCGATGTGCCTAGGCATGGCCTTTGCCCGTTATGTTGCTGAAAAGCTGGAGAAGCCGATCGCGCAGGTGACGATTGCGCTGGGACGCGATAGCCGCATTTCCGGCCCTGCACTGCTGCAGGCCGCCGCGGAAGGCGTCGCCAAGGCCGGCGCGAATGCCCTGTCCTTTGGCATGTGCTCCACGCCTGCGATGTACATGTCCATCATCACGCCCGGTTTCCAGCCGGATGGCTCCATCATGGTCACGGCGAGCCATCACCCCTATGACAAGAACGGCCTGAAGTTCTTCGTGGAGGAAGGCGGTCTGGAGGGCGAAGAGGTGGCGAAGCTGCTGGAGATGGCGTCCGCCTATGAGCCGGAAGACATGGCCATGGCCGGTACCATCACCGAGAAGCCCTTCCTGCCCACCTATAAGGAGCTGCTGGCGGATCGCATCCGTCAGGGGCTGAATACCGATGTGCAGAAGCCTCTGCTGGGTCTGCATGTGGTGGTGGATGCCGGCAACGGCGCGGGCGGCTTCTATGCCGAGCTGATGGAGGAGCTGGGCGCCTGGATCGAGGGCAGCCAGTTCCTTGAGCCGGACGGCATGTTCCCCAACCACATCCCGAACCCGGAGAATGCCGCTGCCATGGCGTCCATCTCCGAGGCGGTGAAGAAGGCCGGTGCGGATCTGGGCGTCATCTTCGATACGGACTGCGACCGTGCCGCCGTGGTGGATGCCGATGGCCGCGAGATCAACCGCAACCGACTCATCGCGCTGATCTCCGCGATCCTGCTGGACGAAAAGCCCGGCGAGACCATCGTGACGGACTCCGTGACGTCCTCCGGGCTGAAGAAGTTCATCAACGACTGGGGCGGAGAACATTACCGCTATAAGCGCGGCTACCGCAATGTCATTGACGAGGCCATCCGCCTGAATGAGGAAGGCATCTCCTGCCCCCTGGCCATCGAGACCAGCGGACACGCCGCCCTGCGCGAGAATCACTTCCTGGATGACGGCATGTATCTGGTGACGGTGCTGATCGTCCGCGCGATGAAGCTCAAGCAGGAGGGCAAGACCCTGGGCAGCCTGATCGCTGACCTGCAGGAGCCCGTGGAGAGCCGCGAGATCCGCTTGAACATCACCGCGGAGGACTTCCGCGAGGCCGGCAAGGTCGCCATCCAGAAGGTGCTGGACTACGCCAATGCGGCGGAATCCTGGCATATCGCGCCGGATAACCGCGAAGGCGTCCGCATCGCCTTTGACCTGGAGGATCCTGAGACCCAGACCATGGGGCTGGAGAACGGCTGGTTCCTGCTGCGCCTGTCCGTGCATGATCCGGTGCTGCCGCTGAATGTGGAAAGCGATGTCCCCGGTGGCGTCAAAACCATGCTGACTGGCCTGTACAATGTGATGAAGGACTGCGAGGGCATCGATCTGGCGCCCCTGCAGGCGGCCATCGAGGCGTAATTCATGCTAGGGGGACGTGGCGGACACGTCCCTCCTTTTTCGATAGGAAGCAAAAATCAGGGAGGATCGCGCGATGAACATAGACGCATATCAGAAGGAAGCCATGTCCCTGCTCAATCCGGCGCTGACGGAAAAGGATGTGCTGATGAATGCGCTGATGGGGCTTTGCGGCGAATCCGGCGAGGCCATCGACCTGCTGAAGAAGCACCTGTATCAGGGGCATGACCTGGATCGGGAGAAGCTGATCAAGGAGCTGGGCGATGTGGCCTGGTATCTGGCGGAAGCCGCGACCGGTCTGGGCGTTGATCTGAGCGAGGTGCTGCAGCGCAATCTGGACAAGCTCCACGCGCGCTATCCCGATGGGTTCTCCACCGAGCGCTCGATGCACCGGGAGAACGAAAAATGAGGCAGATCGCGCTTGCGCCGCTGTCGGAGAAGGGGCTGAAAACATGCATCACGAAATGAATCTCCGGCAATCGCCCTTTGGTATGATCGCTGATGGCCGCAAGCGCTGGGAGCTTCGGCTGAACGATGAAAAGCGGCGGACGATCGCCGTGGGCGACACGATCACCTTCGCCTGCACGACGGATGAGCGCCGCGTGACGGTGCGGGTCACGGCGCTGCGGCCTTTTGCGGATTTCGCCGCGCTGTATGCTGCGTTGCCGCTGCTGGAATGCGGTTACACGCCGGAAAATGTGACCACAGCGGATCCGTGCGACATGGAGCAGTATTATCCGCCGGAAAAGCAGCACCGATACGGCGTGCTGGCGATCGGCGTGGAACGTCTGCGCCTGCCGGTGGAGGCACTGTCCGACGGCTTCTCCGTGCGGATGCTGCACGCGGACGACGTGCCGGAGATGCTGCGTCTGGCGCAGAGCAATCCGCTGTACTATCAGTACATGCGGCCCGATCCGACGACCGAAAACATCGCGGCGGACCTGACTGCCCTTCCGCCCAAACGCACCCTGGCGGACAAGCATTTCTTCGGCTGGTTCGATGGGGAAAACCTCGTCGCCATGCTGGATCTGATCCTGCATCATCCCGGCGAAAACAGCGCGTTCATCGGCTGGTTCATGGTGGATGGCGCGCGTCAGGGCTGCGGTCTGGGACGCAGGCTGGTGGCGGATGTGCTGGCGATGTTGCACGCGCACGGCGTGACGGAAGTCCGCCTGGGGCGCATCGAGGGCAACGCGCAGAGCAAGCACTTCTGGCAGGTTTGCGGCTTTGCGGATGCGGGCATTTCCTACGACACAGATGGCTATCGTGTTCTTGTGATGAAAAAGAGCATATGAAAAAACGGGGCTGTTCAGGCGTTGAACCTGTTCAGTCCCGTTTGCGTTTTCAGAAGGGGCAAGAGGCGGCCGCGTCACCGCACGGCCACCCCCTGTGTCAGTGCCAGACCGGCGGGCAGTCCGGCACCCAAGGCCCAGAGGTCGTATGCACGCATTTCCGCGGCGAACCATGGCGCGCTGCGGTCAAAATCCGCCGCCTTGGACAGGATGGGCAGGGTCGCGCGGGCGTTCAGGTGGGAGAGCAGACCGGCGCATTCCCTGCGGAAGCCCAGCAGCCATGCGGCAGGCGAAAGCGCCGTATCCGCCAAAGAAGCGTCCGTGAAGCCCAGCAGTGCATGGGTTGCCAGCCGGGACAGGCGTGCATGGGGATACCGCCGCGTCTTGGCCGCACGCAGCACACCTTCGCGCGTGCATGCCTCCTGGGCGGCGCGCATCAGCCGCATCTCGATGCCCTCGGAGACATCCGGCAGGGCGGCGAATTCCCCGGCGGACATGGTGCGCAGCCGGTAGAGCAGTGCCGCGTCCAGCGCGCCCGGACGATGGATCCGCCCCTCTGATGCAGCGCACCGCAGGATGCAGTAGGCCTCCTCCGGCATGGCGTTTTCCGCGCCAGACCAGTCGCCGCGCAGGATCGCCCCGCGCAAAGCCGTCGCAGAGGGCAGGACATCCCCCAACTCAGAGGCATGATAGCTGCCCTGACGCTGCACAGGCACCACATCCATCGCAGAACCCAGCCGCTCCAGCGCGCGCAGATAGCACACCGCCAAAGTGCTGTTGGGCAAGGAGAGCAGCGCGCCGCTGCCGGGCAGGCGTACCTCCATTGCGGCGGACATGGCCGCAGGGTAGGGAAGTCCATCGCTCATGCGGCGCTGAACATCCGCGCGGAAGGCATCGTCCGGGGCGTCCAGCAGGTGCGCGGTCTGGCGCATGCGGAGAAGGCCAGTGTCCTCCGTACCGAAGGAGATCGCGTCGCAGCCCAGTCCGTTCAGCAGCGCGACGCCGCCCAGGGCGAAATGCTCTGCATCGCGGACGGCCCACGCCGCAGGCAGTGCAAACACAGCGTCCGCACCGGCGGAAAGCGCCATTTCAGCGCGGTCGCGGGGGGATAAAAGCGCCGCCTCGCCCCGTTGGGTGAAGGCGGAGGACATGACGACCACCACCGCATCCGCATGGGCCAGCTGGCGCGCCTGCTGCAGGTGATAGGCATGTCCGCGGTGGAACGGATTATATTCGGCGATCACGCCAACAACGCGCATGTCACATCCTCCAGCATCAGGGCAGGGTCAGCACGCCGCCGACGTCGAAACAGCGGTGGTCGCCGCAGAATCCGGAAAAAGAGAACTGCTCGCCCGAGCGGTGCAGCACTGTGCGGATCTGCTGTCCCGGCAGGATCTCCTGGTTGAAATTCACCGCGAAATGGGTCAAAGTACGCGCCTGCATCACATCGATGCCCAGCGCATTGCAGCACCAGTCCACATAGCGGGTGTTGTTGACATGGCCGTTCATGTCCAGGTCGGTATAAACGGGGGTCTGCAGATGCTCCACCGGCGGACAGGCGATCTCCTCCACCGTGGCGGGCATGCCCATGGGCGCGGTCAGGTCGCTGTTATCGGGCAGGCGGCCTGCGATTTCGGCGTTGAAGACCATCTTGCGCGCGGTCAGATCCAGCAGCACCCACATGCTGCCGGCGCAGCCGATCTCCAGCCCCTCGCTGTCGCGGAAGAGGAAGCAGCGGGGGAAGAACATCCGCCGGTTGGGCATGGGGAAGGTCTCCACGGTGATGGTCTCGCCGTATTTGGGATAGCGGTCCATCCGCACCTCGACGCGGGTCAGCACCCAGGCAAGGTTCAGATCGAGCAGCTGCGGACGGCCTGCGCCCAGCAGCTCGGCGTGATCACCGGCCACCTCCTGCATGATCTCCAGCAGCGCGCCGGGGCGGAGCTGCGCGTTCATGTCGGTCTGGCTGGCGGCGATCCGGAAGGTTTGCGTATACGTTTTCAGCATGATTTTCTCATCCCTTTCACGGTTGATTATACCGCATCGGCGGACGGGATGCAAGTGTTTGCGTGGCCAATGGGGGCATGCTTTTCCGCCTGTGCGCATAAGAAAAAAGCGGGTGCGTGCGGCACTCGCTTTTGATAAGGGGGACGAAGATTGCAGGCTGAAAAAGCGGCCTTATTCCGCCTTGTCGCCCGTCAGCTCCGCCATGCAGCCCTTGCAGATCAGCTTGCCCTTGTAGGGGACAACATCACGCGCATCGCCGCAGAAGATGCAGGCCGGATGATACTTCTTAAGGATGATGCGATCGTCCTCAACGAAGATCTCGACCATGTCCTTCACGCCGATATCCATCGTCCGGCGCAGTTCGATAGGGAGGACGATACGTCCCAGGGTGTCAAGCTGGCGAACGACGCCAGTGGATTTCATCGCCATAGAAAAGCCTCCTCAATCCTAAACGGAAGGCGGATTTAACGCATTCCGCACGGTATGGAACCTGGTTCGGATTTCGTTGTTATTCTACAAGAATTCGACTGGTATGTCAAGGGGTTATTTCCAAAAATATAAATATGTTTTTGGAAAAAAAAAACAAACTGCAACATTTTGTAATGAAACGGTAATAACACCAAAAGGCGGTGAAAGGGCATGAAAGGGGTCTGGACGGCGTTGATGCTTGCATCGGCCGGGTTTGCGCTTTTGTCGGGGCAGGCCGGAGCGGCGGCGGAAGCGATGCTCAGCAGCGGCGAAAGGGCGCTGACGCTGGCCCTGACGCTCCTGGCCGGGATGACGCTGTGGAGCGGGCTGATGGAGATCCTGTGCGCGTCGGGGGATGTGGCGCGCCTGGGGCGGCTGTTCCGGCGGATGCTGCGTCCCTTGTTTTCAGGGGTGGAAGCGGAGGATGCGTGGGAGGCGATCTCGCTGAACCTGGCGGCCAATTTGCTGGGGCTGGGGAATGCAGCCACACCGGCGGGCATCGAGGCGGCGAAGCGGCTGTCCGCCCTGGGTACGCCGGGTCTGGAGGCGCTGGCGATGCTCCTTGCGCTGGACAATGCCGGGCTGCAGCTCATCCCCACGACGGTCATCACTCTGCGGCAGAGTGCGGGGGCGGCGGCTCCGGCGGATGTGTGGGAGATGACGCTCGCAGTCAGCGGCGCAGCGACGGCGGCAGCGATCCTGCTGATGAAGGGCTTTGCATGGGGAGGACGGAAACATGGACGGGGTAACGGGCGCGGCGATCATCGGCTTGGTGGGTCTCATCGTCCTACGCGGCGTGATGACGGGCTGTGATGTCTATGGCGCGTTCCTGCGCGGCGCGGAAAGGGGCATGCGCAGCGGCATCGCCCTGCTGCCGGCGCTGTGCGCGATGATGCTGATGCTGGCGATGGTCAGCGCATCCGGCCTGTCGGACTTGCTCGCACGCCTGCTGGCACCGCTCGCCCGGGTGATGCGCCTTCCGCCGGAGGTGGCGCCGATGCTCCTGCTGCGTCCGCTGACGGGCTCGGGCAGCATCGCAGCGATGGAGGAGATCTTTCGCACATGCGGTGTGGACAGCCGCGCCGGACGCATCGCCTCGGTGATGATGGGCTCCAGCGAGACCATTTTCTACACCATGACGGTGTATCTGGGCGCTGCCGGGGTGAAGAAGCTGCCGCGCGTGCTGCCGGTGTCGCTCCTGGCGTACGCGCTGAGCGCCGCGCTGTGTGCGTGGCTCCTGTGAGGCGGATCCATCCGCAATTTTCACGCAGACGCCGCAAACCGCGCAGAAGACCTTGCCAGCGAAGGGAAAATGGTGTATAATAAACCGGATAAGCCGAAAAGGAGGGATCCCCATGCAGCCGGACAGCCGTGAAGTGGCGAGGGCCGCTGTGTCGCTGGCGATGACAGCCAGCCGCGAGGAAGAGGCGGAGAGCCGCGCCCTCCTGACCGCACGGGGGATCCAGTCCGCCGCGTCGGATTTCGGGGGCGATTTCAGCGCATCGGTGATGAAGATGATCGAGCGCGCGGTGGCGATCTCCCGCCGGGAGGGCGTCATCGGAGACAAGCCCCATGAGGAAGGCGCTGTCGCCGGGGCCGCGCATGAGGCCGTCATGCAGGTGGCGGACAAAGCCATGGGCCTGAATGTCGGCGGAAAGATCGGCGTGGCGCGCGGCGCGGAGCATGTGGCGGTGGCGGTGTTCTTCACCGTCGGCCTGGGGCATCTCAATGAGGTGTGCATCGGCCTTGGCCACCGCGCAGTCTGACCGGTCCACCCGGGAAATGCGGATCACATCAGATTCAATGTTGGGAGAGATACGGATGGTTCTGAATATTGCCATGGACGGCCCCGTCGGTGCGGGAAAGTCCTCCATCGCCCGGGCCGTGGCGGATCGCCTGGGCATCCTGCATCTGGATACGGGCGCGATGTACCGTGCAGTGGGGCTGTCCGCCCTTCGCGCAGGCATCGACCTTGAGGACGAAAATGCGGTGACCGAGCATGCGCGCCGGATCGATGTGTCCGTGGCGCACTCGCCGCAGGGGCAGCGCACCATCGTCAACGGGGAGGACCTGACCGACCAGCTCCGCACGCCAGAGGTGTCCATGGCGGCCTCCGCGGTGGGACGCTACGCCGGTGTCCGCAAGGAAATGGTGGCCATCCAGCAGCGTCTGGCGGCATCCACCCCCATGCTGGTGGACGGGCGCGACATCTGCGCGCGCGTGCTGCCCAACGCCACGGTGAAACTGTTCCTGACGGCCTCGGCGGAGGAACGCGCACGCCGCCGCTGGCTGGAGATGACGCAGAAGGGCGACACCACGCCGTATGAGGACGTGCTGCGCGATCTGCGCGCCCGCGATGCGCAGGACATGAACCGCGCCGTCGATCCCCTCCGTCCCACGGAGGATGCTGTCATCGTCGATTCCACCGAGATGGATTTCGAGACGGTGGTGGCGCATATTCTGAAGATCGTGGAGGACAAGACCCGTGAGTGAAGTGCAGAAGTCGGAATCCCGCCTGAGCCGGCAGCCCGCGAAGGACAAGCCCTCCCGCCTGTATTCGCTGCTGCTGCCCGTGATGCGTGCGGTGTACGCCACGGTGCTGCCCGTGCGCTATCATGGGCTGGAGAACATCGCTGAGCAGGATGCGCCCTTCATCCTCATGGCCAACCATATCTCCATGATGGATCCCTTCCTGATGGCGGTGGCGACGCCGAAACACCAGATCCGCTTCATCGGCAAGAAGGAGCTGTGGGCGAACAAGCTGGTGGCGTGGTTCTGCAGCAGCCTGAAGGCAATCCCGGTCGACCGCCACAACACCGATATGGAGGCCATGCGCGCGTGCATGCGCGTCACCCGTGAAGGGCATGTGCTGGGCATCTTCCCCGAGGGGACGCGCCATCACAAAGGCACCATGGTCGAGCTCGAGAGCGGCGTTGCCCTCATCGCCCTGCGCGCCGGCGTGCCGCTGATCCCCATCTACATCCCGGGCAAGGTGCGCCTGTTCCGCACGCTGCATGTGTATATCGGCGAACCCATCACCATCGCCGATCTGCGCGAGCAGGGCATCAACACCAAGACCTGCAAGGCGCTCCTCACGCGCATCACGCAGACCTACGCCGCGCTGGAAGCGGCTGATCCCAACCGATGAAACAGGCGGCTTCCGTGCGGAAAGCGGAGGCCTGTTTCCGCATGAAAAAATAAAATTGATTTTTTTGTGAAAACAAGCAGGAAATACGATATGTTCAGCGAATAATATTCTAACAGCAATTTGCGAAAGGAAGCTGCTCATGCCGCTGGAGGTTGCCGCACACGCAGGATTCTGTATGGGAGTCCGCCGGGCCGTCGAAAAGGCGATGGAAGTCGCCCACGGTTCCGTTCCGTCCTGTACCCTGGGTGCGCTGATCCATAATCCCGCGGTGGTCAGCATGCTGGCTGAAAAGGGCGTTCCTGCGGTTGCCACGCCGGAAGCAGCTCAGGGCCGTCAGGTGCTGATCAGGTCCCATGGCGTTTCTCCGGATGTGATCGCTGAGCTGACGGCGCGCGGCTGCCCCGTGCTGGATCTGACCTGCCCCTTTGTTGACCGGCTCCACCGCATCGTCGCCGAAGGTACGGCGGATGGCACGCCCGTGATCATGGTGGGCGAAAGGGAGCATCCCGAGGTCAAAGGCACCTGCGGCTGGGCCAAGGGCGATGTGTATGTCGTCGCCACCCCCGAGGAGGCGGCTGCCCTGCCTGCGCTTCCCCGCGCTGTGGCCGCAGCCCAGACCACCTTCCCCCCGGATCGGTGGGAGATGATCGTCCAGGTGCTGCATCAGCGGGTGGGGGAGCTGCATGAGCATAACACCATCTGCAGCGCCACGGCCACCCGTCAGCGGGAGGCGCGTGAGCTCGCCGCCCGGGCGGACGCGATGATCGTCGTCGGCGGCAGAGAAAGCGCAAATACGCAAAAGCTGTACGCGGCCTGCAAGGCGCTGTGTCCGCGAACGATCCTGGTAGAGTGCGCGGCGGAGATTCCGCCTGCCTTTGCAAATATAAATTCCGAATTCATAGGAATTACCGCCGGTGCATCCACGCCGGACGGTTCACTTAAGGAGGTTGTAACCCAAATGACCGACATGCAGAACATCGAGTTTACCATGGACGCCGTGGTCGCGAGCCTGACCCGCATCCGCGCTGGCCAGACCGTCACCGGCAAGGTCGTGCAGATCACCGAGGACGAAGTCTGCGTCAACATCGGCTACAAGGCCGACGGCATCATCAAGCGCTCCGACCTGACCCAGGAAGACGTGAAGCTCGATGACGAGATCGAGGCCGAAGTCGTCAAGGTCAGCGATGGCGAGGGCAACGTCGTGCTGTCCCAGCGCAACATCGTCAACCGCAAGGCTTGGGAAGCGCTGCTGGCCAAGCACGAGAACGGCGAGTACGTTGTCGGTACCGGCAAGGAGGCCGTCAAGGGCGGCCTGATCTGCGACGTGGAGGGCGTGCGCGCGTTCGTGCCCGCTTCCCAGCTGGCTCAGCACTATGTTGAGAAGATCGCGGACTTCGTCGGCAAGGAAATGAAGCTGAAGATCATCGAGGTGGACAAGCAGAAGAAGCGCATCGTCGCCTCTCGCAAGCAGGTCATCGCTGAGGAGACCGCTGCCCGTGAGGAAGAGGCCTGGAGCCGTCTGGAAGAGGGCATCATCATCCACGGCATCGTCCGCCGTCTGTCTGCCTTCGGCGCGTTCGTCGACGTGGGCGGCGTGGATGGCCTGATCCACATCACCGACCTGAGCTGGGGCCGCATCTCCCATCCCAGCGAGGTGGTCAAGCCCAACCAGGAGGTCGACGTGAAGATCCTGTCCCTGGATCGTGAGCGTAAGCGCATCCAGCTGGGCTACAAGCAGCTGATGCCCCGTCCCTGGGACAATGCTGCCGAAATGTATCCCGAAGGCGCCATCGTCGAGGGCAAGGTCGTCCGCATCACCGATTTCGGTGCGTTCGTCGAGCTGCAGCCCGGTCTGGATGGCCTGGTGCACATCTCCCAGTGCGCCCCCAACCGCGTCAACAAGGTCGAGGATGCTGTGCAGGTCGGCCAGGTCGTGCGCGTGAAGGTGCTGTCCGTCGATACCGAGAAGAAGCGCATCTCCCTGTCCATCCGTCAGGCTGTGGAAGATGAGTTCAACTTCGAAGAGGTCGACGACCTGGAACCCGTGGCTGTGGACATCGACGCCGTCGCCGAGGCTGAGGCCGCCGCTGAGGACGCCGAATAATCCACCTCTGAATTGAACACTATGACAGGAGACAGGCCCCGTGCTTGTCTCCTGTTTGCTCTTTTGCTCTGAGCAAATTGGCCAAAGGACGATTTCCTGCGGGCGCGCATCAGCCGTATGCGCCCTGTGAAGGAAATTCGTTTTCGTGTAGAATCAACAAAAACGCAAAAAACGCACGTTATCCCCTTGTGCAACCGGTGAAAAGATGGTAGAATATCATATTATCCGGCAAAGAATGCGAATCGTTCGTATTTTTGCAGGGGAAGCGACGCGATAAAGGAGAGCGTTCCTGATGGTGGAGATCGGTAAGCTGCTGACGGAAGGCAAGGGTAAGCGAATCTATGCCACGGGTGATCCCAAAACGGCTGTCATTTATTTTAAGGACGAGGCGCGCGCCTATCATGGGCTCAAGCGCGGCCGCATCCTCGGCAAGGGTGAGGTCAACAATGCCGTGTGCGCCCACCTTTACCAAATGCTGGCGGAAAAGGGCATCGAGAACCATTTTATCGAGAAGCTCGACGCGCGCCAGTCGCTGATCAAGCGCTGCGAGACCATCCCCGTGTCCATCAAGGTGCGCAACCGCGTCGCCGGCAGCCTCGGCGCACGCATCGGCCTGGAGACAGGCACCAAGCTGGATTCCACCATCGTCGAAATGGTGCTCCATGATGAATACCTGGAGAATCCCGTCATCAACGAGACCCACATCCTCGCCCTGCACCTGGCCACGCGCGAGGAGATCGACTTCATGATCAAGACCTCGCTGAAGATCAACGAGATCCTCACCGAGTATATGGCGGATATCAATGTGGAGCTGGTGGACTTCAAGCTGGAGTTCGGCCGGTACGAGGGGCGGATCCTCCTGGTGGACGAGATCGATGCGGATTCCTCGCGCTTCTGGGACGCGCATACCCACGAGCCCATGGATATCGACCGCTTCCGCCGCGACCTGGGCAATGTCGAGCAGGCGTATCAGGATCTGCTCCAGCGCATGATGGGCGATGGCGAATAAACCGAATAGGCATCTTGATCCTCCCGCAGCGACGCGGGGGGATCTTTTTGCGTCAGCGGCGCATGAGGCCGTCCTCCGCAGGCCAATGAAATGCCCCTTTCCCCATGCGGAATATGGGAAATAAATGCACATTTCGCTGAATTATCGTTCAGAAAGGCGAACGATCCTGCAAAGTTTCGGTAAAAAATGCGTAAAAATCGCGAAGGAATGCGGTTTTGCTCTTGAAAAATGTTTTTCTTTTGTATATAATAAGAGACGCGATCAGTTCGCAAATAAACTGCATAAGGAGACCATACCATGAAGAAGTTTGTTGCCCTCCTGCTGGCGGCCATGATGCTGCTGGGCTGCACCGCTCTGGCTGACACCGTCAAGATGGACAAGCTGACCTTCCAGTTTGTTCCCTCCAAGGATGCGGACGTCATCATCACCGGCACTGCGAACCTGCCTGAACTGGTGAAGGCCGAAATGGCCAAGCTGGGCTACGACATCGGCGAAGTCGAGATCTCCGTCGGCACCAGCTACGAAGCGACTGGCGAGGCCATGTGCGCTGGTTCTATCGATGTGGGCTGGCTGCCCGGCGGCACCTACGCCATCTACAGCCAGGCGAAGGAAGTCGATGTCATCCTGACCGCCACCCGTGCCGGTCTGAGCAATGACAGCGAGGATCCCGCCACCTGGAATGGCGATGCCAACAAGACCCTGCCCACCGAGAATCAGGTGACCTTCTACCGCTCCCTGATCTACGCCGCTCCCACCGAGTACGGCAAGCAGCTGGCCGCGAAGGTCAATGCTGGCGACAAGCTGACCTGGGAAGAGCTGGACAAGGCTGTCTGGGCTGTGGGCAACACCTCTTCTTCTGCTGGCTATATCTATCCCACCATGTGGCTGATGGAAAACTACGATGGCAAAAAGATCTCCGACCTGTCTCAGATCGTGCAGCTGGGCTATGCCGATGCTTTCGCGCAGGCCGCTGCTGAGCAGGTGGACATCATCGTGTGCTACGCCGACGGCCGTCGTGACTACGAGGCTGCCTGGACCACCTCCACCGACAGCGCTGATGCCACCGGCAAGGCTGGCATGGGCCGCACCGATACCATCTGGAATGAGCTGAACGTCATCGGCGTGACCGACGGCATCTACAACGACACCGTCGCCGTCACCACCGCCAACCCCGAGATCTACAACCCCGAGTTCATCAACGCCCTGCAGACCGCGCTGATCAACATCATCAACACTGAGGAAGGCCAGGCCATCTTCGCTGTGTACAGCCACACCGGCTACGCCCTGGCGACCGATGCTGACTACGATGGTGCCCGCACCGCGCTGACTGTTGTGCAGTAATCCGGATCATTGGCGGCTTCTCCCTAACGAAAAGGCGGGAAGCCGCTTTTTTGTGCGGATTTTGACGAAAATTTGACATGGATACCTTGTAGAACGTATGCTTTTCATGGTATAATCGAAAGTAAGAAATGATGCTGTACGGCAGAAGGGGATATGACTTTGATTCAGTTCAAGAACGTAAGCAAGACCTACCCCAATGGCGTGAAGGGACTCAAAAATGTTGACCTGACCATCGAGCAGGGCGAATTTGTCGCCATCATCGGCCTGTCCGGCGCGGGCAAGTCCACGCTGATCCGCACCATCAACCGGATGATTGACATCACTGAGGGCGAGCTCACCGTCGACGGTGTGGACGTGATGAGCCTCCACGGCAAGAGCATGCGACGCTTCCGCCGGAAGATCGGCATGATCTTCCAGTCCTTCAACCTCGTCACCCGTTCCACCGCCATCAAGAACGTGCTGACGTCCATGGTGCCGGATATGAACTTCTTCCAGGTGCTGCTGGGCCTGTTCAGCCGCGACCAGAAGATGAAGGCGCTGGAGGCACTGGACAAGGTCGGCATCCTGGACAAGGCCTACACCCGCTGCGACCAGCTCTCCGG
>CAZIUA010000059.1:0-16901 GCA_964542315.1 uncultured Faecalibacterium sp. | reverse complement strand
GAACAGCACGATCTGCGCACCGGAGGCCGCAAGCGCGGTGGAGGCCACCAGGTCGTTGCCGGGGGCGGAGAGTAGGTTCAGGCCGGGCGTTTTGACCTTTTCGCCGTAGGCCAGCACATCCTTCACGGGGGAGAAGCCGCTCTTCTGCGTGCAGCCCAGCGCCTTGTCCTCCAGGGTGGAGATGCCGCCCGCCTTATTGCCGGGGGAGGGATTCTCGTAAATGGTCTGATGGTGCTCCTCAAAATAGCGCTTGAAGTCGTTGATGAGCTTCACCGTCTTGCCGAAGAGCTCCTCCGTCTCGCAGCGATCCATGAGGATGGTCTCCGCGCCGAACATTTCCGGCACCTCGGTGAGGATGGTCGTGCCGCCCTGGGTGACCAGCAGATCGGAGAAGCCGCCGATGACGGGGTTAGCCGTGATGCCGGAGAAGCCGTCGCTGCCGCCGCATTTCAGGCCGATGATCAGCTTTGAGGCCGGGCAGGGGACACGCTCTTCGCCGCGCATGTTGTCCGCCAGCTCCGTCAGCAGACGCAGCCCTTCGGCGAATTCGTCCTCCACCTGCTGGCTGATGAGGAAGCGCACGCGGCTTTCGTCATAATCGCCCATGTGCGCGCGGATGATGTCCACGCCGCTGTTTTCGCAGCCCAGACCCAGCACCAGCACGCCGCCCACATTGGGATGGGTGGCCAGGTTCGCCAGGATGGTGCGGGTGTTCTCCTGATCGTCGCCCATCTGGCTGCAGCCATAGGGGTGGGGGAAGGCGTACACCGTCTCCACACCGCCGCCGATGAGCGTCTGACCAGCCTTTTCCAGCGCGCGTGCCACATCGTTCACGCAGCCGACCGTGGGCAGGATCCACAATTCGTTGCGCACGCCCACACGGCCATCCTTGCGGGGGAAGCCCATGAAGGTCGCATCGCCCTGCCTGGCGGTCAGCTGGGCCGCAACGGGATGCCAGGTGTATTCCAGCTCGCCGGAGAGGCAGGTGTGCAGGTTGTGAACATGGACGTGGCGCCCGGCCGCGATGTCCTCCTTGGCATAGCCGATGGGGAAACCGTACTTGATGACATTTTCGCCAGCGGCGATAGGCATGAGGGCGATCTTGTGCCCGGCGGGGATGTCATCCGCCGCGGTGATGCTGATGCCGTCCACTGTGAGCGCAGTGCCTTTCCCAATCGCGGAAAGCGCAACGGCCACATTGTCCTGGGCGGCGATACGCAGCAAATCAGCCATGGTGTGTGCCTCCTTGTGAAAAACGGACCGGGCGTGCAAGTCCGATCCGGGATGGTGTATGGGGATTATTCGCCGAACTTCTCTTCCATGACGGCGCGCATACCCTTGGCGATGATGGCCTCAAGGGAAGCGGTGACGCTGTCGATCAGGCCGGGGACCTTGCAAAGCTCGCTGCCGAAGAAGTCTGCGTTGGACAGGAAGGCCTCGACCTGCTCGCGGGGGGACAGATCGCCCGTGGTGGAGAAGAATTCCAGCACGGCGGCATCATCCTGCAGCGTGTAGGTCTCCTTGCCGCGCTTGCATTCCAGCTTGCCGTTCACCAGCACGCCGCCGCGGTAGAGGTTCATCAGGCTGGCCAGGGAGAACGTCAGGCGTGCAGGCAGCTCGCCGGTCTTTTCCACATAGCCCAGCAGGGAGGGCATGCAGCGCGCGCGCCACTTCGACACGCTGTTCAGGCAGATGGACAGCAGCGCATGCTTGATGTAGGGGTTCTTGAAGCGCCCGGTGACGGCCTCGGCGAAGGTCAGCAGATCCTCGCGGGGGAGGGCCAGGGTCGGGATGACCTCATCGTAGAGGGTGTGCTGCATGAAGTGCAGGATCAGCGGATCGTTCATCGCCTGAAGGACGATGTCGTGGCCGCACTGGAAGGCCGCAGGCACAAAGGAGGTATGCGCGCCGTTGAGGATGCGCACCTTGCGCTGCTTGTAGGGCTTCTGGTTGTCGGTGTAGATAACGGGCAGGCCGCACTGGGGCAGGGGCAGCTCGGCAGAGATGTCGCGGTCGGACTCGATGACCCACAGGCCGAAGGGCTCGGCGGTCACCAGCGTGCGATCCTCATAGCCCAGCTTCTCCCAGATGGGCTGCACCTCGTCGCGCGGATAGCCGGTGACGATGCGATCCACCAGGGTGGAGGTGAACACGCACGCGCTGTCCAGCCAGGCGATGAACTTCTCGCCCAGATCCCAGATGCGCGCCAGCTCCTTGACGCACTTCTTCAGCATGATGCCGTTGTCATCGATCAGCTCCACGGGCAGCATGACCAGACCCTTGTCCTGGGCGTAGTCAAAATGCACGGCGCGCTCATAGAGGAACTTGCACAGCTTGCCGGGGAAGGAAACGGGCGGGCAGGCGGCGAAATCATCGTCCTCCTTCAGGACGATGCCGGCCTCGGTGGTATTGCTGACGATGAAGCGCAGTGTCTCGCACTTGGCGTAATCGGCATACTTTTCATATTCGCCGTATGCGTCCACTGCATCGGCCACGGAGGTGATCAGGCGGCTCTGCTCCACGGGCTCGCCGTCCACCAAGCCGCGCAGCAGCACGGTGTAGCGACAATCCTGCTCATGGAACATATCCAGGCTGCCGAAGGGGATGGGCTTGACCAGCACCACGGCGCCGTTGAAGTCGGTCTTTTCGTTGGCGATGTCGATGAAATAGTCCACAAATGCCCGCAGGAAGTTGCCCTCGCCAAACTGGAGCACCTTCACAGGACGGGTCGCGGCAGGAGCCATCTGGGCCGTCAGTCGTTCCATTGCTGTATTCCTCCCTAACAGGATGATCGGATGTAGGCAGCTGTGTAAACGATTACATAGCAGCTGTTTTCATTGTACTCCCTTTTGCGCCATGCGTCAATCACTTCGGACAAATTTCATCACTTTCTGTCGGAAACTATGCAAATCATTCCCGAAACCTCTTGCAAAGCCTTTCG
Source organism: uncultured Faecalibacterium sp. (assembly GCA_964542315.1). Lineage (GTDB taxonomy): Bacteria > Bacillota > Clostridia > Christensenellales > Aristaeellaceae > UBA11524. The sequence goes on along the minus strand of CAZIUA010000059.1, from coordinate 13,960 downwards.
GAACTGTGTATAATAGAAATGTAACAAAAACTGAAACCATTTACAAATGCCGAAAGGATGATGCGGCGGTGAATATCTACGACATTTCCCGTCGGGCCGGCGTGTCCATTGCGACTGTCTCGCGCGTGCTCAACAACAGCCCCCATGTGTCGGAAACGACACGCAAGAAGGTGCTCGCCGTGATCGAGGGGACGGGCTATGTGCCCAACGCCTTCGCCCGTGGCCTGGGCCTGAACACGATGAAGACCATCGGCCTGCTCTGCCCCGATGCCTCCGACCCTTATCTGTCGCAGGCACTGACTTATCTGGAGCGTGCCTTCCGCCAGCAGGGCTATGATTGCCTGCTCTCCTGCACCGACCGTGAGCTTCCTGCGCGGCAGCAGGGGGTCGAACAGCTCAAATCCCGCCATGTGGACGGCATCGTGCTGATGGGCTCCTCCTTTATCGAGGATAAGGCGGCGGACAATGAGTATATTCGCGATGCGGCGAAGAATGTCCCGGTCGTGCTGCTCAATGGCGCGTATCCGTGCGAGAATGTCTACGGCGTGCTCTGCGATGATCAGCATGCGGTGACGGAAGCTACGCTGTCGCTGCTGGACAGCGGCTGCCGGCGGATCCTCTGCCTGTATCATTCCAATAACTATTCCGGCCGGCGGAAGCTCGCTGGCTACCGCGATGCGCACGAACAGCGCGGCCTTCCCGTGGATGATCGTCTTCTGGTGTTCTTCGATCATGATAAGTCCAGCGTGCATCAGGTGTGCGATACGCTTCTGCAGCTGGATCGGGACGGGCTGGTGTTCGATGCTGTGCTGGCCTCGGAGGACATCCTGTCCGTCGGCGCGCTGAAATACGCCCGTGCTGCAGGCCGTGCCGTGCCTGATGAATTGTCCGTCGTCGGGTATAACAACTCCAATATCTGCCTGTGTACCGAGCCGGAGCTCACCAGCGTGGACAATAAGCTCAGCGCCATCTGCGAGCATATCGTCACCACGATGATGGGCGTGCTCGAGGGCAAGGAAATGCCGCAGAAGACCGTCTTCACGGGCGAATTGATCAAGCGCGGCTCCACAAGAAGTTGATTCTGAATTCATCTGAATTCTGAATGATATAAGCTGCCCCTGAAACACATTTTTCATCATAAGGAGTGTCTTGCTATGAAGGCTTTCATGGATCGGGATTTCCTGCTTTCCACGGAGACGGCCCGCGTCCTTTACCATGACTACGCGGCCAAGTGTCCCATCATCGACTATCACTGCCACCTCAGCCCCCAGCAGATCTGGGACGATGTGCGCTATGACAACATCACCCAGGTGTGGCTGGGCGGAGACCACTACAAGTGGCGCCTGATGCGCTGTGCCGGTGTGGATGAATACTACATCACCGGCGGCGCGTCCGATTACGAGAAGTTCTGCAAGTGGGCAGAGGTCGTCGGCAAGGGCATTGGCAACCCCCTGTATCACTGGACCCACCTGGAGCTCCAGCGCTTCTTCGGCTATGAGGGCGTCCTGTCCGCCAAGACTGCCGATGAGGTGTGGACGCTGTGCAACGAAAAGCTCCACCAGCCCGAATACAGCGCGCGCGGCCTGATTGCCATGAGCAATGTGGAGATCATCTGCACCACCGACGATCCCATCGACACGCTGGAATGGCATCAGAAGCTGAAGGCGGATGCCTCCTTCAAGACCAATGTGCTGCCCGCATGGCGTCCTGACAAGGCCGTCAACATCGAAAAGCTGGACTTCATGGCTTATGTGGCCAAGCTGGCGGATGCGGCGCAGATGTCCATCAATTCCTTCGCGGACATGAAGGCTGCGCTGGAAAAGCGCATGGCGTTCTTCCATGAGAACGGCTGCCGCCTGTCCGACCATGGCCTGAACTATGTGGTGTACGAGCCTGCCTGCGACGACGCGGTGGAGGCCATCTTCCAGAAGAAGGCCGCTGGTGAAGCGCTCACCGAGCAGGAAGTCGCACAGTTCAAGACCGCCAGCATGGTCTTCTTCGGCGAACAGTATAAGAAGCTGGACTGGACGATGCAGCTCCATTATGGCTGCCGCCGCGACAACAACCAGCGCCAGTATGCCATTCTCGGCCCGGATACCGGCTATGACACCATCAACAACTACGCGCCCGTGGATCAGATGGCTGCCTACCTTGGCGCGGTGGAGGTCAAGTGCGGCCTGCCCCGTACCATCCTGTACAGCCTGAACCCTGCGGACGATCAGGCCATCGATACCCTGTGCGGCTGCTTCCAGGGCAGCGAGGCCGTCAGCAAGATCCAGCATGGTTCCGCCTGGTGGTTCAATGACCACTTCACCGGCATGACCAATCAGCTGACTTCCCTGGCGTCCCTGGGCTACCTGGCGGGCTTCGTGGGCATGCTGACGGATAGCCGCTCCTTCCTGAGCTATCCCCGTCATGAGTATTTCCGCCGCATCCTCTGCCGCCTCCTGGGCGAATGGGTGGAGGACGGCCGCTTCCCGCAGGATTACGACATCCTGGGCGAGATCGTCACCGGCATTTCTGCCAACAACGCCCGCAAGTATTTCTCCTTCCCCGTGAAGTAAATCGATCCAATGAGCTGGTGTGGCGCTTGCCATGCCAGCTTTTTTGCATGCCGAAGAAAAAATGACGGGCATTTGACGTGCGGATGTCCGCTGTGTGAACAAGGTGACGAAAGCCAGCGCCCTGTTGTGAACTTCTTGTAAAATGATCCGCGTTTCGCTTGACGAAGCCGTCCACGGTTGCTATCATGAACACGTGCCGGGTGGTGAAGTCCGGCGCGGAAAGGAATGATCGAGCGATGAAAAAGTATGGAATGCTGCTTTGCGCAGTGCTGGCGCTGTCGCTGGCGATGACCGGCCTGGCGGAGGAGGCGCAGGGGCCGGAAATGCCTGTCTTCGCGTGGATGCGTGACGTCCAGACGCACTGGCGTGTGCTGGAAAACGGCGAAATGGCGGACATCGCAGCCCATGTCCTGACGGATGGCGTGTGCGCGGTCTGCGGCAGTGAGATCCTCGTGTTTGACGATGGCTGGGCGGACGTGAGCGACTATAACGCCCAGGACGACCTCATCCGTTCCACCACTTATGACGAGAACGGCGAGGTGGTCTTCGAGAGCACCTATGCGTATGCGTATGATGAAGACGGCCATGTGATGTGGGAACGTGAATTCGATGGCGACATCCTGCTGGGGGAGACGATCTACACCGTGGATGGCGGCCAGCACCGGCTGCTGTATACGCTCAGCTATGACGAGGAAGGCGGAATGACCCGCGCGGATTATGATGCGCACGAGAATCTCGTCCTCCTGCGCAACTATGACGCGGACGGCACGCTGCTCTACGAGGAATCCACCGAATATGACGTGGATCAGCAGGGCTGGTATTACCGCATCCGCACCAATGCCGTGTTTGAGGACGGCACGTCTCTCCTGGGGGAATACAATGCGCAGGGGGATTGGCTGCGCGCTGCCATCGTGGAGGCGGACGGCACCACCAGCAGCGACACGACCTATGAATACACCTATTCCGCCGAGGGCTTCAAGCTCACCTGCAAGATCTATGAATTCGGCACGCTGACCATGGAGGAGACCTACGACGAGAACGGCTGGCTCATCCGCGAGGTCGAGCACCTGGAGGACGGCACGACCAACACCTACGAATATGAGTATGACGCATCCGGCGAGCTCATCGGCTGACGCAATTGTTCTGATTTTGTATGCGCCTTGCCTTTTGTGCACAAATGCGGTATAATGTCATAAGGTCTATCCAATATATCGTAAGGAGTGTATCATCATGTATCGCAAGAATGCGTGGAAGGCGCTGGCGGAGGGCGAAAAGGCCCAGCTGGACGCTTTTGCAGAGAAGTACAAGGCCTATCTGAACGCTGGCAAGACCGAGCGCGAGTGCGTGGCGGAATCCGTCCGTCAGGCGAAGGAAGCCGGCTTTGAAGACATCGCTGCCATCCTCAAGGAAGGCCGTCAGCTCAAGGCGGGCGACCGCGTCTATTGCAACTGGATGAACAAGTGCTTCATGGCGTGGGTCATCGGCGAAAATGACATCACCCAGGGCATGAACATCCTCGGTGCGCATATCGACAGCCCCCGCATCGACATCAAGCAGAATCCCGCTTATGAAAACAGCGGCTTTGCCTACCTGGATACCCATTATTACGGCGGCATCAAGAAGTATCACTGGGTCGCCATGCCTCTGGCCATGCACGGCGTGGTCTGCAAGAAGGATGGCACCGCCGTGACCATCTCCATCGGCGAAGATCCGGCGGATCCCATCTTCTACATCTCTGATCTGCTCATCCACCTGGCGGGCGATCAGATGAGCAAGACCGCCGCGAAGGTCATCGAGGGCGACGCGTTGGACATCCTCATCGGCTCCGAACCCCTTGCTGGCGAGGAGAAGGAAGCCGTCAAGGCCAATGCGCTGGGCATCATCAAGGAAAAGTACGGCATCGAGGAGGAGGACTTCGTCTCCGCCGAGCTGGAGATCGTCCCCGCAGGTGATTGCCGTGACGTGGGCTTCGACCGCAGCATGATCGCTGGTTACGGCCATGATGACCGCGTCTGCGCCTATCCCTCCATGGCGGCCGTCATGAATTATGAAGGCACCCCGGCCTACACCCTCTGCGCCGTGCTGACGGATAAGGAGGAGATCGGCTCCGTCGGCGCGACCGGCATGGGCGCCATGTATTTCGAGAACATCATGGCTGAGCTGGTCGCCAACCTCAAGGGCTGCGGCAATCCGCTGTATCTGCGCCGCTGCCTGGCCAACAGCCGCATGCTGTCCTCCGATGTCAGCGCGGGCTTCGATCCGAATTTCGCCGGCGTGTTCGAGAAGAACAACGCCTCCATCGTCGGCAACGGTGTGACCTTCAACAAGTTCACCGGCAGCCGCGGCAAGTCCGGCTCCAATGACTGCAACGCGGAATTTGTCGCTCAGATCCGCTCCATCTGCGATGAGGCGAACATCTCTTGGCAGACCGCTGAGCTGGGCCGTGTGGACGTGGGCGGCGGCGGAACGATCGCCTACATCTGCGCCAAGTACGGCATGAACGTCATCGACTGCGGCGTGCCGGTGCTCTCCATGCATGCGCCCTGGGAGGTCATCTCCAAGGTCGACTTGTGGGAGGAGTACAAGTGCTACTGCGCGTTTCTCAAGGGCGCGAAGGAACTGGCTTACTGAGACTTCGTCTCTTTTCTCGCGATGAAGTTACGCTGATATACAGACAACTCCCGCGTGGAGATTCGTCTCTTTATCTCGCATGAAGTGAAATAGCAAAGTCCGCCGGGGGATTCACTCCTCTGGCGGACTTTTGGTGTTCCACACGAATGCTGTATGGAAAGGATAGCCCCCCTCAATCGCGAAAAAAGGGACGAAGTCCCCAGGCTTGCGGAAAGTGCCGCTGCATGAAGGCCTTCTGCTCTGGGTCATTCTCGAAATAGCCGCTGCGCCGGATACCCTCCGCCAGCATCGTGGTCAGCTCTGCCTTGCGCTCGGCGGTGTGGTCGCTGTAGCGCAGGATGCACAGTTCGTTCGCGGCTTCGTATTTCAGCAGCTCGGCGTATACATCCGGGATGAACACTGCCTCGCCGACATTTGCGCTGCCCACGCGGTAGAACAGCCCCGCGCGGCCTTCCACCGGGTGCGTATCAGCAGTGAACGGAATACGGTAGAGTCAGCCAGACACGCCTTCATAGAGCGTCTGCAGCTGATCGGGAAATTGCTCTTCGTAGAAGGCCTGTCCGCCTCGGAAGCCCCCGGTCACATATTTGGCGCGAAGCCCATTGTGCGCGCTGTCCCAAATGTAAAAGAGCGCGTAGGGGATGCTGTCTGTCAGGTAAACAACACGCTTGTCCGTGCCATGCAGGCGGGAACGGGCCTCCAGCGTGGTGATGCCGGGGGTGATGGAGCCGTGATAGAGCTATTCGGTCATGCCTGCCCTCCGAGGTTCGGGTCGTCAAAGAAATAGTCCAGGACGTGGACGAATTCGCCCGTGCCGAACAGGTGGCGGATGTCCTCTGTCGTTGTCCAGCGCATGTCCGCGACCTCATCCGTGGTGGCATTTTTCAGGTCGATCTCGCCGTCATAGCGGAAAAGCCAGACGTCCCGGAAGTTGTCGTCCCGCAGGGTGGAGGAGAGCATCCGCCCCTGCGCGGGGTCAAGGTCGATGCCAACCTCTTCTTTCACCTCGCGGAGCGCCCCGGCCAGGCTGTCCTCACCCTGCATGACACTGCCGCCCACGCACTCCCATTTCAGCGGGAAGGACGGGCGGTTTGCCGCACGCTGGCTGATGAGCCATTCGCCCTGGCTGTTCTGGATCCACACATGCACCACCAGATGATACCGATCCGGCGGCAGCTTCTCGCCGCGAATATGCGTTTCGCCCGTGGGCTGCCTGTCCTGGGTGTACAAATCCCAGATCTCCATGCTTTTCCTCCTTTTCGTTCTTTGTGGACGAGCTGTATTCTACGCGCATGCGGCGGATTCCTCCAATGTACAGGAAAAGAACTGTACATTCGCGGCAAGTTGCGCTATACTATTATGTAGAAATGCCTTTTAGGAGGGAAAACCATGCTTGACCAGAATATTGCCCGTGAGGTGCTGCAGGAAGCAGTCCGCACCGGTGGCGATTTTGCGGAGATCTTCGTGGAGGACCGCATCGACAATACCATCATGATGCGCTCCGGACGCATCGAGAATGCCAATTCCGGCCGTCTACACGGTGCGGGCGTGCGTGTTTTCAGCGGCACCAATGCCATCTATGTGTACACTAATGATACCTCCCGCGAGGGGCTGATGGCCTGTGCGCGTCAGGCTGCTGCGGCGGTCAAGGGCGGCAAGGGCTGCATCGTCCAGCCCTTCCATGCGGTGGATTTCTCCCGCCCTGAGGAGATCCGCCTGCTGCCCACCGATGTGAAGGCCGCTGTCAAGGCGGAGAAGATCCGTGCGGCGGAGGCTGCGGCACGCCGCGTTTCCCCGGAGATCGTGCAGGTCGTCGGCAATTACATCGACCATGTGCAGGATGTCTGCGTCTGCAACACCGAGGGTGTGTTCGCCACGGATCGCCGCGTGCGTACCCGTATGGCCATGTCTGCCGTGGCCAGCAATGGCACGGAGAACCAGACCGGTTCCGACAGCCCCGGCGCTTCCATGGGCTTTGAAATTTTTGATGCCCTCATCGACCCGGAGAAGGTCGGCAAGACTGCCGCGGAACAGGCCGTGACCATGCTCCATGCGCCGCTGTGTCCCGCTGGCATCATGCCCGTGGTCATCGACAACGGCTTCGGCGGCGTGATCTTCCACGAGGCCTGCGGACATTCCCTGGAGGCCACCAGCGTGTCTATCGGCGTGTCTGAATTCGCAGGCAAGCTGGGCGAGAAGATCGCCAGCGACCGCGTCACCGCCATCGACGACGGCACGATCGCCAATGCATGGGGCGCCATCCACATGGATGACGAGGGTACGCCTGCCCAGCGCACTGTGCTGGTGGAGAATGGCATTCTCACCAATTACATGATCGACCGCCTTGGTGCGCGCCGGATGAACATGCCCATCACCGGATCTTCCCGTCGCCAGAGCTACGCTTATGCGCCCACCAGCCGCATGCGCTCCACCTTTATCGCGCCCGGTCAGGATGACGAGGCAGAGATGATCGCCTCCATGGGCGACGGCCTGTATGCCCGCAAGATGGGCGGCGGCTCCGTCAACCCCGCAACGGGCGAATTCAACTTCGCCGTCAACGAGGGCTATCTGGTCAAGGACGGCAAGATCGCCCATCCCGTGCGCGGCGCGAGCCTCATCGGCCGCGGCAGCGAGGTGCTGCTTAAGATCGACCGCGTGGGCAAAAACCTCGAACTGGCGCAGGGCATGTGCGGCTCCAGCTCCGGCTCCGTCCCAACCGATGTGGGTCAGCCGATGATCCGCGTGAGCAGCCTCACCGTGGGCGGACGTTAAGGAGGGCATGACGATGGATATGAATCAGTTTATGGATCGTGTGCTGGCCGCAGCCAAGGCGGCTGGCATTGAAACGGCGGAGGTGTACTACGTCAGCGGCGACAGCTTCCGTGCCAGCGCCCTGGAAGGGCAGATCGACCGCTATCAGGTGTCCTCCAGCGCGAATCTGTCCCTGCGCGGCACGGTGAACGGCAAGATGGGCTATTGCTCCACCCAGGCGTTTGATGATGCCGCCATCGCTCAGCTGGTGGAGGGTGTGAAAGAATCTGCCTCCCTTATTGAGACGGACGAGCAGGACGAGATCTACGCCGGTGATGCTGAATACCCCGAGCTGCCGAAGGTCGAGAGCGACCTGGATACCGTGCCTGCCGAGGACAAGCTGGCTCTCTGTCTCGCGATGGAAAAGGCCGCCAAGGAGGCGGATCCCCGCGTGTGGAAGGTGCAGAGAGCGATGGTGCTGACCATGTCCTCCACCACCTGGATGAAGAACAGCTACGGCCTTGATCTGACGGACGAGGGCGCGGCGTGCAGCGCCTATGCTGCCCCCATCGCCAAGGCGGACGGCAAGACGGCGACCGGTGGCTGGTCGAAGGCCGCGTTCCGCTTTGCTGACCTGAACGCGGAGGACATTGGCCGCAAGGCGACGGAGGAGACCGTCTGCCAGCTGGGCGGTTCACCCGTTCCCGGCGGCGAATATCGCGTCATCATCCGCTTTGACGCCATGCAGAGCTTGCTCCAGACCTTCGCGGGCATCTTCTCTGCGGAGAACGCCCAGCAGAACCTGAGCCTCCTCAAGGGCAAGGAAGGCGAGAAGATCGCAAGCGATGCCGTCACCCTGATGGATGATCCGCTGCTGCCCATGGGCTTTGGCAGCCAGCGCTTTGACGGCGAAGGCAGCGCCAGCCGCACCAAGGCCGTCATCGACAAGGGCGTGCTGACCACGCTCCTGCATTCCCGCAAGACCGCGCGCAAGCAGGGCGTACAGACCACGGGCAATGCGCACCGCGCCAATGGGGCGATCCGCGTCGCACCGACCAATTTCTTCTTCAAGCCCGGCGAAAAGTCCCTCGAGGAGCTGATGGCCGACGTGGGCGAGGGCCTTGTCATCACCGACCTGGCCGGCCTGCATTCTGGCGCGAACGCCACCTCCGGCGATTTCTCACTCCTGTCCAAGGGCTTCGTCATCGAGGGCGGCAAGCGCGGCCGTGCGGTGGAGCAGATCACCGTGGCAGGCAATTTCTACGACGTGCTGAAGAACATCGTTGCCGTGGGTAGCGACCTGGAGTTCTTCGGCAGCAGCATCGGCAGCCCCTCGGTGGATGTCGGCACGCTGAAGGTTTCCGGCTAAAAAAAGAATGGCTTTCCCGGCCAGCAGGGCAAATGCGTCCTTGCTGGCCTTTTTGCGCGCAATGATTTGACGCTTGCGCCGTTTCATAGTAAAATAGAAAAGAAAAGAACGATCAGCAGGAGGAAAATCGCTGTGCCTGAGAGGATGAACGTCCGCTATGCGGCGGAACTGGCCAAACTCGCCCTGACGGAGGAAGAAGAACGCCGCCTGGAACGGGAAATGGCGGATGTGCTGGCGTTTGTCCGTCAGCTGGATGCGGCGGATGATGCGCAGCCTTCCATGGAGGCTGCACCGGTACCGCTGACGGCTTTGCGGGCGGATGAGGTCCGGCAAAGCCTTGCACAGGAGACCGTGCTGCAAAATGCTCCGGCGCGCAGGCAGGATCATGTCATCGTGCCGAGAACGGTCGAGTGAGGGGAGGCGGAAGCATGTCCGCATGGACTTTGTCGGAACAGATCAGGGCGCTGCAAACGCGCGAAATGTCCGCGACGGAAGCGGTTCAGGCACATCTGCGCCGGATCGACGCGGTGGATGTCCAGATCGGCGCCTTCCTGAGCGTGGAGGCCGAACAAGCCCTCGACCGCGCTGCGCAGATCGACCGCATGGATGCGCTGCCGCCGCTGGCTGGCATTCCGGTGGCGCTCAAGGACAATATCTGCGTCCGGAACGGCAAAACGACCTGTGCATCCCGCATGCTGGCGGATCACGTTTCGCCCTACTCGGCCACCGCGTGGGAGAAACTGTCGCAGGCCGGCTGCATCCTCCTGGGCAAAACGAACATGGATGAATTCGGCATGGGCTCCACTACGGAGCACAGTGCCTTCCACCCGACGAAGAATCCGCATGATCTGCGGTGCGTGCCGGGCGGCTCCTCCGGCGGAAGCGCCGCTGCGGTGGCATCCGGTGAGGTGCTGCTGGCGCTGGGCAGCGACACGGGCGGTTCGGTGCGTCAGCCTGCGGCGCATTGCGGCGTGGTCGGCATGAAGCCCACCTACGGCGCGGTCAGCCGGTACGGGCTGGTGGCGTTCGCCTCCTCGCTGGAGCAGATCGGCCCCATCACGGCCAATGTGGCGGACAATGCCCTTGCGCTGGGCTTCATTGCAGGCAGGGATGCCTATGATGCCACCAGCGCCGCCTGCGATGCGGATTACTGCGCCCAGCTGGGGCAGGATATCGCCGGGCTGCGCATTGGCCTGCCGCGGGAGATGTTCCAGGCGGACATGCAGGCGGAGGTGCGCGCGGCGATCCTGCGGGCGGCCAGCACGCTGGAAAAGCTGGGTGCGCAGCTGGTGGAGATCAGCCTGCCCGGATGCAGGAACGCGCTCCCGGCGTATTACGTCATCTCCGCGGCGGAAGCCAGCAGCAATCTGGCACGGTTCGACGGCGTCCGCTACGGGCGGCGCGCCGACAAGTACACCGACCTGGAGGAGATGTATGTCCTCAGCCGCTCGCAGGGGCTGGGGGATGAGGTGAAACGCCGCATCCTCCTGGGGACATACGTCCTTTCCGCCGGATATTACGATCAGTATTACCGCCGCGCGCAGCAGGTGCGCCATGCGGTGACGCAGGATCTTGACTGCGCCTTCGGGGAGGTGGACTGCATCCTTGCGCCCACGACGCCCACGACGGCGCCTCGCCTTGGCGCGCTGGCGGATCCGGTGTCCGCCTATCAGGATGATCTGTTCACCGTGCCGGCGAATATCGCGGGCATTCCGGCGCTGTCCATGCCCTGTGGTGCGGATGAAAACGGGCTGCCCATCGGCGTGCAGCTCATGGGCCCGCGCTGGAGCGAAGCGCTGCTGTACCGTGTCGGGCATGTGCTGGAAAAAACGCTGGGGCCCGTGACCGGGGAGGTGAAACTGGGATGACATGGCGCATGCAGGATGACTACGAAATGATCATCGGCCTGGAGGTGCATGCGGAGCTCGATACCCGCACGAAAATCTTCTGCGGATGCTCCACCGCCTTCGGGACTGTGCCGAACAGCCAGTGCTGTCCGGTGTGTCTGGGCTATCCGGGCGCGCTGCCGGTGATGAACCGCGAGGCCGTCCGTCTGGCGGCCCGTGCAGGGCTGGCGCTCTCGTGCCGGATCGCCCCTGTGTCCGGCTTTGACCGGAAGAATTACTTCTATCCCGACCTGCCCAAGGCTTATCAGATCACGCAGTTCGCGCATCCGCTCTGCACGGACGGCGCGCTCGTCATCTCCACCGCGCAGGGCGAAAAGCGCATCGGCATCACGCGCATCCATATGGAGGAAGACGCCGGTAAGCTCATCCACGAGGACGGCGAGACGCTGCTGGACATGAACCGCTGCGGCGTGCCGCTGATCGAGATCGTCTCCGAGCCGGATCTGCGCACCCCGGAGGAGGCCGATGCCTATCTGCGCAAGCTGCGGACGCTCCTGCGGTATGCGGATGTGAGCCGGTGCCGCATGCAAGAGGGGGAATTCCGCTGTGATTTGAACCTCTCGGTCCACCGCAAGGGCGAGCCCTTCGGCGTGCGGACGGAAATGAAGAACCTGAACTCCTTCGTGTCGGTGACGAAGGCCATCGAGGCGGAATACGCCCGCCAGGTCGCCGCCCTCAGGCGCGGGGAGCCCATCGTGCAGGAAACGCGCCGATTCGACCAGCGCAAGGGCGAAACGTTCTCCATGCGCCGCAAGGAGAACGCGCATGATTACCGCTTCTTCCCCGAACCGGATCTGCGTCCCATCTGCCTGACCGATGCTGAACTGGGTGCATGGCGCAGCGAAATGCCCGTGCTCCCGGATGCGCGCAAGGCTGCGTTCACTGCGCGGTACGGGCTGAGCGATTATGCGGCGGAGCAGCTCGTCCAGGAGCGCATGGTCGCTGATTTCTTCGAGGAGGCTGCCGAATTGACGCGCGCGCCCCGCATCGCCGCCAATCTGCTCATCACGGAGGGCTTCCGCCTGCGCACGGGCGAGGATACCCCTATCGGCATTTCGGCCGGTGACCTGGCGCGCATCAGCGACCTGGCGGACGCGGGCGAGATCAACCAGAATGCGGCAAAGCAGATCCTCGCCGCCGTATGGGAGAGCGGCGAAGACCCGGAAAGCTGCGTGGATCGCCTGGGTCTGCGCCAGATCAGCGATACGGATGCGCTGCGTGCCTTTGTGGTGCGTGCGGTGGCGGAAAATGCGAAGATCGTCGCGCAGTACCGTGCAGGGAAAGCCACCGCGAAAAGAGCTATCATGGGCGCGGCGATGCGCCTGGCCGGCGGACGCGCGGATCCCAATGTGCTCATGGGCATCGTCGATCTGGTGCTCGATGTGCCCCAGGAATGAGTTTCCGCAGGCGCAAACCTTGCATTTTCGGCTGTTGTGATGTATACTGTAAAGGTATGCATCTGTCCCCCTGAAAAAGAGGAGGTATATATATGAAACTGATCATCGCCATCGTGCAGGATGAGGATGCTTCCCGTCTGGTCTCCCAGCTGATGAAGAACGGCTTCGGCGTGACGAAGCTGGCCACCACCGGCGGCTTCCTGCGTGCAGGCAACACCACGCTGCTCATCGGCACGGATGATGACAAGCTCCAGAACGTGATGGAGATCATCGAGCAGGTGTGCAAGTCCCGCAAGCAGGTCACCTCTGCGCCCCTGACCGTGGGCAGCATGGGCGTCATGCCTGGCGCGACCTCCTATCCGGTGGAAGTGACCGTCGGCGGCGCGACGGTGTTCGTGCTGTCCGTGGAACAGTTCGTGAAGCTGTAAGGGCGGCGAAATGGCTGTGCCGGAGGAAAAGACTTTTCAGCCCGTCCTGTCCGATTTCAAGGGGCAGGGCGCGCTTTACGATGGCCTCATCCGCACCCTGGAGGAGGGCACTTTCGCCCATGCGTACCTCATCAGCGGTGCGCAGGGCATGGGCAAGCGCACGCTGGCGCGCCTGATGGCGCAGTATCTGCTCTGCACGGGGGCGGAAAAACCCTGCGGGGTCTGTCCTGCGTGTGTGCAGGTCATGCAGGATGAACATCCCGACCTGACTACCGTGCGTCCGGGCAAACCCCTCTCACACGACGTCAAACCCGGCCTGACGGGCATCCCTGTGGATGAGATCCGCTATATCCTGACGCTGGCCGGGCAGCATACCTTTGAGGGCGGCCGGCGCGTCATCATCATTGAACGCGCGGAGAAAATGAATCCCCAGGCGCAGAATGCCCTGCTCAAAACGCTGGAGGAGCCTTTGCCCGGGACGGTCTTCCTGCTGCTTTCCGAAACGCCGGAAACGCTCCTGCCGACCATCATCAGCCGCTGCCGGGCGCTGAAACTGCACCCGTGGCCGGATGATGTCATCCTGCGCATGCTGTCGGCCCATGGGGTGACGAGCGCCATGGCGCACAAGGCGCTGGCCGTCTGCGGAGGCAGCATCGGGCAGGCGCTCGCGGTCGCGGCGGATGACGCCTATTGGCAGCGCCGCAGCGATGTCATGCGGGATTTCTTCGGCATGGAAGCGCGCTCTGATGTGCTGAGGATCTCCAACGCCTGGAAGGATCGCAAGGACGAAGCAAATGCGCTGTTGCAGGATGTGGAGGACCTCATCCGCACGCTGATGCTCGTCCGGTATGGCCGCCAGGGGGAAGCCCTGCTGGAGGATTATCCCGCGCCGTGGCAGCGATTCGCCCGGGAA
>CAZIUA010000058.1:0-16902 GCA_964542315.1 uncultured Faecalibacterium sp. | reverse complement strand
GCTTCCCCTCGAGGGGAAGCTGTCCCGAAGGGACTGATGAGGTGGACACTACGGACAAATGCTATGACGGTGTTGCGGTCAGCCGGTTTATTCGGCGGCCATCAGCACCATAACGCCGTTGGCGGGCATGATGATGTCCCCTGCGGCGGTCTCGCCGGTGAGCAGGTCGGTATACCGGCCTTCGAGGGTGAAGGACTGGGCGCGCCCGGAGTAGTTTTGCAGGAACACCGCACCGCCGCGCTCGGTGGCGATGATGCCCTCGGGGAGGGGCTGCGTCATCGCACGGGGGAGGGACAGCTCATCCGCCAGATCGGCATAGATGGCGTCCAGACCGGCCTGCTCCACCTTCGCGGCGAGATAGTACGCCTGTCCCTTGCCGAATGCATGGCGGGTCAGGCAGGGCAGGGCGGCGTAGAAGTCCTCCTCGTACAGGCCCAGGGACTTGGCGCCCAGCACCTCCGGGATCTCGCACAGCTCATGAATGGGGAAGCTGCGGCCGTCCGCCAGGAGCATGCGCTGCTTGTCATCGGGGAAGAGGGCGTCCAGCTCCGTCGCGCGGATGCCCAGCACATCCGTCAGCCCATGGGGCGCACCGCCCAGCCACGCCAGACCGCGCTCATCCACCACGCCGGAGAAGTAGGTCATCAGCAGCGTGCCGCCGCCTTCCACAAAGGCGCGGAGCTTCTGCGCGAAGCTGTCCTTGAGCATGAAGAGCATCGGGCAGATGACCAGCTTGTAGCGGCTCAGGTCGGTGCAGTCCCGCTCGTCGCGGAAGTCCACATTTACACCCAGCTGCCACAGGCTGCGGTAATGCATGTTCACGCTGTCGAAATACTTCATGTTGTGGTTCTGGCCCGTCTGCGCGTAGTCGATCGCCCACCAGTTGCTCCAGTCGTAGATGATGCACGCCTGCGCCGGGGCTTTTTCTTTATCATAAATGGGACGAAGTTCCTCCAGCGCCTGACCGACCTGGGTCACATCGCGGAAGACGCGGGTGTCGTCGCGCCCGTCGTGATCCACCACCGCGCCGTGGAACTGCTCCGCTGCGCCGCGGCCCTTGCGCCACTGGAAGTAGAGCACGCTCTGGCTGCCGTGCGCCAGCGCCTGCATGGAGGAAAGCAGATGCATCCCCGGGCGCTTGAGCTTGTTGACGGGCTTCCAGTTGACCTGGGACGGGGTGGACTCCATCAGCAGGAAGGGCTGATCCTTGAAGGAGCGCATCATGTCATGGTTCATGGCGAATTCCGCCGCGCGGGCGATGTCATCGCCGGAATGCCACATGGGGTAGGCATCCCAGGACACCACGTCCATGCCCTCGGCCAGGTCGAAATAGTCATAATCCCAGAAGCGCTCCATCAGGTTCGCCGTGACCTTCAGCGACGGATCGACCGCCTGCACCGCATCGCGCTCCGCCATCATGAAGGTCTTCGCCTGATGGGTGGCAAAGCGCCGCCAGTCGATGAACATGCCGTTGGTGCTGGTCTCCGCCATGGGGCCGGGGGCTTCGACCTGGCTCCAGTCGGTGTAGCGGTGCGCCCAGAAGGACGTCCACCACGCCTCGTTGAGCTTGTCCAGCGTGCCGTACTTGTCCTTCAGCCAGCCGCGGAAGACCTCCTGGCACAGCTCGCACCGGCATTCGCCGCTCATCTCGTTGCTCAGGTGCCACAGGATGACTGCCGGGTGGCTGGCGTAGCGCTCGGCCAGGCGGCGATCCATCTCCGCGACCTTGCGCCGGTAGACGGGGGAGGTGAGGCAGTGATTGTGGCGTCCGCCGAAATGCATGCGCTGATAACGGTCGTTCACGCGAAGCACCTCGGGGTATTTCTGTGCCATCCAGGCCGGACGCGCGCCGCTGGGCGTGGCCAGGATGATGTGGATGCCGCCCTTCCACAGCCGGTCGATCACCTCATCCAGCCAGGTGAAGTCGTATACGCCGTCTTCCGGTTCCAGCCGCGCCCAGGCGAAAATGCCGATGGATACGGTGTTGACATGAGCTTTGTGCATCATCTCCACATCACGGTCGAGGATGTCAGGCCGGTCGAGCCACTGATCGGGGTTGTAGTCGCCGCCATGCAGGAAGGCGGGAAAACGAGGGGTGAAGGTCATAAGCAGATCCCTCCGCGCTTTTTTGTTCCTATTTTAGCGGATGTGCAGGGTTTTGTAAAGCGGCAGAAGCCGGGAGGGCGAAATAATGCAAAAAAAGCCTTCCCCTTGGGGGGAAGGTCGATGAGATGGAGAGGCAATCCCTTCGTCACGGCAAGTCCATGCGGAAGCAGTATGGCAATACACCAACTTGATCGCCCCGAAGGAGTGCGAGGGCGGAAGCAATTCGAAGGTACGGACTGCTCTATCGCGCTAAAAGGGACGAAGTCCCCGATGTCCCCCCTTATTTGGCGTTGCGGATGACGTCGAAGTTGCGGGCGAAGTAGTCCACACCGCTCCAGACGGTGATGACGACCGCCCAGATGATCATCACCCAGCGCAGCACATCCATGGCGACGGCCCATGCGGTGCCGCCCAGGAAGATGAGCGTCAGACGGCCGGCCAGCATGAGGAAGAGAATCAGCACCATCTGGCTGACGGTCTTGATCTTGCCCAGCTTGCCGGCAGCGATGACGCGGCCCTGGCCGACCGCCACCATGCGCAGGCCATCCACTGCGAGCTCACGGGCGAGGATGACGATCACCGCCCAGTGGGGCAGCAGGCCGGTGCCGGTCAGCATGATCATCGCGGAAAGGTTGAGGAGCTTGTCTGCCACGGGGTCGATGAATTTGCCGAAATCGGTCACGATGTGGTCACGGCGGGCGATGTGTCCGTCCAGATAATCGGTGTAGGCGGCTGCACCGAACACGGCGGTGGACAAAAGCACCATCGGCCAGCCGGGCAGGTACATCAGGAGCACCATCACGGGGATCAGCGCCACCCGGAGGAGGCTCAGCTTGTTGGGTGTATTCATCACTGCATCTCTCCCATCAGGTCATAGGTATCGGCATGGGTC
The DNA here is from genome assembly GCA_964542315.1 of uncultured Faecalibacterium sp. GTDB lineage: Bacteria > Bacillota > Clostridia > Christensenellales > Aristaeellaceae > UBA11524. The sequence continues at coordinate 13,904 of CAZIUA010000058.1, read as the reverse complement.
AGCTTCACCTGAACGAAGGAGCCGATCTGGGGCGCGGGCTTGTCGCTGCGGGTGAAGACGATCTCGCCGTCGGTCTCCGGCGCCTCGCGATGGCTGCGGCCCAGCAGAAGCCCCTCGGCGTTCATGTCCGTCACCAGCACCTTCTCCACCGTCCCCACGCGCGCCTGATTCCGCTTCAGGCTGATGGCGCGCTGCATCTTCATCAGGCGGTCATAGCGTTCCTGCTTGATCTCCTCGGGGATCTGATCGGGCATGCGGGCGGCAGGGGTGTCCTCCTCCGGGGAGTAGGTGAATGCGCCCAGACGGTCGAATTCAGCCTCGGCCAGCTCATCCAGCAGCTCCTGGAACTGCTCCTCCGTTTCGCCGGGGAAGCCCACGATGATGGACGTGCGCAGGGTCAGGCCGCGCTCCCTCGCGCCGCGGATGCAGCGCAGGATGTCCGCCTTGTTGCCGCGGCGGTGCATGCGCTTGAGCACCGTGTCGTTGACATGCTGGATGGGCAGATCAAGGTATTTGCAGATGTTGGGGGTGTTGGCGATCACATCCAGCAGGCGCTCGTCCGTTTCATCCGGATAGCAGTACAGCACGCGCAGCCAGTCCACGCCGTCGATGGCGGCGGCCTTGCGCATCAGTTCGGGCAGGGTGGTGTGTCCGCCGTTGTCGGTGCCGAAGCGGGTGGTATCCTGGGCGACGAGGATGTGTTCGCGCACGCCCTGACGGCTGAGCTGCTCGATCTCGCGCAGCACGTCCTCCTCCGGGCGGGAACGGTACGCGCCGCGGATGAGCGGGATGGCGCAGAAGGTGCAGCGGTTGGAGCAGCCCTCGCCAATGCGGGTATACGCCGTGTAGGAAGGGGTGGTCAGCACGCGGTCATGGGCGTAGTAGGAGTTATCGTCCATGCAATAGCTTTCGCGGCTGCCGCGCAGGGCCTTCTCGATGGCGGAAGGCAGCTGGCGATACTGGTTGACGCCCATCAGCAGGTCGATCTCGGGGATCTCCTCCTTCAGCGCGGCCTCATAGCGCTGCGCCAGGCAGCCCGTCACCACCAGCAGCTTGCAGCGGCCGGTCTGCTTATACTGCGCCATCTCCAGGATGGCGTCGATGGATTCCTCCTTGGCGGATTCGATGAAGCCGCAGGTGTTCACCATCAGGATATCCGCCTCGGCGGGGTTGCCGGTGAAAACATAGCCGTGGTCTGCCAGCAGCCCCAGCGCGGTCTCGGAATCCACGCGGTTCTTGTTGCAGCCCAGCGAAATCATGCCAACTTTCATGGGGGTCGTCATATTCAAGCTCCTTCAGGAGAATTACAGCGATATCACTGCCAGCATATTGTATCACGTTTTATCGAATTTGAAAAGCCGGGGACTTCGTCCCTTTTTTCGCGATTGAGTAAACGGAACATTCATGCAGCATCCGCGGACGTCGTATGGCAGGCGATGCGAAAAAAGATCCTGCATCCCGGCACCAAACGACAACAAAAGCGAAAAAGGACTTTTGTCTGCCTTGCGTTCGTGGTATAATGGGGCTATCTTGCAGGAAAGGACAAAAAGAAAATGACCATCTACATCTGCGGTGATTCCACGGCGGCGACCTATGCGCCGGAGAAAGCTCCCATCACCGGGTGGGGGCAGGTGCTGGGGGAATTCCTGCCGGGGGTGAATATCGTCAACAAGGCCATGGCCGGACGCAGCACCAAGTCCTTCCTGGCGGATGGCCGTCTGGTGGACATCGAGAAGACCATTGAGCCGGGGGATCTGCTGCTGATCCAGTTCACCCACAATGACGGCAGCGATCTGGTGTGGCGGCATACCGACCCGTACACGTCCTTCGCGGCGAATCTGGCGCTGTATGTGGATACGGCGCGGCTCCATGGGGCGATTCCCGTGCTGATGACGCCCATCCCGCGCCGGTGCTGGCGCGACGGCGAGCTGATCGACCTGCATGGGGAGTATCCGCCAGCCATCCGCCTGGTGGCCACGCAGAAGGGCGTGCCGCTGCTGGAGATCACCCGGCGGGGCATGGAAGCCCTTCAGGCCATGGGCGAGGAGGCGACGCGTCCGCTGTATATGAATGTGGATGCAGGGCTCTATCCGGCCTATCCGAATGGTTCGCAGGACGACACCCACACCCAGCGCGCCGGTGCGGAATTGTTTGCGCGCATCGCTGCGGAACAGCTGAAGGCGCAGGGGCTGATCAAGTAAGGGAGGCATCACCATGTATATCATCGCCAGGGACGGCTCGGGGGATTTCACCTCCCTCCAGGCCGCCATTGACGCTATTCCCATGTCCAGCCGCACGCCGACCATTCTGCTGCTGCGGATGGATGAATACCATGAGCGTGTCATCGTGAACAAGGACAATGTCCGCATCATCGGTGAGGCGCGGGACCGCACGGTCATCACGAATTCCGGTAGCGCCCATGACAAGGACGCGGACGGCAACGAGAAAGGCACCTTCCTGAGCTATACCTTCCTGGTGACGGGCCGCAATGTGGAGGTGGAGAACCTCACCATCCGCAACGATGCGGGGGATGGGTCCATCGCCGGGCAGGCCGTGGCCGTCTATGCCGCCGGAGATCGCGGCGTGTGGCGCAATGTCCGCATGATCGGCCATCAGGATACGCTTTTCTGCGGGCCGACCATGCCCAAGGTGGCCCGGGATGCGCTGCCCCGGATCATCCCGGAGGGCGTTCTGTCCGTCGGCGACTGTCCGCTGACTTTGGGGCGGCAGTATTTCGAGGATTGCTTCATCCAGGGCGATGTGGACTTCATCTTCGGCCCCTATGCCTGCTGGTTTGAGCGCTGCACGCTGTTTATGAACGCGCGGGGCGGCTTCTATACCGCCGCCAACACGCCGGAGCAGGCGCCCTTCGGCCTGGTGTTCCACCGATGCCGCCTGACGGGCGAGTGTCAGCCGGGGGAGGCGAAGCTGGGGCGTCCGTGGCGAAAATTCGCCCACACCCAGTTCCTCGAATGCGAGATGGACGAATGTGTGTCCCCGGCCGGGTTTGAGGACTGGGACGAAAAGCGCATCACCCGCCGCTGCGGCGAATACAGGACCACCGGCGCACGGGCGGATCAGACGACGCGCCATCCCGGTCAGGCACGCCTGACGGATGAGGAGGCCGCCCTGCTGACCCTCCGCAACGTCATCGGCGGCTGCGATGGCTGGGATCCGGCGCATCGCACCCCCACCTGGTTCCTCTGTGGCGATTCTACCATGGCGGACTATACGCCGAATTTCGCCCCCATGACCGGCTGGGGACAGGCCCTGCGCGGCCTGATCGACGGTGCATTCATCGAGAACTGCGCCGTGTGCGGTCGCTCCAGCAAGTCTTTCATCGCCGAGAAGCGCCTGAACTTCGTCGAATTGTGCCTGCGCAAGGGCGATAAGTTGCTCATCCAGTTCAGCCACAATGACGAAAAGCCCGATGCGGAACGTGCCACCGATCCGCGCACGACCTACACCGAATATCTGGGCATGTGCATCGACGCGGCGCGCCGTCAGGGGGCCGAGCCGATCCTGCTGACGCCCATCGCCCGCCGCCATTTTGATGAGAACGGGCAGCTCAAGCACACCCACGGGGCGTACCCTGCCGCCATGCGCGATCTGGCGGACTACCGCGGTGTGAAGCTCATCGACATGGAGAAGGCCACCGAGACGCTCCTGACTGAATTGGGCGATGAGGCCTCAAAGGCGCTGTTCAACTGGGTCGAAAAGGGGCATCCCAATTACCCCGACGGCGCGCAGGACAACACCCATCTGTGCCTGACGGGCGCGGTGCGTCTGGCGCAGCTGGCACGGGAGTTGCTCCATGCGCAGGGGATCGAATAAGGAGGAAAAACGACGATGCTCAAGGAATTCATGCCCCATTCCGCCGCAAGGATGGCGGACTGCCTCATGCAGCGCTACGGCCTGCTGGACAAGCGCTGGAGCTACGATTATGGCGTGACCTGGCGCGGGATGGAAGCCCTCTATGCGCTGACGGGCGAGAAGAAATACTTCGACTATATCAAGGACGCGATGGATACCTTCGTCACCGATGAAACGGGCGCCATCCGCGATTACACCTTCGATACCTTCAACCTGGACTATGTGTGCAACGGCCGTCAGCTGCTGTATCTGTACAAGGCCACGGGCGAGGAGAAATACCGCAAGGCGGCAGATGTGCTGCGGGAGCAGCTGCGCCGTCAGCCACGCACCTCCGATGGCGGCTTCTGGCACAAGAAGTGCTATCCGTATCAGATGTGGCTGGATGGCCTGCACATGGCCGCGCCCTTCTACACCGAATACTGCCTGATGACCGGCGACGAGGAAGGTGTGCGCGACGCGGCGAAGCAGCTGCGTCTGGCCTATGAGCACACGCTGGACGCCGCCACCGGGCTGAACCGGCATGCCTGGGATGAATCCTGTGCGCAGGCCTGGTCCGACCCGGAAACGGGGCTGGCGGCGCATTGCTGGGGCCGCGCCGTGGGCTGGTACATGCTGGCGCTGGCGGATGTGATTGAGCTGCTGCCTGAGGGGCACGAGTGCCGCGCCTCCCTGGCGGAACTGTTCTGTACCATGACGGCGAAGATGCTTTCCGTGCGCGATGGCGAGGTCTGGCTGCAGGTGGTGGATCAGCCCGGCCGTACGGGCAATTACCGCGAGTCCTCCGGCTCCTGCCTGATGGTTGCGGCCATGCTCAAGGCGGCGCGGCTGGGGGTCATCCCGGCGGACATGGGCGTGGAGGCTGCGAAGTCCTTCCGCGCCATCCAGCGGGAATTCGTCGGCCAGATGCGCGACGGAACGCTGTTCCTGGCCAAGACCTGCCACGGCGCTGGCCTCGGCGGATATCCCAACTACCGCGACGGCTCGTTTGACTACTACATCAGCGAGGCCGTGGGCAGCTACGACATCAAGGGCACAGGTGCGTATATCCAGGCCGCGTGCGAGTATGAACGACGGGCAAAGGGAACTGTCAGCGTTAGCTGAATGAGGGATCGATCTTGCGCAGAAGCATGCGATGGACAATCCCTCCGTCACCTCCCTTTACACAAGGGAGGCGCAAAACGCAGCAAGGCCGCAGCCCGGCATCTGAATTCCTACTTCGATCATTCCGCCAAAAGGAGGGCTTCCTATGCCCGATCAGCAGTTAAAGACACGCGTGGAGAACTTCGTCCGCCGTTTGGCGCGGGAGGATGTGTGCATGCACGGCTTCATCCTGTCGGTGAAGGGCGAGATCAAGGCCACTGCGTATTATGCGCCCTTCCGGGAAGGCGAGGCGCATCGGATGTATTCCGTGTCCAAGACGATGACGGCCATCGCCCTGTCGCTGATGCTGGACGAGGGGAAATGCAGCCTGGACGATCACATCGTGGACTATTTCCCCGATTATCTGCCCGAAACGCCCGATCCGCGGCTGATGTGCCTGACCATCCGCGACATGCTGCGGATGGCGACCTGCTATCGTTCCACCGCTTATCGCGAAGGGGTGGATGAGAACTGGACGAAGCCATTTTTCACGGCGAAGAGCACCCATGAGCCGGGGACGGTCTTTCACTACGACACCGGATGCAGTCAGGTGCTGGCGGCGCTGGTGAAGCGCCTGAGCGGCAAGGAAGTCATCGACCTGCTGACGGAACGCGTCTTTGCACCCATCGGTGCGACGGACGAAAAGCACTGGCTGCGCGACCCCTCCGGCACCTGCCAGGGCGGAACAGGGCTGTGCATGTCCCTGCGCGACCTGCATAAGGTGGCGCGTCTGGTCATGGAGGGCGGACGGGGGATCATCCCGGGCTGGTTCTGCGCGGAGATGGGCAGGAAGCACATCGACAATCGCCTGTGCACAAACGAGGAGGAGCGCTATGGCTACGGCTGGCAGGTCTGGATGACCCGCGCAGGCTGGGCGATGTATGGCATGGGCGGCCAGCTGGCTGTGGTTTGCCCGGAAAAGGACGTGTGCCTGTGTACTATCGCGGACACCCGGCTGGATCCCGTGGGCGTGCAGCGCATTTACGATGCCTTCTTCGAGGAGGTGTACCCCTACTGCGACGCGGAGGACATGTCCCCCGTGACGCTGGCGCTGTCCACGCGGCCTCTGAGCAACAAGGACGAATGCGCCATTGACCATGCAGGCCCGTTCTTCTTTGACGAGAGGAACATGCTGGGGCTGAAAAGCGTCGAACTGCAGGGGAACACGCTGCTGTGGGAGAATGCCCGGGGGAAAAATCCGCTGCGGTTTGGCGTCGGCGAGAACATCGTGGACACCTTCCCCGGCTGGCCGGATCGCCCGACCCTTTCCTCCGGCGGATGGATCGAACCGGGGCTGCTGCGTGTGCGCTGCTTCATCATCGGCGATGCGCCCTGCGGGGTGGACATGCTCCTGCGCTTTGGCGAAAATGCCCTCACCGTGCAGGCTCGCAAGTCCTCCGACCCGGCGACGAACGCCTACGAAGGGGTCACATCCTCGCGGAAGTGAGGGACAAAGTCCCATCTGGCGGCGAATCGGCCAGATTCACGAGTTGACAGATGTTATCGTTTTGTGATAAAATAAACATGATCGAAATAAGTGGTGGAGCCTGTCATCATGTGCCGCGGGGCCGTGATTTATTCCGATCGCTGTCAACGACGCTGACCGGTGGCACGGCCTGCGAGGCTTATACTAATTCTTGTTGATTAGTATTATATATCGGCGTGGAAGAATGAGCGGTTGGTCGAATCGCGTGTTTGCTATGGGAATATGTTTAGGCAGTGCTGTCCGTCAGCGCTGCCTTTTTTGTGGCGATGAGAAAGGCAGGCGGCGGATCATCCACCGAAGTCAGAAAGGAGCGGTCGTGTGACACAAAAAGGGAAACTCCACGAAAAATTCAAGGAGGCAGCGGCCTCCGTATTGCCCATCGTCGTCATCGTGGGCGTGATGTGCCTGACCTTTGTTCCCATGAAGGCAGACCTGATGCTCTCCTTCCTCATCGGTTCGCTGATGCTGATCGTGGGCATGGGGCTGTTCACCCTGGGCAGCGACGTATCCATGACGCCCATCGGCAATCATATGGGCGCGCGGCTGACAAAGTCGCGGAATCTGCCGCTGATCCTGATCGTCAGCTTCCTGCTGGGCATCGCGGTCACGGTGTCCGAGCCGGATCTGACGGTGCTGGCCGACAATGTCCCCGCCATCGACTCCCTCGTGCTGATGATCACCGTGGGTGTGGGCGTGGGCATCTTCCTGATGCTGAGCATGGTGCGTATCCTGTTCCGCATCCCGCTGAAATGGCTGCTCATCGCGCTGTATGGCGTGGTGTTTGCGTTGACGGCCTTCGCTGCGCCGGAATACTGGGCGGTGGCGTTTGACTCCGGCGGCGTGACCACCGGCCCGATGACCGTCCCCTTCATCATGGCGCTGGGCGTGGGCGTTGCGTCCATCCGCTCCGACGCCAATGCTCAGGAGGATTCCTTCGGCCTGGTGGCGCTGTGCTCCGTCGGCCCCATCCTCGCTGTGCTGCTGTTGTCCTTCTTCTATCCCGGCGCACCCACCAGCAGCGAGGCCGCCATTTCCGATACCATCATGGATACGGTGGCGCTGGGCAAGACCTATCTGCACACCCTGCCCCATGAGCTCGGCAATGTGACGCTGGCGCTGCTGCCCATTGCGGTGTTCTTCATCATCTTCCAGGTGGTGGCGCTCCATCTGCGCCGCGTGCCCTTCCTGCGCATCGTCATCGGCCTGCTGGTGACGCTGGTGGGTCTGGTGCTTTTCCTCACCGGCGCGAATGTGGGCTTCCAGGCGCTGGGCGTGGCGCTGGGTGCGGAGCTGGCTTCCCTGGGCAGCTGGCGATTCCTCCTCATCCCCGTGGCGATGCTCATGGGCTGGTTCATCATCAACGCCGAGCCTGCCGTCCATGTGCTGAACAAGCAGGTGGAGGAGCTTTCCGCCGGTGCGATCTCCGAAAAGGCGATGCATTATGCCCTGGCGATTGCTGTGTCCGCGGCGAACGGCCTGGCTATGCTGCGCGTGCTGACGGGCATTTCCATCCTGTGGATCATCGTCCCCGGCTACCTCATCGCGCTGGCGCTGACGCTGGTGGTTCCGCCGACGTTCACGGCCATCGCCTTTGACTCCGGCGGTGTGGCATCCGGCCCCCTGACCGCGACCTTCATGCTGCCCTTCGCGATGGGCGCATGCCAGGCGCTGGGCGGCAATATCATGACCGACGCCTTCGGTCTGGTGGCGCTGGTGGCGATGATGCCCCTCATCACCGTGCAGATCATGGGCCTGATCTATGTGCTCAAGACCCGCAAGGCTACTGCTGTGCCCGAGTATGCCTATGCTGACGACGACGTGATCGAACTGTGGGAGGGCTGAGAATGGAACTGAACCTTGTGCTTGCGATCATCAACCGTGACCGCCATGACACCATGGAGGAGATCGTCCGCAGCATGAAGCTGCCCCTGGCGCTGACCCTCTACGGCGAGGGAACGGCCACCAACCGCCACCTCTCCCTGCATGGCCTTGTCCAGACGACCAAGGCCGTCATCCTGGCCGTGGCGGATGGCGAGCAGACCCGCAAATTCATGCGCGTCGCCCGGCTGCGTATGTTCATTGACATTCCCGGCAACGGCATCATGATGTCCGTGCCGCTCAAAAGCGTAGGAGGAGGCAGAACCATGGCGTATCTGACTGACAACAAGACCGTCTCCGGCGGCATGCCTGAGATGGATCACACCCACGAGCTGATTTGCATCGTCCTGAATGAGGGCTGCTCGGATATGGTGATGGACGCGGCGCGTCCTGCCGGTGCGACGGGCGGCACCGTCCTGGCTGGCAAGGGGACTGGCGCGCGCGAAAGCGAGAAGTTTCTGGGCATCTCCCTGGCCAACGAGAAGGACGTGGTGCTGATTGTGGCGGAGAGCACCAAGAAGGCCGCCATCATGAAGGCTGTGATGGAGAAGGCTGGCCCCAGCACGGCCGCGGGCGCGATCTGCTTCTCCCTGCCGGTGACGGCGGTGGAAGGCCTGCGCCGTGTCGATGCGGATGAGGCGGAAACTGGCGCGGACAAGTAAGCCGGCTGACGGCTCGCTCCAAAGTGGGGTGAGCCGTCTGGTTTATTTATGTAATAATCTCTACAGACGCTCAATAATGTTTTTTTCGAAACGTCGGCGGGCGGACGAGTGAGACGGCTGCATCCCAGCTCTGCAAAGAAGCCGGTGCGGCGAATATTCAGGCGATTGCTTCTGCAGCATTTTACCTGCTAAGGAAGGAATAGTCTACTTGCTGATGCCTGAATTCAAAGCAATCGCCGGAATCCTGAGTCGCCAAACATATGCAGCCGCCTTTACGACGAAGTAGCGGATAAAGGGGGGGACCGGCGGGAGGCTTCGCCTCTTTTCTCAAGAGCAGTCTTGCCCTTTTATAAGGGGCGAAGACCCTTCCCCCAGCATCTTTGCGCCGCTTAAATGGGACGAAGTCCCCGCGTGAAAGCGGCCTTGCATTTTGCACAAGGGAGACTTTGGCATGTCCCATCGGCTTTTCGGACACAATAGAAAGGCTCACCCCGTTGCTGAGGTGAGCCTTTGTTGTGTTGTTGAGAGGGGGTTATTCCGTCCGCAGGGCGACGACGGGATCCTTCTTGGCGGCGGAACGGGCGGGGATCACACCGGCGAAGGAGGTCAGCAGCACGCTGATGGCGATGAGGATCAGCGCCACCTGCCAGGGCAGGTAAGCCGCCAGACCCATGATGCCGGTCAGGTGCTGGATGATGGCGTTGATCGGGATGCACAGCAGCCAGGTCACGCCCACGCCGATGGCGCCAGAGGCAAAGCCGATGATGATGGTCTCCGCGTTGAACATGCTGGATACATTCCGCTTGGAGGCGCCAATGGCACGCAGGATGCCGATCTCCTTGGTGCGTTCCTGCACGGAGATCAGGGTGATGACGCCGATCATGATGGAGGACACCACCAGTGAGATGGCCACGAAGGCGATCAGCACATAGGTGATGGCGTTGATGATGGACGTCACGGAGGACATCATCAGGCCCACATAGTCGGTGTAGCGGATCTGGGACAGCTCATCCACGCTGGCGTTGTAGTCGGCGATGGCGGCCTCGATCACGTCCTTATCCTCAAAGGTGGAGGCATAAATGTTGATGGAGGCAGGGCTGTCCAGGCTGACGCAGCCCATGGTGATCAGGTTCTCCTCATAGGTGGAAGCGGAGAAGCTCAGCACCTCGTCATGGAAGGTGGCCAGCTGGGCGGTGGTGAAGGGCGGCTGAGCGGCCTCCAGGGCGTCGCACATCTCCTGCTCGGTCATGGCGGCGAGTTGCTGGGTGGCCTGGGTACGGATCTGCTCCGCGATGCCGGGCAGCAGCTGTTCGGTCAGCTGCTCATCGGTCATGCCGGCCAGCATGGGCGCGGCTTCCTCGGCGGACACACCCATCTGGGCGGCCAGGCCGGGCAGGATCGTGGCTTCCATCTCCTCGCGGGACATGGCGGACAGCGTCTGCATCGCCAGCGCATTCACCTGCTCCTCAGGCATTTCGGCGGCGGAAGCAGCATAGATCGCGGCCTTGGCGGACACCTTTTCGGGGGTGTCGGCAGGCATGGAGGCTTCCAGCGCCATGGCGAGGGTCGCGGCGTCCATCGTGGACATCTGCGCCTTCACCTGCTCGGCGTACTGAATGGCGACCTGCTCGGCCATCATCTGGGCGAACATGCCGCGCATCTCATCGTCGGACATTTCGGCGATGTAGGCGGACACCTTCTCCGGATCGATGCTCATCTGGGTGGTCAGCGCATCGAGCATCATGGCTTCCATATCCGCACGGGTCATGGCGGAGAGCTGCTGATCCACGATCTGGTCGATCTGCTCCTGGGTGGGGATGGACATCATGGCCACATAGGCAGCGGCCTTCTCCTCGGTGGAGAGGGTGTCCAGATAGGCGGTGAGGTCGGCGGCCTTCTGCGCATCGGTCATCGCGCCGGTGGACTCAGCAAAGGGCAGGCCGGTGAAAATATCGGTGGAGGGGTCAGCCATCTGCGCCTGCACGGCGGGGGATTCCTTCGCCTCGGCGATGATGTGCTCCGTCAGGGCGGCGGTGTAGCACAGCGTGCCGCTGAGCATGCCGGAAACGGCTTCCTCATTGGGGCGGATGATGCCCACGACCTTCAGGTCGAGGCCGTTGTCATACAGATAGCGCAGACCGGCCTGGGTGCTGCGCAGATCGGTGTAGGTGCCGGTGGCTTCGTCATAGGAATAGCAGTCGGCGGGCAGCACGACGCGGAAGGTCATGCCGCACACGTCCTGATACGTCCAGCGGCCGTCGGAAACCTCCACATTGGTCTGGTTGAAGGCGGCGCTGGCCAGCTTGTCGATCTCGTCCTTGGACTTCAGGCCCATGGCGTAGAGCGTCATGTCCGCGATCTCGTTCTTCTGGTCCACCACGACCACCACTTCGTTGTAGTCGTTCGGCCAGGAGCCATAGACCAGGTCGTACTGCTTCTGCAGCAGGGGATTGATCATCTCGCCGTCGCGGCCGGTGAGCATCTCCTGCCAGAGGATGGCGGAAGAACCGCCCATGCTCATCAGCGGCGAGGAAGACATCATGGAGGATGCATCCATGCCGTAGGCGGAGGACAGGTTCATCATGGAGGACATATCCATCCCCATGTATTCCACCAGCAGCTCCTGCAGGAGTACCTGGGAATCCGCCTGGAGGATATCGCCGTCCACATTCTGGGTGTAGACGGTCAGGGGCGCGTCGTAGGTGTACTGCACGCCGTTGACGGCCTGATGGAGGTCGCTGTTTTCATTGGCCATCTGCTGTTCCAGATAGCGCTTGAAGGCCTCCAGGTCGTTGGTGGTCTCCTCCATGGAGCCCAGCGCGTTGACCAGGTCGTAGATCATGGTCTTTTCGTACACCGCATCGTTCTCATGGGGCTCGCCGGAGAGGGCGTTGCCGATGAACGTGGACAGCAGGGAGCCCATGTTGATCTCGCTCGCCTGGAGGGTCAGCGGGTAGGAGGACAGGGTATCCTCCTGCACGGTGTCGATATAGGCGGTCATGCCGTTGGACACGGCGAAGATCAGCGCGATGCCGATGATGCCGATGGAACCGGCGAAGGAGGTCAGCAGGGTGCGGCTCTTTTTGCTGATGAGGTTCTTCAGGCTCAGGCCGAAGGAGGTGGCGAAGGACATGGCGGGCTTCCGGACCTTCTTGCCGCCCTTCTGACGTTCCACACGCGCATCCCTTGCCTGCTTTTCCAGCGCGGCGGATTCCTCGGCGCTCAGCGGACGGGAGTCGCTGATGATCTCGCCGTCCAGCATGCGGATGATGCGCGTGGAATACTTCTCCGCCAGCTCGGGGTTATGGGTCACCATGATGACCAGACGATCCTTGGCGACCTCCTTGAGGATATCCATGACCTGCACGCTGGTCTCGGTGTCCAGGGCGCCGGTGGGTTCGTCCGCCAGGATGATATCCGGGTTGTTCACCAGGGCGCGGGCGATGGCGACGCGCTGCATCTGGCCGCCGGACATCTGTGCGGGCTTCTTGCGCAGCTGATTGCCCAGCCCCACGGCTTCCAGCGCCTTGGCGGCACGCTTGCGGCGCTCGGCCTTGCTCACGCCGGACAGCGTCAGCGCCAGCTCCACATTCTGCAGCACGCTCTGATGGGGGATCAGGTTATAGCTCTGGAACACAAAGCCGATGGAGTGATTGCGGTAGGCGTCCCAGTCGCGGTCCTTATAATCCTTGGTGGAGGTGCCGTTGATGACCAGATCGCCCTCGGTGTACTGATCCAGACCGCCAATGATGTTCAGCATGGTGGTCTTGCCGCAGCCGGAGGGGCCGAGAATGGAAACAAATTCATTCTTGCGGAATTGCAGATCGACGCCCTTGAGCGCATGGACGATGCCATCGCCTGCGGGGTAATCCTTTTTGATGCCTTTAAGCTCTAACAAGGTGGTGCTCCTTTCCGTGGTAAGTCAACCGATAAGATCGCCTGTTTTTCCAAGCGACAGCCTATTTTGCCAAAGGATTATGAACGCAACAATAACAAATCCGGCGCATGTCAGTCGGGAAAGAAAAACGAGCAGCATTTTCCGCCGGACTTCACCACCGCGTCTGCCAGCGATCCTCATAGGCGCCGGCAGGGAGCTTCTGCATCTCGTCATGGGTGACGGAAACCGCAGCGCGTTCCGCCAGGAGCGCATCGAATTCTGCGCCGTCCAGCGGCAGGGGGATCGACACATTCCCCTTCCACTGGGAAAGGTAGGCGGCGTTGGACAGCATCAGCTCATTGAGGCCGTCAGCGCCGGGGGAGATCAGCGGCTCCTGAAAAAGGATGGCACGGGCGAAATTCTGCAGGATGCCCCTGTGCTGCGGTCCGCCGTCGGAAAAGCGCTCCTCGAAGTATTCGCAGGGCAGATGGGGCATGCTCTCCGGCGAATGCCAGCGGGATTCCCGTTCGGAGCCGCGCAGCTTCCACCATTTCAGCAGACCGTCCTCCAGGACGAGCTTGCCCAGATCACCTGCGATCTCAAGGCGGTTGGTGCCGGGATACTCCCCGGTGGAGGTGACGAAGAGCCCCGTTGCCCCGTTGGCATACCGCGTCAGGAGCGTGGCATCGTCCTCCACTTCGATGCGGTGATAGCGCGCCACATCGCAAAAGGCGGTGAGCGCCGCGGGCATGCCGCAGATCCATTGCCACAGATCCAGGTTATGCGGCGCCTGGTTGAGCAATACGCCGCCGCCCTCGCCTTTCCAGGTGGCACGCCATGCGCCGGAGTCATAATAGTGCTGGGTGCGGTACCAGTTGGTGATGATCCACACGGTACGCTTGAGTTCGCCCAGTTCGCCGCTGCGGACGATCTCCCTTGCGCGCTGGAAAATGGGCGCTGTCCGCTGGTTGAGCATGACGGCGAAAAC
>CAZIUA010000057.1:0-16991 GCA_964542315.1 uncultured Faecalibacterium sp. | reverse complement strand
CATGGCACCCGCGATGCGTATCTTGCCTTCCTGCGCGGGCTAATCGAGAATGCCCGTGCGATCCAGCAGGCGGTGGGCATTCTCGATTAGCCCGCGCAGGAAGGCAAGATACGCATCGCGGGTGCCATGGCGGTCGGCATAGGCGGGGTATTCCGGCGCAGGACGGCCTGTTTTCCAACCGGCCTGACCAAAGCGGCGGCGCCGGGTGAAGCTGTCCCCCGTCATGAAGGGTGGATCGATATACACGCACTGCGCCTGGGAGGCATAATTCGCCAGCAGGCCGGAAAGCGGCGCGCTGCCGTCTCCGCAGAGGAGCAGGTTCCTTCCCTGCCCGGTGATCTCACGACTCACATGCACCGATTCAAACATGGCGATCCCTCCTGAACTGGTTTCGCAGCGCCTTGAGTTCATCCTGCTGCTGCGTCAGACGCAGGAGGAAGGCATGCTGTGCTTCATCCCCGGCGAGGATGCGTCCCACCTCGCGCACGGCGGACACGAACTCCGCCGACAGCGCGTCCTTGCCCTGATGGGCCAGGGGGCAGATGACTTTCGCGCGCTGATCCGTCCCCACGCGGATGACCTCGCCCTCATCCGTCCGGCGGATGAGCGGCAGCAGCGGGAACAGGCGGCAGCTCAGCGGACGCTCTTCCCGGCGGCAATGCCCGTCGCAGACCAGCAGTGCACCCTGTTCCGTCGGCAGGACGCGATAGCCCGCCTTGCCGGCGTATTCGGCCTCCTCGCCGGGAAAGAGCAGCATCCCCGTCGTTTCCCCCTCCAGGGAACGGCAGCAGGCTCCGCCGCAGGTCAGACCGCAATCCGTCCGCAGGGGGGTCAGGGTGTCCAGAATGGCGCGCGCATGGGCAAGGGCTTCCGGCAGCATGGTCATCCTCCGTGATCAGCAAATAGTCGTTTTCCTATTTTACCACGGGAAAGGGTTCTTTGGGAAGACTTCGCAGGGATTTTGCCTGTATTTTTGGCGCATCCTGCCTTATTGTGCGCTGACGTAGCCGACCTCCTCAACGATGCGCTGTCCCTGCTCGCTCAGGCACCAGTCCAGGAACGCCCTGAGCACGGGATCGCTCTCCTCAGGCGCAGGTTCGCCGATGGGGGACGCCGTCACGGCGTAGAAATAGCTGCTGATGGGATAGCTGCCGTCGCGGATGGTGTCCTTCGTGGGGAAAACGCCGTCCAGCGCCAAAAGGCGAATCTGGTCATTGCCTATCATCTCGTTGGAATAGAAGCGGTAGGTGAAGCCCAATGCGCCGTCGAAATTGCGATAGGTGGCGACGGCATCGATGATGCCGCCCATGCCGCCGATGCGCTTCTCCTTTTCGGGTTCCATCAGGGGCAGCCCGGCCATCAGGCTCTGAAGTGCGGTCTGGCTGCCGCTGCCCTCATCCCGCTGATACGCGATGATCTTCTGCCGCTGTCCGCCCACCTCATGCCAGTTGATGATCTCGCCCGTGTAGATGCGCTGGATCTGCTCCACGGTCAGGCTGGTCACGGGATTCTTCACGTTGACGAAGAAGACGAAGGCCTCGCGCCCGATGGGGGTCAGGTGGAGGGTCAGCCCGGTCTCTTGGGCGGCGGCGAGCTGCTTTGAGGACGGCTGGGCGCAGAAGATGACGTCCGCTTCCCCGGAGATCAGCGCGTGGTAGGCGTAGGTCGTGCCATTGCATTGCAGCGTGCTGCCCACATAGGTGTCGCTGGGGGTGAAGGCGTTCTGGGCGAAGCTGGCGTACACCGGGTAGAGCGCGGTCGCGCCGTCGATGCACAGGGAGGATGCGTCCTCCACGGAGAGGGTCAGGGCGGATGGTTCATCCAGCGTGACGGCGCGGGTGTCCTCCCGGAAGGGGACGTAATAGCTGATGCGCAGGCTGCGGTCGTCCAGCGTGGGGACGGACAGACGGTGATAGTTCACGCCGAGCCCACCGCCAGCGCACACCAGCCGATTACGGCCCACTTGAACCACTTCTTCCGCCGGCAGCCGTTGACGAGCAGGAGCAGCATCGCGACGGTGGTGGGGAAAAGGGCGAACAGGGCGTTGCGCTCAAAGGTATAGCCGAAGGCGCTGAGGATCAGCAGCAGAAAGCCGATGACGATGGCGGCAGCGGCGATGAGGACATTCAGGGCGATGCGGATGCCCGTGCGGGCGCGCTGAGACAAACGGCGCATGGCAAACCTCCTGTGTGCTGATGCAAAATCTCCCCTTCCGGTTTGGAAGGCCGGAAGGGGCTGCGGATCCCTCCGGGGAAGGATCAGATGTCGTATTCACCGTCCGCATGGGTCGTGATGCGGCTCGCGTAGAAGGCATGCATGCCCTGGATCATCCAGGCCAGATCCTTCACGCCGGCGGTCTCGTAGCTGGAATGCATCGCCAGCTGCGCCAGGCCGATGTCCAGGGTGTTGATGGACACATGCGCGCCGGAAATGTTGCCAAGGGTGGAACCGCCGGGCAGGTCGGAGCGGTTGGCGAAGTGCTGCACAGGCACGCCGGCGGCCTGGCAGATGTGGTGGAACACCGCCGCAGACACGCCGTCGGTGGTGTATTTCTGGTTGGCGTTGAACTTGATGACGATGCCCTTGTTCATCTCCACCTGGTTGAGCTGATCGGCGTATTCCGGGTGGTTGGGATGGGTGGCGTGGGCATTGTCCGCCGAGAGCATGAAGCTGGCGGACAGCGCCGTGCGGTAGGCTTCCGCGTTCATGCCCAGGCAGGCGGCGATGCGCTCCAGCACGTCCGACAGGAAGGTCGAATCCGCGCCCTGCTTGGTGCCGCTGCCGACTTCCTCATTGTCGAAGACGCAGCAGACGTTCACATGCGCCTGGTCGGGCAGATCCTTCAGCGCGCACACGGAGGCATAGGCGCATTCCAGGTCATCCAGCTGGGGCGCGGAGATGAATTCGCCGTTTGCGCCCCAGACGGTGCCGGGCATGCGGTTGTACAGGTACAGGTCATTGCCGATGATGGCCTCCTCCGGTATGCCGCAAGCCTCTGCGATCATCTTGCGGAAGCTGCCCTTGGCCGTGATGTCGCCCAGCAGGGGCATCAGATCCACCTGCGCGTTGTACTTGTAGCCGCTGTTGACCTCGCGGTTCATGTGGATGGCCACATTGGGGATCATCAGCAGGTCGCGGTCGATATTGACCAGACGGGTGTGGATGCCGTTTTCATCCTTGTAGAGCACGCGGCCGGCCACCGACAGCGGACGGTCGAACCAGGTGGAGAAGATCATGCCGCCATAGCGCTCGGTGTTGAGCTGCACATACTTGTCGCGCACGGTGAGCTCAGCATTCTCCTTGATCTTGAACGTCGGGGAATCGCTGTGGCTGGCGACGATATGGAAGTTGTCCGGCTGGGCCGCGGGCAGGGTAAAGGCGATCAGGCTGGAGCGGTTGCGGGTGACATAATACTTTCCGCCGGGGACAATCTGCCAGGGCTTGCACTCCTGCAGGGGGAGGAAGTCCTGCGCCTTGAGCAAGCCGCACAGGGAATCCACCGCGTGGAAGGCCGTCGGCGACGCCTTCAAAAAGTCAAACAGCCCCTGGATCTCATGCTGATTCATTTTCATATACCTCATCATTGCTTTTCATCGCAAGAAAGCTTGCCACCCCATTGTACCACATAGGCGGTCGAATGACCATGTGACATTCGGTATTTCCGCTGTACTTCGCCCTGCGGCGGCGCATTGGGGCAGCAAAAAGGCGGAGTGACGATGCACTCCGCCTCAGGGTGTCGCGGGGAAATTACTTGGAGAGGATGTGCTCGGCGGCCTGCATGCCGAAGACGACAGCGTTGTTGATCGCGGAGCCGCAGCCGACATAGTGGTAGTCTGTCACCTGCCACATGGTGATGCCGCCAGCGGCGTACAGACCCTCGATGGGGTTGCCGTCCAGGCCGATGACCTGCGCATGGCCGTTGATCTGCGGGCCGGAGAAGGACTCGTAGGTGTTGGGCTCCAGGGTGATCGCGTAGAGCTTGCTGTCCAGCTTGGTCATCATCTCAGGGGCACGGCCGAAATCCTCGTCCACGCCCTTGTCGCACAGCTCGTTGTAGCGGGTGATGGTCGCGGTCAGGGTGTCCGCGTCCATGCCCAGCTGAGCGGCCAGTTCAGCCGGCGTATCAGCCACAGCCACATGGCCCTTGGCCAGCATGGGCTCGAAGGTATCCTTCAGCGCGTCGAACTCATTCTGGTCGAAGATCGCCACGATGGTGGAATAGCCCAGCGCCAGGGCATCGTGTGCCAGGTCGTTGGCGGTCTTGGAGCCGTTGGTGAAGCGCTCGCCAGTGGGGGAAACGATGAACAGCTCCGGGTTGACGGCGCCGATCATGGCCTTGCCGCTCTCGTTGTCCACAAACATGGTGATGGAGTCGGGGGAATCCTGCATCCTGGCGCCGGCAGCTTCGGCCATCTTGTAGCCATCGCCGACGTTGGGGTTCGTGCGGGACGCACCGGCCAGCAGCGGCTCGGAGTGCTCGGTCATCATGGTCTTGTCGGCCGCGAAGCCGCCGGTGGCCAGGAGCACGTTTTCGGTGTTGAAGGTGTAGGTATCGCCGTTGGTCGCCGCAGCGCGGGCGCCGATGATTGCGTTCTGCTCGTTCTGGAGCAGCTCATTCACGCAGAGGTTGTTGATGATGGTGATATTCTCATTCTGCTGCGCCTTCTCGATCAGCGCGGAGATCATGCCGGCACCGCCGCCGATGGCAGAGGCCACGCGGGGCGCATGGATGGCACGGTAGGGGAAGGTGAAATCTGCCCACTGCACACCGTGTTCCGTCATGAATTCAAAACCGCCCTGGCTGTTCTCCGCCCAGATCTGAACGATCTCGGGATCGACCAGATCGCTGGTGAACAGATCCATCGCATCCTGATACATCGCCTCACCGCTGTCTTCAGTGATGCCCATGTCGCGCTCCACATAGCTGTTGGCGGCGTAATACAGGCCGTCGCAGCGGATGGACGCACCGCCCAGCACGGTCAGCTTCTCAGCGATGACGACATGCAGGCCGTTTTCAGCGGCAGTCAGGGCCGCAGTCAGACCGGCAGCGCCGGAACCAACGACCAGGACATCGGTGTCCATCGTCACGGTCTCGGGCGTATGGGCCTCCTTGGCCTTCTTCCACTCGTTCACGTTGGCACCAGCCTGCTCCAGGCACTTCTGGGCCGCATAGGTGTACACCGCGCGGGAGACAGTCGCGCCCGTAACGGCATCCACATTGATGCTCTGCTCGTTGATCAGCGTATCGTGCACGACGGTCCACGCCACAGTGCCGATGCCCTGCGTCTCGATGGACTCCTGCTGCGCGTCAACGATCTGGCCGTTCTTGATGGTCAGCGTCACGGTGACCTCACCATTGTGGCCATTCGTCGTGTAGGAATAGGTACCGTCCTGAATACCGGCGTTCTCAGCGGCGGCGAGCGGCAGCATGCAGCTGACCAGCAGCGTCATCGCAAGAACGAGAGACATCCACTTCTTCATGGGGAAGTTCCTCCTTGCTTTCTTTGCCTGTGCGCTTGCACATGCAGGGTATAAGATCCCTTCATACTGTATCCCCTGCGCGCGCCGGTGTCCAATGCCAAAGGCAAATGCATGCACGGCGGAGGCACATCTATTTGTTTTTTGCATGGATGCGCGATGTGACCGATGCATGCGACGCGGATATGGCTTGCCAATTCGGGCGGATTCTGTTATGCTTCTGATAGAGGAAAACAAGGCCGTCCGCAGGGATGGGAAAGGAGCCGATATGAAGCTGTCTTCGCTGCGTTCTTTTTTGATGATCGTCCGCTATGGCGGATTTACCAAGGCGTCCGAGCGGCTGTTTATTTCGCAGCCGACGCTCAGCCGGCAAATACAGGAGCTGGAGAAGGAACTCGGCGTGCAGCTCTTTCTGCGGGATCATAAAACGTTGACCCTGACGGCGGAAGGAAGGCTGCTCTGCCGCGAGGCGGAGGCGATCATCGAGCGCTGCGACCGTCTGCCGCAACTGTTCCATCCGGATAGCCTGACGGAGAAGTCGCCGCTGCCGGGATCGCTCCATGTAGGCATGCTCCGCTCCTTCAATACGCAGCATATCTATCAGGTGCTGGCGCAGCTGCGCAGATCGCATCCGGAGGCGGACATCATGCTCACGCAGGACACCGTATCAGGGCTGAAGCAAGGGCTGTCCGGCGGAAAATACGATGCGGTGGTGACGCTGGGGGCGTATTGCCGCGGGATGAAGCATGTCAGCGTGACGCCCCTGTGTACAAACTGCCTGCTGGTGGTCGTTGCGGCGGATCATCCCTTCGTCGGGCGGGACAGCGTCTCCATTGGGGAACTCGAAAATGAGGATTTCCTGCTGCTCAACAGAGTGGTTTCGCCCATCATTGTGGATTGGGTGATCGGGCTATGTGTTACCAGCGGCTTTTCGCCGGATGTGTCGCATTATATCAACACGCTGGAAGAGGGGCTGGAGCTCGCTGCGGCCGGCAAGGGTATCTCCTTCATCCATTCCGAGATGCTGATGGATGGGCTGGAGCAGAAATACAATGTGCGCTTCATCGGCCTGTCTGAATCGCAGACGCGCTTCAGCCTGGTGCTGGCCAGTCCGCGCCAGCTGCATTTCCCGATGCTCGATGAGATGATCGGTATGCTCGAACAGCGCGTTGCCAAGCGGCATTCGGCAGACAATATCATCCTGTAAATGAAATGTGTCCGCACAAATGAGGAGGCAGGGGCATGAAAAACAGCACACGAAAGGTGGCCCTGGTGGCGGCAGTGGCCATCCTTGCGTCATCGCTGACGGGATGCAGCCGTTCCGGCGGGGATGCGTCCACCAAGGGGGATGGCGTCGTGACCGCTGGCGCGCAGCCGGTAATCGCTGCGCAAGGGCCTGCGACGGATGCAGGCGCATTCACCCGGGATGCGGTGATCGATGTCACCGAATGGACGGAGGCGCTCGGGCTGACGGAGCAGCAGCGGAATTCGTTCTCCATGCTGTATCATCTGGCGATCGTCGCGGAGGAGATCCGCACATCGAAGGATAACCGACTGATGCTGGATGACATTTATACATCGCTGCTCAATGATATCAATCCGGGGGCGATCGATGAGACCACGCAGGCGCATCTGCGCAATCTGCGCGACATCATCAAGGCGTATCTGGATATCTCCGTCAAGCGGGAGCGGCTGCAGTATCTGCATAATCAGGATAAGGCGGCGTCCATCCGCCGGGCGATGCCGGATCCGCTGGCGGTGCTCTCCGTTGCCAATGCGCTGGATTGGAAGCGTCTGGCGGCGACGGTGGTGTATACGGTGGTGGACTCCTACACCGAATACAAAAACGCCAATGCGGAGGCGGATCGGGAATTCCTGCTCAGCGGGTGGGAGCTGGACGACGAGGAGAACGCCGTCGTGCAGAAAAATCGCGACCGGGCATTTGACTACATGGTGGATATCGTGCAGGAATATGGGCTGGATGGCAAATTGACGCTGAATGAGGAAGCCATCGAGACCTTCGCGGAGATCAATCAGATCGGGATCGTGCAGCAGAAGATCCGCCGACTGGAATCCGAAGAGGAGACTTACAAGCTGCTGGGCAACTACTGGCTGGAATTGGCCATGTGCTATTTCGAAAACGCGCAGTATGAAAAATGCCTGGAATGCGTCGCGAAATACGACGCGCTGTCCACGGGTATCTACCGCAAGGACTTCAACTATGTGCGCGTCCTCCCCCAGGCGGTTGTCGCGGCGCAGATGACCTACACGGGGGATGCCTATATCGAGGCGGCGGGGCATTTTGCCGATGCGATGATGGAAAACACCTCCGCGAAGGACTGGTCGGTGCGGTATTTCGCCGCGCAGGTGTATCTGGATCTGTACCGCAAAACGGAGGATCACGCGTATCTGGCGCGGGCGTACAACATCGCCTATGATCAGGTCGCCATCCTGGTGGATGAGCAGCGCCGGATGAATGCGGTGTATCTGGCGCCGGTGGAGGAATTGACAATCCAGGAGCCGGATTACCGGTTCATGAACGAAGAGGAAGAGAAAAAGGCGCGCGCGGATCATAAGGCGGAGCAAAAGCGGCTGAAGGAATACAACGCGGCGCAGAAAAAGGCACGGGAGACCGAACTTCCGGCGCTGTATGAGCCCTTCACCCTGTATTGCGATCTGCTCTTTGCCCTGGCCGATGAAATGGGCATTTCTCCGAGCGAGCAGGCCAATATCGAGGCGATCCTCCAGACGGCGGACAATGGCGTATTCCTGGTCAAGCCGGTGAACGACCGGTATTCCTTCTCCGCGAAGGAACGGGAGGACACGATCGAGCTGCGCAAGGATAAGCTCCTCATCCCGGCTGACCTTATGGCGGCGGAGGCCAGGGTGACCATCGCGGTCACGCAGAACGGCAGCACGACGGAATTTACCGATTGCGCGGTAACGAAAGTGGTCCGTGAAGGCACGGAAATGGATACCTTCGTGGCGCATGTGGAGAGCAAGCAGATGCGCGACCATACATGGACGCCCGATGCGCAGGTGACCGTCACGATCGACAACGGGGACGAAGGCATCATGCAGGTTTTCTATTTCAAAGTCAGCGAATATAAGGAGGGGCTGTGGGTGCTTCCGGATAAGGTGGTGTTTGAGGCATCATGATGAAAAGGATATGCGCCGCGATCCTCCTCCTGGTGACCATATGCGGCCTTTGCGCTTGTGCGCCGGGCGGGGATCATGCCTTCTGCATCACCTTCATCGATGTCGGCCAGGGTGATGCCGCGCTGGTCGAATGCGACGGGCATTATATGCTGATCGATGGCGGCGACAAGCGGGGCGGCCAGGCTGTCTACCGCACGCTGGAAGACCGGGGCGTCCGGCAACTGGATATCCTGGCGGTATCCCATCTGCATGAGGATCATATCGGCGGATTGGGCAGTGCGCTGGCCAATGTCACACGGATCGGAAAGGTGCTGAGCAACGCCGAGACCGCCGACACCAGGGCCTTCCGCGATTTCGAACGCGCCATCAGCGGCCTGGGCGCCATCACCGTTCCGGCCAAGGGAACACAATATAAATTGGGAAGCGCCACGGTGGAGGTGCTGGACGTTAGCGCGGAGGAAGACAACGATTCCCTGGTGCTCCTGGTGACCTACCGCCAGACGCGCTATCTCTTCACAGGCGACATCGAGAAAAACGCCCAGCGCCGCATGGTCGATACCCTGCAGGCGCGCAGCGGCGATTTCAAGGGGATCAGCCTGATCAAACTCCCCCATCATGGCGCCTACAACGATGAACTGGGCTTCCAGGACAACGAACTGCAGAGCCTGTTCCGCGTGTACGATCCGACCTACTTCATCATTTCGGTCGGCGCAGGGAACCAATATGGGCATCCGCATGCATACACGCTGAAGGTGATCGAGGATAAGCTGACCGGCGACGACCTGCCCTGGGCGGATCACGTCTTCCGCACCGACCGCCAGGGCTCGATTACCGTCTCCTCCAACGGCAGGCAGATTTGGGTGGGGATGGAAAAAACGCTCCCTGCTGCACCATGATATATGGGCGGCAGAGAGCGTTTTTCTATTTTGTTACCCCATCACCTGCTGCACTTTGCGCATCCATGACAGAACCTGCCATGCTTACTTCAGGCGGGCAAAATATGTCGCCAGCTTTTCATCACAGATGCGTTCGATCTCAGCTTTTTCGGCATCGCTCAGATGCTTCCAGACGGCTTCATCCATTTGAATGATCCCCAGCGTTTTGGTGTGGCGCATCATCTGCATGTCCTCAAACCGCTTGAAGGGATTGGAGAGGATATTGCGGGCGGCTGCGGCATCGGTGTATTCCCCTTTGGCGAAGATGCTGTTGCGTTTTTCCACGGGGGATCCGGCCGCACGTCGGCCTTCGTAATAATGCCGGAAATAGGCAACGATGTCATCCAGCTTGACGCGTCCCTTTGTGTCTGCATGCTGCAGAACCGCTTTGATCAGCACCGGTTTATAGGAATAACTCATGTCCATCTGCTGGATCATGTCCATGAACATATGCTTGCGGTTGCTGTCGTCGATCAGCGTCCAGCCGTATTGGTCGGCGTAGCGTTGCAGGGATTCTTCTTTGAAGTACTTGAACGTGCGATGCTCGCTCATGGGGACCACCAGATCAGGAACCAATCTGCCCTCGCGGACGTAACGCTCAATGGTTTCGGCCTGCACATCCACCCGACGGACAAACTCCATCTGCGAGATCATCCCGGCGGCTTCATCCTGCCAGTTGAAGATATCCACCAGCTCGTAGTCCATGGCATCGACCGGCCAATCCAGCAGTGCTTCGGGCTTTTCACCGCGGGCATACAGGTCATCTTCGATTGCCATTTGCCCATGCGGGGCAAGTGCCAGCTGGCCGGGTCTGTAATCCTTCAGCCGGAACAGGCGATGGAGGGAGTAAGGTGCGTTATACACCGTGGCATTATCCACAAAGTCGAAAACCATCAGGCTGTCCTTGCCCGGAGACAGACGCATGCCACGCCCTAACTGCTGTGTGTAGAGTACCTTGGACATGGTGGGCCGTGCCATGAAGAGCACTTCTGTTTCAGGGCAATCCCAGCCTTCGTTCAGCAGATCACAGGCACAAAGCACCTGGATCTCCCGGCTGACGAACTTAGGGCAAACGAACGGTCAGACCTTCCGGCTGGCCGATACGCTTGCTTTCTTCGATCAGTGTGATCAGTTCGCCGAATATTTTTGGGATGTTGCCGCGGTTGATCTCGTCGATGATAAAGACATAGTTCTTCTGTCTGGACTGGGCGAGCGCGACAGCTGGCCGATGCTTGTCAATCAGCTGATATACATCCGTCAGCGATATGCTGCCCATCCTGTATACAGAAGAGAGCGTCATGGAGGTTCCGCCATTCAGGTGCAGGATGTTCTCTTGGATATCCTTGACGATCCAGTCCACCTTGCGAAGACGCTTTAGCCGCGGATATTCATCATGCCACTCACAATCGCCGGTGACCACGCCGATCGCGTCAATGGTGGATGCACTGTAACAAGACAGAACAATGTCACCGATCTGCATCCTGTTCATGAAGGAATTCAACACAACGCGTCCGCCATGCTTGGAGAAATCGGTCGCGTCTGTGATGCTCTCGCCGTATTCGTCCCATCCGATGCGGACATGTCCTTCCTTTAGACACTCGCTGCGGATGGGATTGTCGCCAGTACCATCCAGCGAGACCTTCCAGATGGACGGATTCTCACCAATGCCGTAATCCGTGGTTACCGCGGCAGCTGGACGTTCGGCACGTTCGCAGAATCGCTTGAAGATCCCCGCCTGCACGCTGTAGTGAATATCTCCGGCCTCACTGTTTTCATCCTCGCCGGATACGATCGGGCGGATCCCTTCGATGAATTCTTCATAGCCGAAGGACTGGTGGAAGGTTGTGAATTCAATGCGGCCCTGCGCTTTATACGCATTGTAGCGAGCCAGCACATCACGATAGGGTTCGGCCACCACGGAAGCCAGTTCGCGATTCTCGATGATGGCCACAGCATAGGTCACCGTGTGGTAAGTCTTGCCGGTGCCGGGCGGACCGTACAAGATGGTGTTCAAACGAATGTCTGTCATAGCAGCATCGCCTTCCTGTGTGTCAGTGTGATGCTCATCCTGCATGGGCGGGATATCGAGCAGAGGATCCGATCTCTGTTCCGGGGCAAAATCCGCATCTTCCATGTAGGCGCTTCCGTAATAAATGATGTCCATCGTCAGCAAATGCAGCGCGTCATCCTGATAGCAGTCTTCATTCAGACGAGCCTGGCTCAGCGCTTGCAATGCTGCATCCTGCTTGACCTCAGCCAGAACGATCTCGCACATCCTGTTGTAGCTTTCGACCTTCCACACGATGGATCGTTGCTTGGGTTTTTCCTCGGAAAAACCAACACGATCGCGGAAAGTGGTAAACATCCGGGATTTGAACAGATAATACTTCTCAGGATATTCGAAGGCTAAATAGTCCGTCACAGCACGAAGATCCTGATAATGCTGAAGCGCTTTTTCACGTCCTGGTTCATTCAGCTTGTGTTTGTCAATATAGCGCTGGCAGCTCTCGCGGAATGCTGCTTGTAATGACGGATGACTTTCCTGATTTCGGCACGGACACGATCCGCTTCCTGCGGCGCAACAGCACGATCGGTCATGGTATTGCCTCCTGCGGTGTCATGGCGTAGTATGTAGGAACTATTATAGCACATGGAGGCGATCCTGCAAAGTGGAATTGTGAACACTGCCGCAAAGATGTGAGGGCGATCTAAGGCAACTGCGTCCGCTGCTTGCGATACCGATGGAATCGTGGTATACTAAAGATGGTGAATTATCGACTTATGCTTGAGCAAGGAGGCGAAGGCATGAACACGCAGAAATTGCCTGTGGGCATTGACAGCTTTGAAAAGCTGCGTAAAGAGGACTTCTATTATGTGGATAAGTCCGGTTTGATCATCGAGCTGATGCAAAACTGGGGCGAGGTCAATCTGTTCACGCGCCCTCGCCGTTTCGGCAAGACGTTAAACATGAGCATGCTCAAGTGCTTCTTTGAGATCGGCGGAGACAAGTCCATCTTCGAGGGGCTGAAGGTTGCCGAGGAGAAGCAGCTCTGCGATACCTACATGGGCAAATATCCCGTGGTGTTTGTGTCGCTCAAGGGCGTGGATGGGCTGGATTTCAACACAGCCTATAAGGCATTGTGTGAAATCATCCGCTTCGAGGCGCTTCGCCTGCAATTTTTAGCCGATAGCGAAAAAGCATCGGAGAATGAGAAGCAATCCTTGATGCGTATTTTGTCCGGTTGCTATGAGGCAGAGGATATTCGAGGATCGCTCAAGCTCCTGTGCTCCCTGCTGGAAAAGCACTACGGCCAGAAGGCCATCCTGCTGATCGACGAATACGATGTGCCGCTGGACAAGGCGTACCATCACGGTTACTACGACCAGATGATCGATCTGATCCGTGCGATGTTTGGTGCTGCACTGAAAACCAATGACAGTCTGTTCTTTGCGGTGCTGACCGGCTGCCTGCGGGTGTCCAAGGAGAGCATCTTCACAGGACTGAATAACCTGAAAGTGCACTCCATTTCCGATAATAAGTATGATGAATACTTCGGCTTCACGGATGAAGAAGTCCGGCAGATGCTGGCGAACTACGGCCAGGAATCCCACCTTGCCGAAACTCGCGAGTGGTACGATGGTTACCGTTTCGGCGGGCAGGACATCTACTGTCCGTGGGACGTGATCAACTACTGCGATGACCTTCGTGCGTCCGAGCGCGCTCAGCCCAAGGCCTACTGGATGAACACCAGCGGCAACGATATGGTGCGGCGGCTCATCAACAAGGGCACGGACGGCACGACCCAGATGGAGATCGAGCAGCTGATCGCCGGCGAGACCATCCGCAAGCAGCTGAACGAGAACCTGACCCACAATGAGATCGATGCGAATATCGAAAACATCTGGAGTCTGCTGTATATGACCGGATACCTGACCGTGGCAGATTATCCGGAACGCGGCTGGTATACATTGAAGATCCCGAACAAGGAAGTCCGGCAAATCTTTACTCAGCAGGTGCTGTCCTGGTTCAAGGACAAGACGCAGGCCGAAACCGGCAAGCTGACACAGCTGTACACCGCCTTCGAGCAGGGCGATACGGCGACCATCAAGGATTATCTGGACGAACAGCTATTGGACACCGTGAGCTTCTACGATGCCTACGAGTCCTTCTATCACGGCTTCCTGCTGGCGCTATTGAACACCTGCGCGGATTGGCGTGTGGCGTCCAATGCAGAAACCGGCAAGGGGCGCTGCGACATCATCGTCGAGCGGAAGGATCGGAAGATCGGGTTTGTGGTCGAAGTCAAGGACGTGAAGGACGAGGACAAGATGGACGCGGCCTGCGAAGCGGCGATGAAACAGATCGAAGAAAAGGACTACACCGCCATCCTGCGGCGGTATCGGTTCAAGAAGATCTGGACTTACGGCATTGCGTTCTGGGACAAGGAATGCAGGGTCGTGGCGAAAAAGCAATAATGCAAACGACGGACGAGCGGCCTAATGCAAGGGCCGACTCGTCCGTCTGTTGTATCGTGCTTGGGCATGCCTGGCTCAGCGGGTTAGCGAAAAGTCCCTCCGCCCAAATAGAAACAGCTCCCTTGCCAACGTGAGTGGAAGGGAGGTTCGTCTGGGTATGAAGTTGAGTGGGGATAAGAAAAGACCTCCCAGAAAACTGGAAGGTCGGAGTGGAGCATACCGGATTCGAACCGGTGACCTCTACAATGCGAATGTAGCGCGCTACCAACTGTGCTAATGCCCCAAGATGAGCGTCCTCAAAAGGACAAGAAACATTATAGCACAAGACGCGGGCGGATGCAAGCGGTTTTTTAATATTTGCGAAAAGAATTTTTGCGGATGCGAAAAGGGTGGAAAGGCAGGGGGCCTGGCGGCACCGGTAGGATCCGCGGAATGTCTGGCATGGCTGACAATGAATGGCAGCGGATGCGTCTGCGATCCGGAAAACGGGCTGGAATGCGGCATTCCGCCCGGGCGGAAGCGTCGTTTGCCCGGTTGACGGCGTTTCGCGGACGTGGTATAATCTATGCTGTATCTTTGTGCCGCTGTGCAGGCGGCAGAAGGGAGCCTCATGAACAAAAAGAACCTGCTGGTGATCGCCGCTGTGGTGGCGGTGGCCGTTCTCCTGCTGATCGTCAGCCTGACGGTCAGGCCGCAAAAGGCGGAGGAGAACACGGTCATCATCTCCGTGGACGGCAAGGAATACAAGCGGATCCCTCTCTCCGAGCCGCAGCTGGTCACGGTGGAACAGGCGGATGGCTGCGTCAACGTCATCGAAGTGACCAGTCAGGGCGCCGTGATGCTTTCGTCCACCTGTGATAATCAGCTCTGCGTGGGGATGGGCGAGGTCACAGTGGAAAACTGGCCATATCGCGCCAATCAGCAATTCATCATCTGCCTGCCCAACCGGGTGAGCATCGAACTGGCGGTGACACAATGACAGGAAAAAACAGAACAAAGGGCATCCGCCTGCTGGCACTGCTGCTCTGCGCGCTACTGCTGACGGGCTGCACGGCGAAGGATGTATCCGAGAGCGGCGCGTCGCTCATCCCAACGGCGAACGCGGAGAAAACGCCCGACCCCAATGCCAAATCCACCGGCGTCGGCTTCTACTTTGACACGGTGGTCTACCTGACCCTCTGGGGTGCGCCGGACGGCCTGGTGGACGAGGTGTGGGAAGCCTGCAAGCACTATGAGAACCTGCTGAGCAAGACCATCGAAGGCAGCGATGTCAGCCGGATCAACGCATCGGGCGGAAAGCCTGTTCAGGTGGATCCGGAAACATACGCCATCCTGAAGGAAGCCAAGGAGATCAGCCGCCTGACCGGGGGCGCGTTCTCCGTGACGATCGCGCCCATCACGGCGCTGTGGAGCTTCACCGGCACGGCCAGCAACAGCGTCCCCACGGATGAAACACGCCTGAGCCTTCTCCCCCTGGTGGATGATCAGCAGATCGTCCTGGGCGAGGACGGCACGGTGACGCTTCCGGCGGGGATGCAGATCGATCTGGGTGGCATCGCCAAGGGCTACATCGCGGATAAGGTGGCTGCTATCATCCGCGAGAAGGCCACGGCCGGTATCATCTCCCTGGGCGGCAATGTGTATACGGTCGGCCAGAAGCCGGACGGTTCCCGCTTTTCCGTCGCCATCACCGATCCGCTCCAGCCTTCCGCGTCCAAGTCCATCATCTATACGCAGGACTGCACGGTCGTCACCAGCGGCACCTATGAGCGCGGCTTCAACTTCGGCGGCGTGCGCTATCATCACATCCTCGATCCGCAGACCGGCTGGCCCTCTCAGTCCGACCTGGTCAGCGCCACGTTTGTGATGGCCTCCTCCATGGAGGCGGATGCGCTGGCCACAGCCTGCATCGTCATGGGCAGCGAAAAGGCTCTCGCCCTGGCGGAAGGTCGCGGCGTGGATGCGCTGTTCATCCGTGCGGATGGCAGCATCATCACCACCGAGGGTTTTATGGAAAAGTATGACCACATCCTCTATGCTGATCTGTTCAAACAGTAACCTACCCCTGATACATGCTTTGTTTTAAGGAGGCAATCACCATGACCAATCCTGTTGCGAAGAAGCAGATGCCTGCATTTCTGGTGCTGACGATCATTTGCCTGGTCGCTGCGCTGGCGCTGGCTGCGACCAATGCCATCACCGCTGGCCCCATCAAGGAGCACGAGATGGCGGCTCAGCGCGAGGCCTTCGGTGCCGTGATGGCGGCGGAGGAGTATATCGAGCTGGAGATCCCCGAGGGCAGCGGCCTGTCCGCCCTGGTGGAAGCGCGTGCGGGCGGCGAGACCGTCGGCTACTGCGTGGTGGCGTCCTCCAGCGGCTATGCCGGCCCCGTGGCTGTGACCCTGGGCATCGGCGTGGATGGCAAGATCACCGGCGCGAAGATCGGCGACACCAACTTCGCCGAGACCAGCGGCTTTGGCGCGCGCTGGCTGGCGGAAGGCCAGACCGAGCAGTTCATCGGCGTTGACCTGGCTGAGGGTGGCGCGATCGAGGCGCTGTCCGGTGCGACCGTGACCTCCACGGCTGTGCTGAATGCCTCCAACACCGCCACCGCTGCGGTGAATCAGCTGCTGGGCAATGGCCGCACCGAGCCGGTGTTCGTCTTCGGCGTGGTGGAAAAGGCCCCTGTGGAGCAGATGGAGCTGACTGGCGAAATCTACAAGGGCACTGCGCGCGGCTTTGCCTCCGACGTGACCGTGGAGCTGACCCTGGACGCCAATGGCGCCATCACCGGCCTGGTCATTGACTCCGCCGGCGAAACGGCTGGTTTCGGCCAGCGCTGCATGGAGGAGCCCGACTTCACCGCGCAGTTCATCGGCAAGACTGCTCCGCTGACGCTGGGCGAGGGCGTGGATGCGCTGACTGGCGCGACCGTGACCTCCA
>CAZIUA010000056.1:0-17636 GCA_964542315.1 uncultured Faecalibacterium sp. | reverse complement strand
CCACCACCGGCATGGTGATGGTCATGGGCGAGATCACCACCAAGGCGAAGGTGGATATCCCCGCCATCGTCCGCGATGTGGTGCTGGATATCGGCTACAATTCCAGCGAGATGTGCTTTGACGGCAACACCTGCGCGGTGCTGACCTCCATCCACACCCAGAGTCCCGATATCGCCATGGGCGTCGATGCCGCCCTGGAGAGCCGTTCCACCGACGCCAACGACACCGGCGCGGGTGACCAGGGCATGATGTTCGGCTATGCGTGCGATGAAACGCCCGAGCTGATGCCCACCGCCATCGCCTATGCGCACCGCCTGACCCGCCGCCTGACCGAGGTCCGCAAGAACGGCCTGCTGCCCTGGCTGCGTCCCGACGGCAAGTCCCAGGTGACCATCGCCTACGAGGACGGCATACCCGTCGCGGTGGATACCATCGTCATCTCCACCCAGCATGATGAGCATGTGACCCAGGAGGAAATCCGCGAGGCGCTGTTGAAGCATGTGGTCGCGCCGGTCATCCCTGCGGAGATGCTCACCGCGGAGACCCGCTACCTCATCAACCCCACCGGCCGCTTCGTCATCGGCGGCCCTGCGGGTGACTCCGGCCTGACCGGCCGCAAGATCATCGTGGACACCTACGGCGGCTATGCCCCCCACGGCGGCGGCGCCTTCTCCGGCAAGGATCCCACGAAGGTCGACCGTTCCGCGGCGTACGCGGCCCGTCATGTGGCGAAGAACATCGTCGCTGCCGGCCTGGCCAAGCAGTGCGAGATCCAGCTGGCCTACGCCATCGGCGTGGCGCATCCCGTGAGCCTGTGCGTGGACACCAAGGGCACCGGCGTCATGGCGGATGACGTGCTGTCCGCCGCCGTCGCGAAGGTCTTCGACCTGCGCCCCAACGCCATCATCGAGCGCCTGCAGCTGCGCCGCCCGATCTACCGCGCCAACTGCAACTACGGCCACTTCGGCAAGGCCAACATGCCCTGGGAACAGCTCGATTACGTCGATGCCCTCAAGGCGGAACTGAATAAGTAACACAAAAGCATCCCCGGCAGCCAGCAAAGCTGTCGGGGATGCTTCCTTATGCATTCATCAGCGCCTCTTCGCGGTCATACAGTGCCTGCATCTGGTCGTAGGTCTCCTGCACGATGCGGTCGCGCTCGGCGATGGGGTCGTTATCCGGGTCATAGAGGATCTCCGTGCCGAAGGATACCGTGCGGCCATCCTTGAAGCAGACCATCGGCATGAACCGGCATCGCTTGCCCGTGCGGTTGTAATACACCTGGGCCAGCATGGGGAATCCGCGGAAGAGCTCCGGCGGACGGCCGGACTTGTAGCCGGGGCTATCGGGATCTGTGTCGGGATCCTCGGGGAAAATGAGCAGGTTCGCACCGCTCTGAAGCGCCTCCACCGACTGGCGGAAGGTGTTCATCAATTCACGCGGCTTATGCCGGAACACGGGGATGGATCGCACCTTCTGCATCAGGTGCAGGACCTTAGCCGCGAGGAACCGCGCCACCCGCGTTTTGGTCTTATCCGCCCAGTTGACACCCTTGAGCGTGTACCGCTTGACATACGCCGTGGCTTCCTGCACGTCGCAGCACAATTCGCTGATGGACCACGGACGCGTATACCCCGGGCAATACAGCATGCCCGCCACAGGGCCATACAGCTGGCTGTGATTGCACAGGTAGACGATGGGGTCATCCTCCTGCAGATGGACGTTTTCCACGCCCTTGAGCTGATGGGGCATCGCACAGCGCAGCACAAACATCAGCAGACGGATCGACCGCGTATGCGTCTGTGCCATACATATCCCTCCTGTTCTTACAGTGATTCTCCTTCATTGTAACATAGCGGTTAGCCCCGTGCAACTCAACATTCGTTGATGTTTCCCCCGAAAAAAATGCGGAAAATGCCGGATTAGTTCTTGCGCGATTCATAATCCTGGAGTATGATGATGAAGAATGAAGCCAACCCGCAGGAGGTATCCCTATGAATCCGACCATTTATACCGAAGCCGACCTGACCGCCATCACCCAGCAGAAGAACAAGCGCTGGACGATCCTTCTCATCCCGTGCGCAGTGCTGCTGGCGGTGCTGATCTACTCCCTCGTCATCCGGGTGGAATGGCTGACCAGCACCTGCACCATCCTCATCGGCATCCTGCTCATCGCGGGATATGATTTCGCGATCAAGCCGCTGCGCTACTACCAGATCCACCTGAAGAACTGCCTGCATGGCCGCACGCGCGAATGCGATCTCCCCTTTGTGTCCATCTCCGAGAATGTTGACATGGTCGACGGCGTCCGCTGCCATCAGCTGTTCTGCAAGGACATCGACGGCAAGGGCCGCCCCTATGAGCGCCTTTTCTACTTCGACGCGGAGAAGTCCTTCCCCGACGTCCAGGAAGGCGACATGCTGCACATCGTCCACCACGACCTGTGCATCGCCAATGCATACCGCGTATAACATCGTATGGAGTTGCCAAGACGGCAGCTCCATTTTTATTGAATTTCGACAAATATGTCCGAGGATGGAATTTTTCCGCCCTTTGATTCGTCTTTATAGGTGAAAGACAGAAAGGATGCGGCGCATCACACGCGACACCACGA
Source organism: uncultured Faecalibacterium sp. (assembly GCA_964542315.1). Taxonomy (GTDB): domain Bacteria; phylum Bacillota; class Clostridia; order Christensenellales; family Aristaeellaceae; genus UBA11524. The sequence continues at coordinate 15,022 of CAZIUA010000056.1, read as the reverse complement.
AAGGGAGAAACACCATGGCCTCGATCCTGATCATCGACCCCGATATGAACACCCGCCTGCGCATGTGCGAAATCCTGGAGGCGGCGAACCACCGCTGCTACCAGGCGGAGAGCATCGCCGAGGGATATGAGATTGTCAGTCACTCGACCCGGCTGCTGACCATCCTCAATGCGCGCATGCCCTGGGCGGAGAGTTTCGGGCTGATCCGCCTGCTGGAGGAGCGCGCCTGGCCGCTGCTCTTCATCACCGCCGATGCGGGCAGCGTGCGCCATCTGCGTGCCATCTACCACGGGCCGCGCAGCGTGCTCATCAGCCCCTTTGACGGGCTGCAGCTCCGCCACAGCGTGACGCTGCTGCTCTCCGAGATCGGGACGCAGCTGACCATCGGCCCACTGCGCATGGACGTGGAACAGCGCAAATGCACCCTGGACGGCGAATCGCTGCCGCTGACGGCGCAGGAATTCTCGCTCCTGCAGGCGCTGATGGAGTCCCCCGATGCGCCCCTCACCCGTGAGGAGCTGCTGCGCACCGCATGGGGCTATCAGACCGCCGGCGAAACGCGCACAGTGGATGTACACATCCAGCGCCTGCGCCGGAAACTGGGTTCGAGCTGCATCGAAACGGTGTACAAGCTGGGCTACCGGCTGAAAATGGCGTAACGAGGCGATCAAAGGCTGCGAAACATGTCGCGGCCTTTTTTGTTGCAGCGACTTTTACACTTTGTTCATGCATTCAGCGCACATATCTGCTATAATAGGCAGGTATGATTGGAGGATTTCTGTCATGATCGAATTGAAGGGCATCACCAAGCGCTACGGCGGGGTGGAAGCCATCCGGGATATTTCCTTTACCGCGCCCAAGGGGCAGATCGTCGGCCTGCTGGGGCAGAACGGCGCCGGCAAGACCACCACGCTGAATATCCTCACCGGATACATGCCGCCCACGTCCGGCCAGGTGCTGGTGGATGGCATGGATATGCTCACCCGCAGCCGGGACTGCAAGCGCGCCATCGGCTATCTGCCTGAGAAGCCGCCGCTCTATGACGAAATGACGGTGCGCAGCTATCTGCGGTTCGTCTGCGAATTGAAGGAGGTCGCCCCCAAGGCCATCCCGGCCCATGTGGACGAGGTGATGTCCGTCTGCGGCCTGCAGGAAGTCGCAGGGCGGCTGATCGGCCACCTGTCGAAGGGGTATCGTCAGCGCGTCGGCATGGCGCAGGCGATCTGCGGCGATCCGCCCGTGCTGGTGCTCGATGAGCCCACGGTTGGTCTCGATCCGCGCCAGGTGGTGGAGATCCGCGACCTGATGAAGCGTCTGGGGCGGAATCACACGGTGATCTTCTCCTCCCATTTGCTCTCGGAGATCCAGCAGCTCTGCCAGCGCGTCATCATCCTCCACCGTGGAAAGATGATCCGCGAGGCGGACATGTCCGAATTGACGGATGCAGGCGATTTCCTGCGCCTGCGCGTGGCGATCCAGGGGCGTCCGCAGGAATTGCTGCCTGCGCTGCGTTCCCTCCCCTGTGTGCGCCGCGTCAAGCAGCTCAAGTCCGCTGAAGCCGGCGTCCTCCAGGTGGAGCTGGAATGCCTCCGCGAGGCTTCTCCCGATGCGCAGACCGCCCTCTTCCAACTGCTGTGCGCCATGGACGCGCCCATCCGCGAAATGACCACCGTGCGCGATTCGCTGGAGGACGTATTCCTGCGCGCAACCGCCGCCGAGTAACTGCAATACCATCCATAGTGGGGTGACGAATTTGTTTGCCATCTGGAAACGTGAACTTCAAGGGTATTTCTACACGCCCGTGGGCTTTGTGTTCATGGGGGTCTTCCTGCTTTTGTCCTCGCTGATCTTCTTCCTGACCATCATGCAGACAAGATCCAGCGACCTGCTGTCCTTCATCGGCACGATGAGCTATCTGTGGATGCTCCTGTGCCCTGTGCTGACCATGCGCCTTCTGGCCGAAGAGAAGCAGAAGCGCACCGACCAGCTGCTTTTGACCAGCCCGGTATCCCTGCCGGGCGTGGTGATGGGCAAATACCTGGCCGCGGTGACCGTCATGGCCGTGACCGTGCTGCTGACTGGCCTTTTCGCGGTGATCGTGGCCATCTACGGCCAGGTGTATCCCGGCGAATTGCTGGTGGGGTATCTGGGATTCGTGCTGCAGGGCTGCGCCTTCATCGCGCTGGATCTGTTCATCTCCGGCTGCGTGTCGAATCAGGTGACGGCTGCAGTGGCGGCTTTCGGCGCGAATTTCCTGGTCTGGATGCTCGATCTGCTCCAGGCCGCTGTCAGCGTGGACTGGATCAACGACGTGCTCTCCTTCTTCAGCCTGTATGAGCGCACGGAACCCTTCCTGATGGGCCAGTTCTCCTTCGCCAGCGTTGGCTTTGACCTGAGCTTCGCCGCGGCATTCCTCCTGCTGACCATTCATGCGCTGGATACGCGGCGCTATCGGGGGGCCTGATGATGAAAAAGCCGAATTTCTCCTTCCTGCGGGATGCCAAATTCCGCTACGGCAGCCTGTCCACGGCGCTGCTGTGCCTTGGCCTGGCCGTGCTGATCGCCCTCAACGGCCTGTTCACCGTACTGGAAAAGCGGTATGGCTGGCGCGTGGACTATTCCTTCAACAGCATCACCTCTCATTCGCAGACCACGGAGGCCGTGCTGGATGCGCTGGACACCCCTGTCCACATCTACGCGCTGTACGAAAAGGGCAATGAGGATCTGCTGCTGTTCGAACTGCTGGACCGCTATGCGGCGGCATCCGGCTTCGTCACCTGGGAGCAGGCCCCCCTTTCCCTCCATCCGGCCCTGCTGACGCGCTTTGCCGGTTCCACGGCGGACAACACCGTCACCGCGGACAGCCTGGTGGTCTATTGCGAAAAGACGAATCGCTTCCGCGTGCTGGACGCGGCGGATTTCCTCTCCCTGTCCATCGACTATGACGCAGGCACCTACTCCTATGACAAGCTGACCTACGAGAGCAGCATCACCTCCGCCATCGCCTATGTCACCCAGGAGACCGTGCCAGTAGTGTACATGGTGCAGGGGCATGACGAGCTGGACGCCAATGCCACCGCCGTCCTGGAGGACTTCCTGCTGGGCAATCACTACGACGTGCGGTATGCCAGCCTGAGCAGCATGAAGCTCTCCCCGGATGATCTGCTGATCTTCATGGCACCCGTGCGCGACCTGACGGACAGCGAACTGCGCATCGTGACGGATTTCACGTCCCAGGGCGGATCGCTGCTCTTTGCCTGCGACTATTCCGACCCCATCGCCAGCATGCCGAATTATCAGGCGCTGCTGCGCTCGTACGGCTTCCTCCCCAAAGAAGGCGTCGTCGTGGCTGCGAAAGAGGACAAGAGCACCTACTTCGAGGGCAACCGCACCGTGCTCCTACCCGATATACAGCCGACGGAGATCACCCTTGACCTGATGCTCAATGGCACGACCACGCTCATCATGTCCACCGCGCGCGCCTTCGAAACGCCTGCGGCCACCGACACCGCGCTGACGGTCAGCCCGATGCTGCTTTCCGGCGAGGGTTCCTATCTGCATGGGCTGAGCAGCACGAGCACCTCCCTGGCGAAGCAGGCCGGCGACGAAGAAGGCCCCTTCGCCCTCGCGCTGGAGGCGTACCGCTTCTCCGACACGGGCGATGTCAGCCGCGCCGTCATCATCGGCTCCACCGCGACGCTGACCAACGATTACTACTATTCCATGACCCACGCGCAGGAATTCATCATCCGCGTGATGGAATACCTGGTGGACAGCGCCGCCAGCAACCTTGATATCATGGCGCGTGCGGCCATTCGCCCGGCGCTCTCTGCCGAAGCGCTCACCGCAGGCAGCATGCTGCTGACGCTCCTCCCGCTTTGCGTGGTGGCGGCGGCGTTCCTCATTCTCTATCCCAGGAGGCGTCTGTGATGCAGGCTGTGCCGAAAAAGAAATCGACTTCCTCCCGGCAGCTGATCTGGCTGATCGCTGCGGTGGTGCTGCTCGCTGGCGTGTGCGCGGCGTATCTTCTCCTGCGTCAGGAGGAGGATGTGGCCCGGCCTGCTTCGGCGGCGCATTCCGCCGTCACGCTGTATGACCGCGAGCTCTCCGACCTGGCGTCAGTGACCATCCGCCGCGGTGAGGAAGCCCCGTGGACGGCCATTCCCGATACCGAAGGCGGCATGACCCTCCAGGGCGAGGACAGCTTCACCCTGACGGCTGAGGAGAGCCTGGACTTTCTGGAGGCCGCCTGTCGCATCGATGCCGAGGACGTGCTGACGGAGGACGCCTCCGTCTATGCGGACCATCTGGCAGACTTCGGCCTGGATGCCCCCAGCTACGAGGCGGAGATCACCTACACGGACGGGACGGTCGTCCATCTGCTGGTGGGCGATACGAGCTACGAAGGTGCGTGGCGGTATCTGCTGATCGATGGTGATGCGCGGCTCTTCGCCTTCTCCAACGGCTCGGTGGAGTCGCTCTTCGTCAACCGCGACACCCTTCGCACGGTGACACAGCCAACGCTCCACAAGGCGCGCATCGACCGCATCAGCCTGTCCAATGCATCGGGGCTTCAGGCGGAATGGGCGCTGGATGGCGACATCACCGACACCGATGCGGTGGATCGCTGGCAGATCACCCATCCCCTGCAATATCCGGCGGACAGCACCGCCATGGAGAACCTGCTGGCGAACATCGCCAACCTGCGTCTGGGGGCGTATGTCTGTCCGGCCACGGCGGAATCCCTGTCCGCGCACGGCTTTGATACGCCACGCCTGACCATCGCCATCCATATGGCGGCAGGCACCATCGCCACCACCAATGCGGACGGCGCCGCCATCACCAATGATTGGCCGGAAAGCACGCTCACCTTCGTCATCGGCGGCGAAAAGAGCGACATGGTCGACTATGTCCTCTGCGGCGACAGCATCTACCTCAGCAGCCATTTCACCATGGGGCTCTTCATCGACTATGACGTGACCTCCACCATGAGCCGCTATCCGGTGATGACCGCGCTGGGGAATCTGGCTTCGCTGAGCATCCGTGAGGGCGAAACGGTCACCGAATACGTCCTCACCCGCACAGAGCAGGTGGCGGAGAATAACGAACTCGTCACAGACGCGGATGGAAATCCCGTCTATGATGTGGCTGTGACCCGCAATGGCGACAGCATCGACACGGCCGCCTTTGAAGCGGCCTACAACGCGCTGACGCTGGTGACGGTCTCCGGGACGCTCCCGGCCGGCGAAGGCATCGCCACCGCGCCCCATACCGTCTATACCTTCACCGATGTGAACGGTAGCATCCATACGGTGGAGCTCGCCACCTTCGATGCGCTCCACGATGCGGTCAGCGTGGACGGGCATCAGGCGTTCTACCTCATCAAGGGCGGATTCAAGCTGAACCTGCAATAAAAAGTGCATCCGGCATTGCGCCGGATGCACTTTTCTTGTCATTATATATTCAGAAATGAAAGGAAACAAAGTTTCCTCAGCTGTTGCGGGAGTAGTTGGGGGCTTCCTTGGTGATGGAGATGTCATGGGGATGGCTCTCCGCCAGGCCCGCGCCGGAGATCTTGATGAACTCACTGTTCTTGCGCAGGTGATCAATGGTGGGGGCGCCGCAGTAGCCCATGCCGGCACGCAGACCGCCGACCATCTGGTAGATGGTGTCCGCCAGAACGCCCTTGTAGGGGACGCGGCCTTCCACGCCTTCGGGGACGAGCTTCTTGGATTCCGCCTGGAAGTAGCGATCCTTGGAGCCGGCTTCCATCGCAGCGAGGGAGCCCATGCCGCGATAGACCTTGAAGGAACGGCCCTGGTAGATCTCGGTCGCACCGGGGGCCTCGTCCGTGCCAGCGAGCATGGAGCCCAGCATCACGCAGGAGCCGCCAGCCGCCAGGGCCTTGACGATATCGCCGGAATACTTGATGCCGCCGTCAGCGATGATGCGGATGCCGTGCTTGTCGGCTTCCTCAGCGCAATCGGCCACAGCGGTCACCTGGGGCACGCCGATACCGGCGACCACGCGGGTGGTGCAGATGGAGCCGGGGCCGATGCCGACCTTCACGCAGTCAACGCCTGCGGAGATCAGGTCGTGAGTCGCGCCAGCGGTGGCCACATTGCCCGCGAAGAGCTGGATGCCCGGATAGCGGTTGCGGATGGCCTCCACCTGCTTGAGCACGCCGACGGAATGGCCGTGCGCGGTGTCGATGGAAATCACGTCGACCTTGGCGTCCAGCAGGGCGTCGATACGGTCGAACACGTCGCCGGTCACGCCCACAGCCGCGCCGCAGAGCAGACGGCCATTGGCGTCCTTGGCGGAGTTGGGATACTTGGTGGACTTCTCGATATCCTTGATGGTGATCAGGCCGCGGAGCACGCCGTTGTCATCCACGATGGGCAGCTTCTCGATGCGGTGCTTGGCCAGGATCATCTTGGCCTCCTCCAGGGAGGTGCCGACGGGTGCGGTGATCAGGTTTTCGCTGGTCATGAACTCATGGATGGGGCGGTTGTAATCCGTGACGAAACGCAGGTCGCGGTTGGTCAGGATGCCCACGAGCTTGCCGTCCTCGCAGATCGGCACGCCGGAGATCTTATAACGGGCCATGAGGTTTTCCGCATCCTGGATGAGATGCTTGGGGGACAGGAAGAAAGGATCAGTGATCACGCCATGCTCGGAGCGCTTGACCTTATCGACCTGCGCTGCCTGATCGGCAATGGACATGTTCTTGTGGATGATACCCAGGCCACCTTCACGCGCCATAGCGATCGCCATGCGGGAATCGGTCACGGTATCCATAGCGGCAGACATCAGGGGGATGTTCAGTTTGATCACGGAAGTCAGCTGGATGGACAGGTCGACATCCTTGGGAAGCACCTCGCTGCGGGCGGGCACCAGCAGAACGTCATCAAAAGTAAGGCCTTCGCGCACAACCTTCTGAAGCATGAGAATGATCCTCCTCCACATTTCCTGTAGTCGTAACCATTCAGGTTATCAGCCATTTTAGCAAAAGTGGACACGCTTGTCAATGGGACAGGTGACGGATTTTCGCCCATTTCCGCGGACATTGCGGCGCATCCATCTTTTCGGCTGTTGACGCGACCATTTCAACCATGATTCATCAGAAAAACATTGCAGTTTTTTTGCGACTATGCTATAATATAGCCAGATGGATCAGCCGTCGCAAAAAGTCAAGACATCGGCTGACGTCTTGCGCCGTCTGCAAGACCCTCATCGTATCGGCCGGCTTTGCCGGTCGTGCGGGGCGGTTTCGGCTTTCGCCGAAACCTTTCCTTACATTTTTTCACGGCCGTCAGCTTTGCTGACAGTGAAAAATGCCCGCTTCCGCAGAAGCGGAATCCCTTTCCTCTTTCGAAAAAGGGGCCGCAGCCACTTTTTCGAAACTCTGATCAGATGGATCAGCCGTCGCAAAAAGCGTTTGAATAGGAGGTTCATTTATGAGCAAGAAGATCGTTATCACCATCGGCCGTCAGTTTGGTTCGGGCGGACGCTATGTGGGGCGTCTGCTGGCGGAGAAGCTGGGCATCCCCTTCTATGACAAGGAGCTGCTCTCCGAGGCCGCCAAGGACAGTGGCATCTGCGAGGAGATCTTCGAGGAGCATGACGAAAAGCCCACCCGTTCCCTGCTGTTCTCCCTGGTCACCGGCATGCAGCAGCACATGGGCAGCGGCGCCTTTTACATGGACATGCCGCTGAACCACAAGATCTTCCTGGCACAGTTCGATGCCATCCGCCGCATCGCCGGGGAAGGCAGCTGCGTCATCGTGGGCCGCTGCGCCGATTACGTCCTGCGGGATGACCCGAATGCGGTGTCCGTGTTCGTCAAGGCCGATATGCCCAGCAAGATCGACCGTGCCGTGCGGTATTACGGCATCGATGCGGACAAGGCGGAAGACCGCATCCGCAAGGCCGACAAGCAGCGTGCCAGCTACTATAACTACTACGCCACGGCCACCTGGGGCGATGTGGACAACTACGACCTGGTGGTGGATACCGGCGTGCTGGGCGTGGACGGTGCGGTCGCGCTCATCGAGCGCTTCCTTGAGCTGCGCGATCAGGCTCAGCAGTGATCCCCCCCTGAAATGAGGTGTCCCTTGATGAAAAAAGCCACAGCGGTGCTGCTGGCGCTGGTTTTGCTTCTGTCCCTGGCCTGTGCCGAGATCGCCTGGCCATCCCCCCTCACCGGCGGTCAGGCCGCCCTGCGGAATTATGTGGAGACAGTCAATCTCACCCTGACCCAGATGGGTTCGGGCACGATCGACATGCAGTACGAGATGTATTCCGGCTTTGCGAGCCTGGGCATGGACGGTGCGGATTCCCCGGAAAATGTCGAGATGTACTTCCTTCTGGGCGATGATTCGCTGCACTCGCTGACGCTGCGCCTCTGCGATGCGGATCGCTTCGAGCAGGTCGCTGCGGCCTGCCTGCATGCGACCTCCCCCGCCACGATCCCCCTGGAGGACGCGCGCACGCTCACGGCCAAATACGCCGATGTGATGCGCAAGGATCAGGCCTCCGCCCTCGCTGACCCGACGAGCCACATGACCCACTCCTTCGAGGAGTCGGTCATCGACCTTCAGGGCAGTCAGCCGCGGTCGTATTTCGCCTACTACCCCAACCAGTATGGCGACGGGCGCTCCTGGCTGCAGATGACGCTCATCTTCGCCCGTGCTGGCAGCGGCGATGCGTCCCTCGTGACCGCAGAAGCCACCCCTGCCCCCAGCACCGGTGAAGGCGAGGACGAGCTGAGCGGCTTCTTCGCGCAGGATAACTTCAACCACCTGGAGATCTTCGCCACCCCCACGCCGGAACCGGATTCCGCCGCAATGGAGGACTGGTGAGGCGCCTCCTCCGCCCCTTACACCATTTCGATCACACACAAAATGCGTCAGGACGCAATGTCCTGACGCATTTCTTATGCCTTGATGATCTGCTTGCCGTATTTCGCCACCAGGCGGTCGCGATCCGCATTGGCGATCACGATCGTCAGCTCGGTGCCTTCATCCGTGTAGGTCTCGTTCACCACGCGGCCCAGGGGCCTGATCTGGCTGACCAGCCCATACTGGCTGAAGGGCAGCACGAAGGTCACGGGTGCATACGCCTTTTGAAGTTCCGCAGCGATGCGGCGCTGGAGTTCGTCAAGGCCCTCGCCGGTTTTGGCGGAGACCATCACTGCGCCCGGGAAAGTCGGTTCCGCCTGACCCAGATCGCATTTGTTGATGACCTCGATGCGCGGCTGCTCCGTTGCACCCAGCTCGCTGAGCACCTCCAGCACGGTGTCATGCTGCTTGTACATCTCGCTGGACGCGCCATCGTTGACGATCAGCAGCACATCCGCCAGCGCAGCTTCATCCAGCGTGGAACGGAAAGCACTGACCAGCGCATGGGGCAGCTTGCGGATGAAACCGACCGTGTCCACCAGCAGGAAGGGCGTATGCTCCGCCGTTTCGATGCGGCGGGACACCGCGTCCAGCGTAGCAAAAAGCTGATCCTGCACATAGACGTCACTGCCCGTCATGCGGTTGAGGAGGGTGGATTTGCCGGCATTGGTGTAACCCACCAGCGCCACCACGGGGATCTCATTCTTTTCGCGGCTTTTGCGGCGCAGTTCACGCTGCTTCTCCACCGTTTCCAGGCGGCGACGCAGTTCCGTCATGCGCTCGCGGATGCGGCGGCGGTTCATTTCCAGCTTGGATTCGCCCGGGCCACGGGTGCCGATGCCGCCCGCCAGACGCGACAGCACCAGACCCTGACCGATCAGGCGCGTGGACTGATACTGCAGCTGTGCCAGTTCGACCTGCAATTTGCCCTCGGCACTGGAGGCGCGCTGGGCAAAGATATCCAGGATGAGGGTCGTGCGGTCGACCACCTTGACATGCAGCATGTCCTCCAGATTGCGCATCTGGATGCCGGTCAGCTCCTCGTCGAAGATGCACACATCCGCTTCCAGCGCTTGGCACTGTCGGGTCAGTTCATCCGCGCGTCCGCGTCCGATGAACAGCGCCGTATCCGGGCGATCCTTCTTCTGGAGGAAGCTGCCCACGACCTCGGCGCCGGCGGTATCCGCCAGACGCGCCAGTTCCTGCAGGCTCTCCTCGCTCTCGATGCCCATAAGGACGGCACGCTCCCTGGCATGGGGATTCTTCTGCTCGTCCTCCCAGCCGACGATGCGGTCGCTCTCCTCGATCTGACGGTTCCATTCGGCATCCGGCACGCGATACCAGCGGACGGGCTCATCCATGAGGATGTTCTGCTTTTCGCCCAGGAAGCTGGCCTGCACGAAGGTCGGCTCGCCCTTGAGGCAGCCGACGGCGACCATCGCGTCATAGCGGAAGGAACGCAGCGCGCTCAGATCCACATCGGACAGGCGGCCATCCCCATTGGGATGGGTATGCACGCATCGCACGCAGGAAAGCCGCTGGGCATTGCGGCGCAGGCGGTAGTCGCGCAGCTCGACATCGCGATCCGTCCCGACGGACACATCGACGATCTCGCCGTCGCGGGTGATGTATACGGCGATCTCGCGGTTGAGCGCGCCGGTGAATTTCGCCAGGAACTGCATCAGCTCCCGCGGGAGGAAATCGCCGTCCTCCACCTCGTAGTTATACAGGGTCGCCAGCGCATCGATCACGCTGTCGCGAATGCCTGTCAGATTGCCGTGTACTTCTTGCTTCATTCAGATTCCTTTCATCAGCCGTTGGCGCCATCCGGCTCCTGCTGATCCTGTACCAGATAGTAGACCTCACCCGTGACGGCATCCAGATTCACCTGGTGATCCAGGTCGCCGTCGATGACCAGGCTGATCTCCCACACGCCGTTGTAGCCTTCGCCACCCATGATGTACCCATAGCCGACGGAATAGCCATCCGCCGTGTTCAGCCCCAGCACGTTCAGTGCCTTCGCCAACGCCTCCTCGGCGGACATATCCCCTGCCTCAGGCAGGCCGTAGCTGGGCAAAAGCGCATACAATGCGTCGTAGAGCTGCTTGTCCTCCAGCGTCCACAGCGCATGCGGCCCCTTCTGTGCCTCCCAGGACAGATACGTCTGCACGAAGAAGCCGCCATCCGCCGTTTCCGTATCCAGCATATCGCCGGTGGTCGCATCCATCATCGCCAGGTAGGCCGTCTGCAGGCCGGCAGTATCGAAGGTCGTGACGATCCAAACCGCACGCCCATCCGACAATTCCGCCAGTTCCGCGCGGACCGCATGCTGCGCCGGCAGACTGCCTGCAGCGCGCTGCGCCAGGGTCATGGCTTCCTCCATGGTGATGCCGCCCTCGGTCTGCTCCAGCAGCTTCACCGGCAACAAGGCGGATTCCGCCATCCCCTGCCCGCAGCAGAACACACACAGCATCAGCGTCAACGCCAGCATCATCAGTTTTTTCATTTTCATTCGCCTCCTTCATGGATTCAGGAGAAATCTCTCCTGCCCATATAACGGATCAGACGTGGAAAACCATCCCAGTCAGGCGCGGGTGCGGATCAATTGCACCGCAAGGAAGCCCGCGAAGGCGCATTCCACCAGGATGACCTCGCCGCTGCCGGTGCGAAACATATCCATCAGCGGCACACTGATGCCGATGACCGCCAGATACTGGCTGAGCACCACCACCAGCAGCGTGACGAAGGGCGCCCACAGCAGCCCGGCAAAGGGCTCGCGCTTCTTCGTTGTGCCGCAAAGGGGCAGCACCAGCGCCAGCGCCGCACCCAGCAGCACGCCCTTGAACACCTCCGTCCAGAAGGGGATGCCGTCCAGAAGCGGAAACACCAGGCACAGCAGGATCGTCATCACCAGCGGAAGCACCACCACGCACAGCTTGCGCAAAAACATCACAGTTCCTCCAGCAATTTCTTTTCCTTGTCGGTCAACTCGGCCTTTTCCAGCAGATCCGGGCGGAAGCGCTTTGTCGCGCGGAGGCTCTCCTGCCGCCGCCACTTTTTGATCTTCGCATGATCGCCCGACAGGAGGATCTCCGGCACCTCCATGCCATTCAGCTCACGCGGACGGGTATACTGCGGATACTCCAGCAGTCCGTCGGAGAAGCTCTCCTCCTCAGCAGATTCCCCCGACCCCAGCACGCCGGGAATAAAGCGAGACACGCAGTCCGTCAGCACCATCGCGGCCAGTTCGCCGCCGGTGAGGATATAATCCCCGATGGAGATCTCCTCATCGATGCAGGCATCCAGCGCCCGCTGATCCACGCCCTCATAATGTCCGCAGAGCAGCACCAGATGCTCCTCCTTGGCCAGCTCGCGTGCCTTGGCCGTGCTCAACGTCGTGCCGCGGGGGCCCATGTAGATGCGCCTTCCGCTGAAATTCTCCCCGCAGACGCTTTTCATCGCATCCATGATGGGCTGAGCCAGCATCACCATGCCCGCGCCGCCGCCAAAGGGGTAATCATCCGTGTTCTTGTGCTTGCGATCCGAAAAAGGCCGGATATCGACGCATTCCACCTCGATCAGCCCCTGCTCTCTCGCGCGCCCGAGGATGGACGAATTCAGCACGCTCTCAAACATCTCCGGAAAGATGGTCAGGATGGTGATCTTCATCCCTTACTCCTCCCAGACAGCGACTTCATCCAGCTTCTCGCGGATGACGCTGATGCGCTGATTCGCCACATCCACCACGGGGAAAACGGCCTTGAGCGCCGGCGCCATGACCGTCTTGCCGCGCTTGGCAAAGACATAGACATCCACCACGCCATGCTGGAGCACATCCTGCAGAACGCCGATGGATTCGCCCTGCTCATCCACGCCCTCGCAGCCGATCAGGTCGGAGATATACACCTCGTCCTCCTCCAGCGGATTGGCATGGGGGCGATCCACATACAGCTGCACGCCGCGCATGCGTTCCGCGTCCTCCATGGAGGCGCAATCGCCCAGCATGGCATACACGAAGCCCTCATGCACGCGGTTGCACTTGCACTTGACGGGCTGATAGGTCTCCCCCTGCTTGATATAGAGGGTCTTCCACCGGCGGAAGTCATCATGGTTCGCGGCGTAGGGCTTGATCTTGACCTCGCCCCGGATGCCCTGGGGCTTGAGGACCTCGCCGATCATCAGGTAATCAATCATTCTCACATCTCCTTCTGCAGGGGCTGCGCAAGGGATTTCATCCCTTGACCCTTTTTGCGATTGGGTTGGTATGTTACTAATTCGCATGGAACCGAAACTAATCCTTTTAGGGGAGGTCACGATCTTTTGTACATGCACCCTGCATTTTTCCTAAAAAAGGGGCACAGGAAATCACCTTTCCCGCGCCCCTAAAATGTGAATGCAGCTTACTTGTCGTCCTCGACGATCTCGACGTAAACAGGCTTGCTGTTCTTGGCCGTCGCGGCCTTGATGACCGTGCGGATGGCCTTGGCGATGCGACCCTGCTTGCCGATGACCTTGCCCATATCCTCGTCAGCCACGCTGAGCTCCAGGATGATGGCCTCGGCCTCCGTCTCACGGACGACGACCTGGTCGGGATGATCCACCAGGGACTTCGCCACAAAAGTGAGCAATTCTTGCATGAGGGTGTCCTTTCTGCCGACTGGCGATCAACAAAAGCGCCGCATCTTTTCGATACGGACACATTTGCCGAAAAGAAGGGGGATCGCTCCCTCTTACTTCTCGATGACGCCGGTCTTCTTCAGCAGAATGCGGACGGTATCGGTGGGCTGAGCGCCGCAGCCGATCCAGTACTTGGCACGCTCGCCATCGACCTTGATCTCAGCGGGCTGGGTCATGGGGTTGTAGTAGCCGATCTCCTCGATGAAGCGGCCATCGCGGGGGCTGGCAACGTCAGCGACGACAACGCGGTAGAAAGGCTTCTTCTTCATACCCATGCGCTTCAGGCGAATCTTAACAGACATTTTTGTGTTCCTCCTCAAAATCTTGTGAGTTGATCTATATGGAAATCATACGCTTGTTTGCTATATGACACCACGCGTTGTTGATGGGGCATCAGCCCCGCGGCCCTTCGGCCTTACTTCATCCCGGGGAAGCGGCGCATCATGCGCTGTCCGCGGCCGCCCTTCATCTGGCTGGTCATGCGTTTCATCATGTCCTTGGCCTGCTCGAACTGGCGGATGAGCTGGTTGACATCCTGCACGCTGGTGCCGGAGCCGGCGGCGATGCGCTTGCGGCGGCTGGCGTTGAGGACGCTGGGATTGCGGCGCTCCTTGGGCGTCATGGAGCGGATGATGGCCTCGGGCTTCTTCATCGCGCCTTCGTCCACATCGATGTCCTTGCCGCTCAGGCCGGGGATCATCTCAAGCATGGACTTGATGCCGCCCATCTTCTTCATCGACTGCATCTGCTCCAGGAAGTCCTCCAGGGTCAGATCAGCAGTGCGCGCCTTCTTGGCGAGCTTATCGGCGTCATCCTCATTGAAGACCTCCTGGGCCTTGTCAATGAGGGTGAGCACGTCGCCCATGCCGAGGATACGGCTGGCCATGCGGTCGGGGTGGAAGGGTTCGATCTCGGTCAGCTTTTCGCCGATACCGGCGAACTTGATGGGCTTGCCGGTCACCGCGCGCACGGACAGCGCCGCACCGCCGCGGGTATCGCCGTCCAGCTTGGTGAGGATGACGCCGTCGATCTCCAGCTTTTCGTTGAAGGCCTTGGCGACGTTGACGGATTCCTGACCGATCATGGCGTCCACAACCAGCAGGATCTCCTGGGGCTGGATGGCGCTCTTGATGCGCACCAGTTCGTCCATCAGCGCTTCGTCGATCTGCAGGCGGCCTGCGGTATCGATGATCAGCACATCGCGGCCCAGATAACGGGCGCGCTCGACAGCTTCCTGCGCGGTCTTGACGGGATCCTGCGTGCCATGCTCATACACCGGCACCTTGACCTGCTCGCCGACCACCTGCAGCTGCTTGATAGCAGCGGGACGATAGATATCGCAGGCGGCCAGCATGGGCTTCTTGCCCTGCTTGGTCAGCCATCCAGCCAGCTTGGCGGCCATGGTGGTTTTACCGGCGCCCTGCAGACCGCAGAGCATATAC
>CAZIUA010000055.1:0-17671 GCA_964542315.1 uncultured Faecalibacterium sp. | reverse complement strand
GCCGATGACGGCAACATGCAGCTGCTGTATTTCAAGAACGCCACCGCGACCTTTGATTCCTTCAGTGGGAAGCATGAGGTCGTGACCTTCGGCTGAGGTGAAGCCTATGACGCGCGAACAGATCTATGAATTCATCGCCCGGCAGAAAACGAGCCTGATCTCCTCCGTGGATGAGGCGGGATATCCGGCGACCCGTGCGCTGATCCAGCCGGTGCTGATCGATGGCAACGATATTTACTTCGCCACCTACACCTCCTCGCGGAAGGTGCGGCATTATCGCAGCAACCCCAAGGCATGCGTGTACTTTTATGAAAAAGGGCGCAACTTCCAGGGCGTGGAGATCAAAGGCACCATGGAGGTCTGCACTGACGCAGAAACAAAGCAGCGTTTCTGGAAGCCCTTCTTTACCCGTTTCTATCGCAAGGGCGTGACCGACCCGGACTACTGCATCCTGAAATTCACTGGCTTTGAAGCGCAGTGGTTCAGCAGCCAGCGGACGGAAACGGTGAAGCTCTGACCAAGCAAAAAAGGAGAATCGAACATGCATCAGGAAGAATTGAAGTTTTATCCCGCCCATCCCTCAAACGAGCGGACGCATCAAATCGAAACCACGCCCATGCCCATCAAGCCGCAGGAGGCCCCCTATGCCGTCAAGGCGCTGGCGGATGAATTCCGCGCCGATCTGAACGCGGCGCTGGCGGAATACCAGGGCAAGCGCTTTGAGGTGACTGGCGTGGCCATCAAGGTCGGCCCGGATGTCCACAATAAGCCTTCCATCGAAATTTCCGACTGCGCGGACGGTCAGTGCCAGGCGCTGTGCATCTTCCCGAATGAAGATCATTACAGCAAGGTCGCCCCGGGCGATACCGTCACCGTGCGCGCGAATTATCTGGTCATGAGCAATCAGTTCGGCGTCGTGATGAAGTTCAGCGAGCTGCTGAAAGTGACGCACGCCTAAATTGAGGACGAATGGATGTGCAAGATCATCGCGGCCGTTCTCCTGCTGTGCATGCTGCTGACGGGTCAAGCGTCCGCGGCGGATGCTGAAAGGGGAAATGAGAATATGAACGATCGGATCGAACTGAATTATCCCGTCTTCGATGGCGAAAAGGTGTGGGCGAATGCCTCGGTCGTCATCGAAAACGGCATCATCACGGACGTGACGCCCCTGGATGAAGGCACGGCGGACAGCCGCTATTTCCTCATGCCGGGGCTGATCGATTCGCATACCCATATGGGGACGTTTGAGCAAGTCGAAACGATGCTGAAATACGGCATCACCGCGACCTGCGACGTCAGCGCCAGCGCAGAACTGGTCGCCGCCTCGGATCAGCTGACGATCCATCCCTCCGCAGGGATGGCGATGGGCGTGGTGCTCAATGGCAAAAGCTATGTGGACAAGGCGGTCAAAAGCGGTGCGAAGTACATCAAGGTGCTGCTGTTCAACGCCCATTCCATCGGCAAGAAGGCGCTGTGCAGCATTGTGGATGCGGCGCACGAACAGGGGCTGAAGGTCGCTGTCCATGCGACAGAGATCGCCACGGCGCGTCAGGCGGTGGAGGCAGGGGCTGACATCCTGCTCCATGTACCGATGAAGGAGAAATTCCCGGAGGAGCTGGCGCAAGCCATCGCTGAAAAGGGCATCGCCGTCGCGCCGACGCTGGTGATGATGGAGACCTTCGCGCATTCCGGGCGGAATGGCTATCTGCCGGAGCATTATGCCAACGCGGAAGCGGCTGTCCGCCTGCTGCGTGAAAAGGGCGTGGAGATCCTTGTGGCGACGGACGCCAATCCGGGCAGCTTTGCGCCGGGCGTGGTCTACGGCAGCTCCCTGCACCGGGAGATGGAGCTGCTGGTCAGGGCTGGCCTGTCTCCGCTGGAAGTGCTGCAAGGCGTGACCTGCAAGAATGCGCAAGCCTTTGACCTGAAGGACATCGGGAGGATCGCACCGGGGCAGAAAGCTGATCTGATCCTTGTGGAAGGCCGCCCGGATCAGAACATCACCGACAGCATGAAGATCGTGCAGATCTGGGTCGATGGGAAGCCCATCATGAAGTGAGGAGAAGAACATGCGGATCATTACAGTTGAAGAACATGCGATCAGCCCCTCGCTGAACCGGGCGATCGCCAAATACGGCAGGGGAGGCACGGCCTATCAGGCGCTGGCGCATGCCAAGGGCTACCCCTATGACGCGGACCCGGTGCTCTTTGCGGATCTTGGCGCAAAGCGGATCGCCGACATGGATGCTGCGGGCATCGACATGCAGGTGCTGTCCTGCCCGGTGCAGCCGCAGCAGCTTCCGCCGGACATCGCCGTTTCCGCCGTGCGGGATGCCAACGACGAGCTCATGGCGGACATCAGCCGGCATCCGGATCGCTTTGCAGGGCTGTGTTCGCTGCCGTGGCCGGATCCTGATGCGGCGGCGAAGGAGCTCGAACGTGCGGCGAAGATGGGCTATCGCGGTGCGCTCATCGGCGGACGCGCGATCATTGAAGGCGGATTTCTGGATGATCCGTGCTTCACGCCCGTGCTGGAAGTGGCTGATGCGCTGCAAATGCCGATTTATGTGCATCCGGGCGCGCCCATGGACGCTGTTCAGCAGGCGTATTATGCCGGTCTGGATGATCTGGTCAGCGCACGTCTTTCGCTGTTTGGCTGGGGCTGGCATCACGAGGCAGGCATTCAGGTGCTGCGCATGATCCTCGCAGGCGTGTTCGACCGTTTTCACCACCTGCAGGTGATCTCCGGCCACTGGGGCGAGATGGTGCCGTTCTTCCTGTCGCGGCTGGATCAGGCTCTTCCGCAGAAGGCCACGCATCTGGAAAGGACCATCACCGAGACCTACCGGCAGCATGTTTCCGTCACGCCCAGCGGCATCTTTGATAATCCGCAGCTGAAGTTCTGCGTGGAGGTGCTGGGTGCGGACCGCATCCTGCACTCGGTGGATTTCCCGTTCATCCCTGAACAGGGCGCGAAGGAATTCATTGAAAACGCCCCCATCAGTGCGGAGGATCGCGAAAAGATCGCCCATGGCAATGCTGAGCGGCTGCTTCGCCTGTGACAAACAAGTGCATACAGCAAAAGCTGGACACCGATTCCTCAAAGATCAGTGTCCAGCTTTTTTTGATGCGGCCGAAAAGGTCATTCCAGGTCGAAAATGCCGCCTTCCAGCGCACTGCGCGCGGCGAGGATGTACTTGCTCGTGTCCAGCGGATCGACGCTGCGGCGGGGCGATGTCGCGCCGAGTTCCAGCGGGCAGTCGCGGTATCCATGCAGCTTCACGCTCATGCTGGCGCGTCCGCTGGTGGCGCTGGCCAGGGTGGAGGCGTAGTCCATGCTGGTCGCCACCGGGATCAGCGCGGTCAGCAGCACGCGATCTGCATCGGTCTCCGTGTGGGTGACTTCGCCGCGCATCAGGGCGACGTCGCTCATGACGCGTCCGACGCAGTCCGACGGAAGCAGGAATCGCGCCTCGAGGATGGGCTCGAGCAGGGTCGATCCGCCGCGCTGCAGGCCGTCCTGGATGCCCCAGGGCGTCGCGACGATGAAATCCAGCGGATGCGTGTGGAACTGGTGGTGATTGCCCTCCACCAGGGTGATGTTCACATCCGTGACCTCCCAGCCCAGACGCCCCTGATGCAGCGCCAGCGGCAGCGCCTGCTCCACCTGATGCTGATAGCGCAGGAGAATGTCGCGCACCGGCACCGTGGACTTGAAGGTAACGCCGCTGCCGCGCGGTGCGGGCTCGATCTCGAAGCGCATGATGGCCCAGCAGGGCTTGGGCATGGTGTAGGCCACAAAGCCGCTGGCTGCCTGCGCGATGGTCTCCTTATAGATGACGGCCGGCTTGGAGAAGGTCACCTTCAGCCCGAATCGGGTCTCCAGCAGCTCCTGAATGATCTCCAGCTGAATGGTGCCCATGACGTGCAGCTGCAGCTCGTTCAGCGCGCGGGCATAGTGCGCCTGCAGCAGCGGATCCTCCGCCGAGAGCGCCTCACAGGCCGCACGCAACGCTTGCATCTGTTCCGCCTTTTCCGGGATGACCTGCACCGCGATCAGCGGCGTGCGAAGATGCCCCGGCTCCACGCGGCGGGGCAGGAGCGCCTCGTCGCCCAGCACCTGGCCGACCTTCACATCGCCCAGGCCGTAGATGATGCCGATCTCCCCTGCGGAAAGGCTGCCTGCGTCGGAACCGTCGCTGCGCCGGATCTGCGTGATCTTCCGCTGGACGAGCTTCCTTTCGCCGCTGAGCGGATCCACACCAGCCGGGAGCGTCACCGGTGCGCGGTTCTCCAGGCTACCGGCGTAGAGGCGTACCCAGACGCCGCGGCCGAGCATGCGATCCTGCGTGCTGGCGAAGACCACGCCGCAGAGGGCATCCCCCTGTGCAGCGGGCGGCGGAAGGAAGTCCACCATCGCGTCCAGCAGCGGCGTGATTCCTTCATCGCGCAGGGCGGAACCGCTGTACACCGGGCAGGCCGCCGCCGTGCGGACCAGCTCCGCCAGGCGGGCGCGGATGAAGTCCGGCGAGAGGGCTTCGCCGGCGAGATAGCGTTCCAGCAGGGCGTCATCCTGCGTGCAGACGAATTCCGTCACGGCCTCGTCATCCGCCATGAGGACGGCCTGCGGCGTCAGCAGACGCTGGATCTGCGCGACCACGCGGGGCACGTCCGCACCTTCGCGGTCGGTCTTGTTCAGGAAGAACAGCGTCGGGATGCCCTGTTCGCGCAGGGCCTGAAACAGCGTCTCGGTATGGGGCTGTACGCCTTCCACTGCGCAGACGACCACCACTGCGGCATCCAGCGCCCACAGCGAGCGCTCCACCTCTGCGGAAAAATCCACATGGCCGGGGGTGTCAATCAGGTTGATGCTCGTGCCGCGCCAATTCAGGCTGACGCAGGTGGCCTTGACGGAAATGCCGCGCCGCTGCTCTACGGGCAGATTGTCGGTGTGTGCGGTGCCTTCATCCACACTGCCTGCACGGCGGATGGCGCCTGCGTGCATCAGCAGCTGCTCGGAAAGGGTCGTTTTGCCAGCGTCCACGTGGGCGAAGACGCCAATATTGCGCATCTGGATCATTATATGTCCTCCAGGTTGGATTGGCATAAGTATACCACATCGCGCGTGTGGACGCAATGAAAAATCTGCGTCTGCGGGCAGGGGAGAAGGCAGCAAAAAGGGACCGCGTCCCCTTGCTGAGACGCGGCCCCGGAGGAAGATGGATCACAATGTTATTTGTCCTTGCTGGCGCATCCACAGGAGCAGCCCGCGCAGGACCCGGCGCATCCGCCCTTGCAGGAGCTGCCGTCCGGACAGCCGATGCACTTGACGCCGCGCTTTTTGGCCTTGTAGACATACGCACCAGCGCCGCCGACAATGACCAGGATGACCAGGATGATCATAAGGTCAGCCATGGGAAAATGCCTCCTTGGCAGTGATCAGGCCTGAGCCTTCAGCTCATATTCGTGCTGCAGGTTCTTGTTGGTATTGTGGATGAGCCAGCAGATCACCGCCGCGAAGACCGCGACCACGATCAGGCCGGGGAGGAAGCCAGCACCCAGCTTGCCGGTGGTGATAAGGGTGCCGATCTGGAACACAGCATAGCCGATGGTAAAGCCGGTGCCCAGCTGGAAGCCGATGCCGCCCCAGAGCCACTTGCTGCTCTTCATCTCGGAGTTCATCGCGCCGATAGCCGCGAAGCAAGGCGGCGTGAACAGATTGAACATCATGTAGGCCAGCGCCGCGACCTTGGTGATGGCGATGATGCCAGCGACCTCAGCACCAGCACCTTCCATCAGGGCCAGTTCTTCGGTGTCGATCAGGTTCTCCAGACCCACAAAGCACACAGCCAGGGTGCCGACGACGTTCTCCTTTGCGATGAAGCCGGTGACAGCCGCAGCCGCCAGCTGCCAGCTGACCACACCCACGATGGGATAGATCACATAGGCGAAGGGATGGGCAATGGACGCCAGGATGGAGGAATCAGCCGTTTCAGCGGGCTGGAAGTTCCAACCGAAGGTCTGCATGATCTGCACGACGGTGTTGCACAGCAGGATGATGGTACCGGCCTTGACGATGTACGCCCAGCCGCGCTGGCACATGGACAGGAACGCGCGCTTCACGCTGGGGAGCTTGTATTCGGGCAGCTCGATGATGAAGAAGGACTTGCGCACCTTGTAGCCGGTGATCTTGTTGATCAGCAGCGCGCCGAAGAAAATCAGGGCGATGCCAACGAAGTACATCAGCGGGCTGATCCAGCCGGAACCGGGGAAGAACGCGCCGACGAACAGGGAGATGACGGGCAGCTTCGCGCCGCAGGGCATGAAGGGCGTCAGCATCGCGGTGGCGCGGCGTTCACGCTCGTTGCGGATGGTGCGGCAGGCCATAACGCCGGGGATGGCGCAGCCAGTGCCGATGACGAAGGGGATAACGGACTTGCCGGACAGGCCGACCTTCTTGAAGATGGGATCAAGTACGACGGAGGCACGGGCCATATAGCCGCAATCCTCCAGCAGGGCGATGAGGAAGTACATCACCATGACCAGGGGCAGGAAGCCCAGCACGGCGCCAACGCCGCCGATGATGCCGTCCACCAGCAGGGCCTGCAGGATGGGGGAGGCGTTCTCCACCAGACCGGCGACCCACTCGGTCAGGGCCTCCATCCAGCCCTCGAGGATCCCGGCCAGCCACACACCGAGGCCGCCTTCCGCCTGGGAGAGCCAGAACACAGCATACATGATGACCGCAAAGATCACCAGACCGCCGATGGGGTGGGTGACGACTGCGTCGATCTTGTCCTGAGCATTCTTGTCAGCGGTCTTGACCTTGCGGGTCTCGACCTGCTTGACCAGGGAATTCACAAAATTGAAGCGCGCACGGTCGGCCTTTTCGACCTCAGCCTTGTTGCTCAGATCGATATCGCCCTGATGATAAGGCGCCTTCTGCGGCTGGCCAGCATGCTCGACAGCGGCCTTCACGACCGTGGCCAGACCTTCGCTGACAGTGGACACGGTGTCCACCACGGGGCAGCCCAGCGCCGCAGACAGCGCAGCGGTGTCGATCTTGGTTTGCTTCTTCTTGTTCACGTCCGCCTTGTTCAGCGCCACGACCACCGGGATGCCCAGCTCCAGCAGCTGGGTGGTGAAGAAGAGGCTGCGGCTCAGGTTGGTAGCGTCCACGATGTTGACGATCACGTCGGGATGCTCATTGCGGACATAGCCGCTGGTGATGCTCTCTTCCGAGGTGAAGGGGGACATCGAGTACGCGCCGGGCAGGTCAACGGCGATCAGATCGTCACGGCCGTTGCTGTAGGCCTTCTTGATGGCGTGCTCCTTGCGCTCCACCGTCACGCCAGCCCAGTTGCCGACCTTCTCGTTGCGGCCGGTGAGCGCGTTGTACATGGTTGTCTTGCCACTGTTTGGATTGCCAGTCAGTGCAATTCTCATGGGGTCTCCTCCTCTATTTCCATCAATGGTTCGCGGTGGTGGTTAGTGCAGACTAACATATCCCCTGAAAAAGGATCAGCCGGTCCTTTTTGCCTTGGAGGT
Organism: uncultured Faecalibacterium sp.; assembly: GCA_964542315.1. Taxonomy (GTDB): domain Bacteria; phylum Bacillota; class Clostridia; order Christensenellales; family Aristaeellaceae; genus UBA11524. The sequence continues at coordinate 10,123 of CAZIUA010000055.1, read as the reverse complement.
TCAAACCTCGATGGCTTCAGCCAGCTGATCGTCAATGCTGTAGCGGGCATCCTTCACGGAGATCGTGCATCCGCCGCGCTTCCGGCTGACTACGGTGATGGGTTCACCAGTGTAGCAGCCCAGCGAGAACAGGAACTGATTCAGCTCCTCGTCGTCGGTCACGATCCCTCGGATGATGTACTCCTGGCCAAGCTCTGCATTCCGAAGGTTCATCTTCATCCCTCCATCGTCATGCAAATGACGGATAGTTAGCGCTTTCTAACGCCTGCATTAGAATAGCACGCTGGAAATAGTTTGTCAAGACTAATTTGCAACTTTTTTAACATTTTTGTGTGCGAATGCTGAATTATGCCTCGGCAGCGGAGCATCCTCCGCCTGGTTGACAGTATGCACGCGCGCGTCCGGTCATGCCTGAACGGCAGAAACAAAAAGAGTATGAGCAAGCCCGTGCACACAGGCTATCGAAAAACAAGCCGTTTGCGTCAGTTGCTCGCCGTCGGCAGACTGCGAATCGAAAATCGGCGACATGTGCGGCGATTTTGCTTGCAAAAATCGCTTCATTGCACGAAGGAACGGCCGTCAGGCTGCTTGCCGCCCTGACAGTGACGGAGTGCAAATTCAAAAAAGTGGCTTTCGCCACTTTTTTGACACCCTGAGCGCACGAGTCCCCCGTGCGCATGTGTTATGCCTTTTTCTTGGCGCCCAGCTTGTTTTCCGTGCCGTGGATCAGCCGTCCGATGTTGGCATGATGCCGCCAGATCAGCAGACCGGCGATCACCAGCACCCAGCCGATGATGAGCCAGTCGCCCCAGTTCAGGATGATCACCATCAGCGCGAAAAGCGCCGCCAGGGTGATGCTGCCCAGGGACACATACTTCGTCACGGCGATGAGGGCGATCGCCACCACATAGCAGATTACCGCAGGGACGGGGAAGGTCATCAGCATGACAGCCAGCGTGGAGGCCACGCCCTTGCCGCCTTTGAATTGGAAGAAACAGGGCCAGTTGTGGCCGATGACAACCGCCAGACCCGCGACCATCGCGCCGTCCAGGCCCATCCAGACCCGGCCGATGATGCAGACCACCAGCGCCTTGAGGATGTCCAGCACAAAGACCAGCAGACCGACCTTCACGCCCATGACGCGCAGGACATTGGTCGCGCCGGTGTTCTTGCTGCCCACCTCGCGCAGGTTGGGGCCGCCGGCAGCCTTCGAGACGACCATCCCGAAGGAGATGCTGCCGAGCAGGTAGGAGATCACAGCAATGACGATATAGGGCAGGGTATTCATACCATCAATCCCTTCAAATTAGTCCTTCTTCTTCTCGCGCAGGATGAAGCGGATGGGCGTGCCGGTGAAGTCGAAGGTCTTGCGGAAGTAGTTCTCCAGGTAGCGCTCATAGGCGAAGTGCATGAGCGTTTCGTCGTTGACGAAGAGGATGAACAGGGGCGGGCAGGTGGCCTGCTGGGTGGCGTAGTAGATCTTGAGGCGGCGACCGTTGGTGGCCGGGGGCTGCAGATCTGCCGTGGCATCGTTGAGCACGTCGTTGAGCACGCCCGTGGGGATGCGCTTGCTCGCCTGCGCCCACACCTGATCGACCATGTCCATCACGGTATGCACGCGCTGGCCGGTCATGGCGGAGAGGAAGAGCACGGGCGCGTAGTCCATGAACTTCAGGTCTTCCAGCACCTGCTTCTTGAAGGCCTCCAGCGTGCCGGTCTCCTTTTCGATGGCGTCCCACTTGTTTACCACGATGATGACGGCCTTGCCCTCGTCGCGGATGAGGCCGGCGATCTTGGTGTCCTGTTCGGTCACGCCGTCATTGGCATCGATGAGCAGCAGCGCCACGTCGCAGCGGCGGATGGCCGCGATGGAGCGCAGCACGCTGTAGCGCTCGAGGGACTCGTCCTCGATCTGGCTCTTGCGGCGGATGCCGGCGGTGTCGATGATGTTGTATTCCGTGCCGTTGACCTTGAAGCGGGTGTCGATGGCATCGCGGGTGGTGCCGGCGATGTTGGACACCATCGTGCGCTCCTGGCCGAGCAGACGGTTCACCAGAGAGGACTTGCCGACATTCGGGCGGCCGACCACAGCCAGCTGCAGGATGTGGTCATCCTCCTCCATTTCGTCCTTGGTCTGGGGAGGCAGCTGCGCGCAGATGGCCTCCAGCAGATCGCCCAGACCCATCATGTTCGCCGCGCTGATAGCGATGGGATCGCCGATGCCCAGCTCATAGAATTCGTAGATATTGTCCACCATGGAGATGTGGTCGACCTTGTTGATGACCAGCAGCAGGGGCTTCTTGGTCTTGCGCAGGAGATTCGCCACCTCGCGGTCGTCGTCGGTCAGGCCGTCGCGTCCGTCCGCGAAGAAGCAGATCACATCCGCTGTATCCATGGCGATCTCCGCCTGATGGCGCATCTGGGAGAGCAGCACATCCTCGCTGCGCGGGTCGATGCCGCCCGTGTCGATCATGGTGAAGCGGCGGTTCTGCCATTCCACATCGGCATAAATGCGGTCGCGGGTCACACCGGGAGTGTCCTCGACGATGGAGATACGCTTGCCGGTGATGCGGTTAAAGAAAGTGGATTTGCCAACGTTGGGGCGGCCAACGATGGCCACAAGGGGCTTAGCCATATTGTCTGTTCCTCCTGTATGGGGTCAATTCTGATACCCGGAAATGGCACGCCAGAAGCCTTCGCCACTGCTCTCGGTGATGCGCAGCGGGGCAGGGAGCGCCTTGCGGACTTCGTCAACGGACATATCGTCCAGAAAAAGGTCGCCCTCGGCGCGGATCATGCTGCGCACGATGAGGATCTCGTCCGCATCGACATCGCGGCACTGCGCCACCAGGTCGCCGCCGGTGATCAGGCCGGAGACCGTCACGGATTCGCCGAAGAAGCGGTTGATGATGGGGCGTACCTCGACGGTGGTTCCCTTGGGGGCGTATTGATCGGCCAGCCGCTGCAGGAAGGGCGCGATGGACGTGCCCGTGGCAATACAGAGCCTGCGCGGCGGCGTTTCGGTCACGGGATAGTCCTCCGCGGCGTATTGCAGGTCGGTCTCGAACATCCGCAGCATGCCCACGCCGTTCTCGATCTGAGGATAGTCCTCGTATTCTTCGTCCGCCGGGATGGGCAGGCCGGACAGGCAGTAGAATTCATCCGCCGGGAAGACGAAGCGCGTTCCCATTTCCCGCAGGAATCTCTCCTGGAAGGGCTTGACGGATTCGATCAGCTCCGTGGCCATCTGCTTGTCATAGGGCTTGATGTAGGGCAGCCCGTCGCGGAATTTGGTCAGCCCGATGGGCACTAGCGCGATGGACTGCGCCGCCGGGGCGAGCTCCGCCAGTTCGAGGATGGACTTCATCAGGATCTCGCCGTCGTTCCAGCCGGGACAAAGGACGATCTGGCAGTGGAAGCGGATGCCATGCGCCTTGAGCGTGCGCAGGTTGTCCATGATCTGCGCTGCCCGCGGATTCCGCAGCAGCTTCACGCGCATGTCCGGATCGGTACACTGCACAGAGATGAACAGCGGCGACACCTTCCGGCGGATGATGCGGTCCAGCTCGGCATCGTCGATGTTGGTCATGGTGATGTAGTTGCCCATCATCAGCGAGAGGCGCCAGTCATCATCCTTGACATAGAGGGTCTTGCGCATGCCGGGCGGCATCTGGTCGATGAAGCAGAAGATGCAGTGGTTCTTGCAGGGGCGGGGGGAGGACACGATGGTCTGATCCAGCGTGATGCCCAGGGGCTCCCAGTCCTGCTTGCGGACGTGGATGATATCCTCATGCCCGCCCTTGCGGCGGACGCACATATCAAAGCGGCGATGCGCCGTCAGCGCCTGGTAGTCGATCTGGTCGATGATCGGCTCACCGGCGATGGAGACCAGCTGATCGCCTTCGGTCAATCCCAGCCGTTCGGCGATGGAGCCGGGCTGGACGTGGGTGATTGCAGTGGGCATGGGCCCGACCCTCCTTATTTGCGGCCGCACCGTTTTTTTTTTCACGGCGGATCAACGGTGATCCTGCGGCCGGACTTGCATCAGCTCGGCATGGAGCTGCGATACTTGCTGCCAACACAAACACGCGATGCGCATAATTCACGCATCATATCTATTATAAGTAGAATCGCCCAAAAGTCAAGGAAGCGCGGCTGCGAAATTTGTATCCGCCGCAGGAAAAACAGGGGTGCATGCGTCCGTGTGAAGCAGGGGAGCCTCTGATGTGCCAAGAAGCATCGGCAATGCGGCGGATGGCGCCGTTTACGTCCTGCTTTTTCCGTGAATGGCGTTTGACGCTGCCGATGCAGGCATGGTACAATCAGGGTATCCGGAAGAACGGGATCATACATAAAGAAGGTGGATGTGCTATGTCCGAAACGTTGAATATCGCCATCCTGGGCGCGGGCGCGATCGCACGGGCCATGAGCAAGACCATCCGCGAGATGGCGGCAGCCGGGCGTCCCGTGGCGCTGTATGCCGTGGCCTCCCGCAGCATGGAAAAGGCAGCGGCTTTCGCACGGGAGGAAGGCGCCGAAAAAGCCTATGGCTCCTATGAGGAGATGCTGCGCGATCCTGCGGTGGGACTGGTGTATATCGCCACGCCCCACGCCCTCCATGCCGAGCAGATGAAGCTGTGTATCCGCCACAAAAAACCCGTCCTTTGTGAGAAAGCATTTACACCCAATCTGCATCAGGCGGAGGAGGTTTTGACCCTCGCGGAGGAGCAGGGCGTGTATGTGGCGGAGGCCCTGTGGCACCGTTATATGCCCTCGCGGCGGATCATCAATGACCTGCTGCAGCAGGGCGTCATCGGCGAGCCGCGCATGCTCTATTCGAACCTCTGCTATGCCATCGAGTATAAGGAGCGCATCGTCCGTCCGGAGCTGGCTGGCGGCGCACTGCTCGACCTGGGCGTGTATGTGCTCAGTTTCGCGTCGATGGTGTTCGGGGATGACATCGTCCGCATCAACAGCACGGTGGAATTGATGGACACAGGCGTCGACCGCACGGAGACCATCACCATCAAGTACAGGGACGGAAAAATGGGTCAACTCATGGCTTCTACGGCTTTTAACTCCGACCGGCGGTGCGTCATTTACGGTACGGAAGGCTACATGACGGTGGACAATGTCAACAATCCGTCCTGGGTGGAGATCTACGAAAAGGATCACCGCAACCGCCCCACAAGGCATATCGATATGCCGCCCCAGATCACTGGCTATGAATATGAAGTGGAAGCCTGCCTGCGGGATCTTCGTGCCGGACGTCTCGAGCCGGAAGAGATGCCCCATAGCCAGACGCGGATGCTCCTCCACCAGATGGATGCCCTGCGCGCCATCTGGCATATCAAATTCCCCTTTGAGGAAAAATCGCCTTTCACAGACATGGATCTGACCGAAAACTGACCCTCGGCGGGGCTGCAGATGCGGCTCCGCTGTTTTTGTGCATGAAAAATGTGAATATAGCACAAAATGCGCATATTAAATCAATTAGAATTTGTTAGCAATCTACAAAAATTATGATATTTTTTAACGAAGTACACAATTTCTGTTGCTTTGAAAACGCTTTCGTGATATAATCAAGACAACCCGCGGCGAGGAGATACAAAGCTGCGGAAATAGAAAGGAAGGTACAACCTATGAAGAAGTTGCTTTCCCTGGTGATGGCGCTGGTGCTGTGCGCGAGCATGTTCACCTTCGCCGCGGCTGACGGCGCGAAGAAGCCCGAGAAGATCACCATCTTCATCGACGGCACTGTCGTCACCGAGCCCAATGGCCAGGCTGAGTTCAAGGCCAAGTGGGAAGAACTCACCGGCATCGAGCTGGAGATCATCCAGCCCGACCACGACGCGTATTATGACGTGATGCAGCAGCAGATCGCCTCTGGCGAGTGGCCTGACGTCATGATCCTGTCCTCCACCTACTATGCCAACTACGCCAACGAGGGCGTTCTGTGGGACATGACCGAGGCGTGGGACAACTCCAAGACCAAGAACTCCGGCCGCGTCAAGAACCTGGACGTGATCGAGGGCCTGAAGATCGACGGCCGCCTGTACGGCTTCGCTGACGGCTTCGGCAACGGCTGCGTGACCTATGTCAAGAAGGCCTGGCTGGATGCTGTGCGCATGGACGTTCCCACCACCTGGGAAGAGTACGCCGCGATGTGCGATGCTTTCGTCAACATGGATCCCGACGGCGACGGCCTGAAGGACACCTACGCTGTGACCGCTGCCGGCTTCATCGGCGGCGAGGCGCCCTACATCAACTACCTGCCTGAGTTCTATCAGGATGCTTACCCCTCCTTCTACCAGAAGGAAGACGGCACCTGGGTGGACGGCTTCACCGAGCCTGCTATGAAGGACGCCCTGGCCCGCCTGAACGAGGGCTACACCAAGGGCTGGATCGACCCCACCACCCTGACCAACGGCACCAAGGATTGCCGCAACAAGTTCTATGACAACACCACCGGTGTGTTCACCTACTGGGCCGGCACCTGGGCGACCAACCTCAAGACCAACCTGATCGCCAACAACCAGGATTCCGAGCTGATTGCTCTGCCGCCGCTGGAGGGCACTCCCGCTTACATCGACCGTACTCCGCCGGTGTGGGCCATCACCAATGCCTGCGAGAATCCCCAGGGCGTGTTTGACTGGTTCATCGACACCATGCTCGATGGCGGTGACATCCAGTTCCTGTGGACCTACGGTGTTGAAGGCGTGCATCACGGCTACGAGGCCGAGACCATCTGCGCCGGCACCAAGAACGAGAAGACCTTTGAGGAAGGCGTCTTCCACATGAAGGAGAACCTCGAAACTCCTGGTACCGCCTACACCAAGAACCACATCGACCCCGTCATGTCCCTGGCCAAGTTCGCCGAGGGCTACAAGGATCCGGTCGACCAGATCGCTCAGCCTGAGAACCTCGAGTCCTACGCGCTGTTCGCTGCCAACAGCCGTCCCGCCTGGCTCGTGCCCTCCAACGAGGCCATGACCATGTACAACGGCGACCTGACCACCCTGAAGAACAAGCTGATCGCTAACGTCATCATGGGCGAAAAGACCTATGAAGAGGCGATGTCTGAGTACGCCAAGCAGGGTCAGACCTGGTCCGACGCGATCGTCGAGGCGCTGAACGCCAAGTAAAATTCGCATGGGCTGTTTGCAATGACAGCGCATGGTTGAAACCATCCAGGGCAGGGGGCTCCATATCGGAGCTCCCTGCCCTCACCGGAATGAACAAAAGGAGGTCATTGCATGAACGGCGCACCCGCCATCAAGCCCAAGAAAAAGCCGCTTTGGCCCCGCATCAAGAACTATGCGGGTTTTTATGTCTTTGCGGCCATCGTCCTGGCGTTTGTCGTTGTCTTCCACTATCTGCCGATGACCGGCATCCGCTACGCCTTCACCAAGTACACCATCATCAAGGATCCCGTCTGGAAGGGCCTTGATAACTTCAAGCGCCTGTTCAGCATGCCGAATTTCTGGCAGGCCTTCAGCAACACCATTGAGCTGAGCGTGCTGAAGCTCCTGCTCACGACGGGCTTCTCCGTCATTCTGTCCCTGCTGCTCAACGAAATGAACAACATCTGGGGCAAGAAACTCGCACAGACCATTATCTACCTTCCGCACTTTATGTCCTGGGTCGTGACGGCATCCGTCTTCCAGCTGATCCTGTCCCCGACCTCACAGGGCCTTGTCAATTCGCTGCTGATCAAAATGGGCATCATTGACAAGGGCATCTACTTCCTCGGCAGCTCCAACACCTGGCGAGGGGCTTACTACGTCATTAACATCTGGCACGATACAGGCTGGGGCACCATCATCTTCATGGCGACCCTGACCGGCATTGACCCGGGCATCTACGAGGCGGCCGCCATCGACGGCGCTGGCCGCTGGAAGAAGATGTGGTATATCACCATGCCCGCCTTGGCCAATACCATCATCACCGTGCTGATTTTGAATCTTGCGAAGATCATGAACCTGTTCGAGAGCGTCTTCGTCCTGCAGAACGATGCGGTCATGGACGTCTCCCAGGTCCTGCAGACCTATGTGTATTATCAGACCTTCAACTCCGGCGGACTGCCTGATTATGGCTACACCACCGCCATCGGCCTGTTCCGCTCGCTGGTCGGCCTTGTGCTGATGCTCGCATGCAACTTCGCCAGCAAGAAGGTCCGCGGCCGCGGTATCGTGTAAGAAAGGAGGATGCGGTATATGGATACAACGAACAAGATCCGCAAGCGTGTGCGGAAGATCGGCGTTTTCCCCATCGTCAACGGCATTCTCTTTCTGGTGATCTGCCTGATGATCCTCGTCCCGATCTGGAAGGTCCTGGTGGACTCCTTCGACCTGACCACCGGCTACGGCATGAAGATCTGGCCGGATCATTTCGGCCTGGAGGGCTATCAGACCGTGCTGACCAACCCCTCCCTGGTCACGCCGCTGAAGAACAGCGTCATCACCACCGTCTGCGGTACGCTGCTGGGCCTGACGCTGTCCACCCTGGGCGCGTATGTGCTCATCCAGTGGGAGATGCCCGGTCGCGGGCTGTTTGCCGCGATGCTCATGTTCACCATGATCTTCTCCGGCGGCATGATTCCCACCTACATCGTCATGCGCAACCTGCACCTGACCAACAACCTCCTGGGCGTGATCCTGCTCCCGGCCATCAATGTGTACAATCTGGTGCTGATGCGCAACTTCTTCGAGGGCATCCCGACGTCGCTCTTTGAATCCGCCAAGCTGGATGGCTGCACGCCCTTCAAGACCTTCTACAAGATCGTGCTGCCCCTGTCGAAGGCTGCGCTGGCGTCCATCGGCCTGATGTTCGCCGTCAGCTACTGGAATGACTACACCAACTACAAGCTCTATATCACCAAGGCGAACCTGTACAACTTCCAGATGAAGCTGCGCTCGATGATGATGGGCTCCAACCTGCCCACCGCCATCGGCTCTGCGACGGAAAACACCGTGCAGAACGCCGCCGTGATTGTCGCCATCCTGCCCTTCATGATCCTCTATCCCTTCCTGCAGAAATACTTCGTCAAGGGCATCAACATCGGCGCTGTGAAGGAGTAAGCACAAAGTCTGGCCATTGCGAATGGACAGATGTTGACACAATTCATGCTGCATGTCATCATCAAGGCAAGCAGACGAGCGCCGCATCCCGGGCTTTTCCGCGGATGCGGCGTTTTCATCAGGAGGAGAGAGATATGACCACCATCTATTGGGCGGGGGATTCCACCGCGAAGCAGAACGGTATGTCCACCTGGCCGCAGACGGGCATCGCCCAGGAATTCGAGCGTTTCCTGGTTCCCCATGAGGTGCGTGTGGAGAATCATGCGGAGAATGGCCGCTCCACCAAGTCATTCATCGACGAGGGGAGACTGGCGCTGATCTACGACCGCATCACCAAGGGGGATTTCCTGTTCATCCAGTTCGGCCATAATGACGAAAAGCCGGAAGATCCCACACGCTATGCCGACCCGGATTCCGGCTTCCAGGAGAATCTGGAGAAATTCGTCAATGTGGCGCGCAACAAGGGCGCAACGCCGGTGATCATTACCCCTGTGACGCGCTTCAACCGCAACCAGCCTGGCGCGCTGTACAAGCATGACCGCTGGGCGGAATCCGCCCGCCGCACGGGTGAAAAGCTCGGCGTGGCCGTTGTCGACCTGACCGCCATGTCCGAAAAGCTGGTGGATGCCATGGGCGATGCAGCGGCGACGATGCTCTACATGAACCTTCCTGCCAAGGTGTATCCGCATTTCCCCAACGGACAGAAGGACAATACCCATTTGCAGCCTGCAGGCGCGGTGGCCTTCGGTGCGCTGATCGCCAGGGCGCTGTATGACCTGGGCGGCGAATACCGCGCGCTCCTCCGCGATGATTTTGAGCAGTTCATGCAGGAAGCCTCCCATATGGGCATGGCGACCACGGCCGCTGATGAGGTGGAAAAATGAGCGAGTATCTGTATCTGCCGGATAACCAGAACGGCACCTATTCCAACCCCGTGATCTTCTGCGACTATTCCGACCCGGATTGCATCTGCGTGGACGGCGTGTATTACATGACCGCCTCCAGCTTCAACTATGTTCCCGGCCTGCCCATCCTGACCAGCA
>CAZIUA010000054.1:0-17690 GCA_964542315.1 uncultured Faecalibacterium sp. | reverse complement strand
CCGGCGCAAGCCGGAGATCATGCCCAATAGAGAGAGAATGCTCATCACCGGCGGCAATCGCCTGGAGGGTGAGGTGCGCGTCAGCGGTGGCAAGAACACCGCGGTGGCCGTTATCCCGGCGACGCTGCTGTGCGATGAGCCCTGCACCATCGAGAACCTGCCCGACATCGCGGATGTTCACGCCCTGGTGGATATCCTGCGCGCCCTGGGCGCACGGGTGGACTATGTCCCCAATGCGTTCATGACGGTGGATCCCCGTCCGGCGGAGGGCTGGCAGGTCAGCTACAGCAATTCCCAGCGCCTGCGCGCCAGCTATTACCTGCTGGGTGCGCTGCTGGGCCGGCGCGGCGAGGCGGAGGTGTACCTCCCTGGCGGCTGCGACATCGGCGCGCGCCCCATCGACCAGCACCTCAAGGGCTTTGCGGCCCTGGGCGCGGAGGTCGAGCAGCTGGGCGGGCGCATCATCGCCAAGGCGGATGCCCTCGTCGGCAGCGATGTGTTTTTCGACGTGGTGACGGTGGGCGGCACCATCAACGTGATGCTGGCCGCGGCCAAGGCGCAGGGCAGCACGACCATCTACAACGCCGCGAAGGAGCCCCATATCGTCGACCTGGCGAACTTCCTGAACTCCATGGGCGCGAAGATCAAGGGGGCCGGTACGGATGTCATCCGCATCCGCGGTCAGCAGCATCTGCATACCGCCACCTATGCCGTCATCCCCGACCAGATCGAAACCGGCACGCTGATGATCGCTGCCGCCGCCACCCATGGCGATGTGGTCATCAACGGCTGCATCCCCACGCATATGGAGGCGCTGACCGCCAAGCTCCTGGAGATGGGCGTGCGCGTCACCGACAGCGACGATGCCATCCGCGTGCGCTCCACCGGGGCGCATCGCGCGGTGAATATCAAGACCCAGGTGTATCCGGGTTTCCCCACCGACCTTCAGCAGCCCATGTCCGCCCTGCTGACCACGGCGAAGGGTTCCTCCGTCATTCAGGAGACCATCTATGAATCCCGCCTGAAGCATCTGGTGGAAATGGGCCGCATGGGTGCGCATGTGCGCATCATGGACCGCACGGCCATCATCGACGGCGTGACGGAGCTGTACGGCGCGCCCATCACCGCCACTGACCTGCGCGCAGGCGCGGCGCTGGTGATCGCCGGCCTGATGGCCAAGGGCGTGACCGAGATCTACGAGCCCCACTATATCGACCGTGGCTATGACCACATCGAGGAGAAGCTCCAGAGCCTGGGCGCGGTCATCACGCGGGAGAGATAAGCCGGGGATTCATGCTTTGCGGGGGGGGGGACTTCGTCCCCACTTTATACGATCAGGCAAGCGGATGGGTCATACAATTCCCACGCGAGGATAGCATGCCAATGGTATCAACTAAAAAAGGGGTCGCAGACCCAGGGGGGTGTTGTCACGCGGAATCCGTTTGAGGTGCTGGGATTGACGGCGGGCGCGGATGCGGATGAAGTGCGCAGTGCCTACCGACGGCTGGTCAAGACCTGTCATCCGGATAAATTTCAGGATGCGGAGGCACAAAAGGCCGCCCAGGAGAAAATGATCGCCCTCAACCTGGCCTACGAGGAGGCGCTGAAGCTCGCCGTCAGCAGACGCAGCGCCGCCACCAGCTACAACAGTGAATTGACCATGATGGACGCGCTCACCCTGGCGGACAAGATGCTCCGCCGCGGCAGCCCGGAGACCGCATTGCGCAGCCTGATGCGCACGCATGAGCGCAGCGGCATCTGGTATGCCATGCAGGGGCGCATCCTCATGACGATGGAAGAATATGAAAGTGCGCATCAGTCCTACCGCGAGGCCGTCCGCCGGGAGCCGAACAACAACGACTTCCATTCGGGCGCGCTGGAGGCCGCTGTGGCGCTGAAAAAGTCCCGCACGGTGGCCGGGCGTCTCCATACGCTGATGAAACGGATGAAGCGTCCGCGCCGCGGCTGACCGGCCCATGGGACAAAACCGAGAATAAGGAGAACCATCCATGCGGAAATGTTTGCTGCTGTGTCTGCTCCTGCTGTGCTGCTGCGTGCCGATGTGCGCGCAGGCCGCGACGGAGCTGACCGTGACGCCCCACGAGATGGGCTTCGACTATGAGATCTCCTCCGGCGAGGAGTGGCTCGTCCTCCTGTGGGACAGCGCCAGCGAAGATGGCCGCAAGACCCTCTACAGCGCGGACGGGCAGTTCAGTGGCAGCATCGATCTGCCCTACAGCGCGGCAGGCGGAAAGTACACCGTCACCGTGCAGAACCTCAAGCAGACCCGTCTGGTGCAGAAAAATGTGCAGATCCCCCAAAGCGCGGATTACGTCAAGCCCAGCGGCTCGGCCAGCGCCAAGGTCAATGACCTGACCCTGACGGAGACCGTCACCGGCTTCAAGTATTCCTTCACCGCGCCGGGAACGGATTATATGATGCTCTACTTCCGCTCCAAACAGGAGAATGCGACCTTCCCCGTCTATCCGGCCAATGCCGATGGCCTGTATGAGGGCGAGATCTTCGCGCCGCTGACCTACGCCCGCACGCTTTTCACCGTGCAGGTGCGCACGGCCAAGGGGACCGTCCGCTGCGAGGAGACCGTCCGCAAGGGCTATCAGGCGCCGGAAGCGCCCCAGCAGCAGCCCGGCCGCCTCTCCGGCGTGGTGGTCTGCATCGATCCCGGCCATCAGGAGAATGGCCAGATCGTCAAGGAGCCCAATGGCCCCGGCCTGCCCGGATCCACCACCGGCAAGGGCGGCATGGCGCAGGGCAAGGTGACGCTGCGCAAGGAAGCCATCATCACCCTCGAAACCGGCATGATCCTCCGTGACCTACTCCTGCAGGAGGGTGCCACCGTCGTCATGACCCGCGAAACGCAGGATGTGTTCCACACCAATATCGAGCGTTGCGAGATCGCCGATGCCGCGGGCGCGCATATCATGCTCCGCCTGCACTGCGACAGCAATTCCAACGCCAACAAGACCGGCATGAGCATCTACGCGCCGCTGAATTCGGATTACGCCCGTGCGGTGGCGGAACCGGCGGAATACCGCGCCATGGGCGAGGCCTTCCTGGACGAGATGAAGAAGGCCGTCGGCTATGAGCTGACGGACAAGACCGGCTTTGTCCATCTGAACGACAACTACATCGGCAACAACTGGGCGAAGATGGTCTGCTTCCTGGTGGAGATGGGCTATCTGAGCAATGCCGGTGAGGACGTCAAGATGGCCACCCCCGAATACCAGACCATGCTTGCACAGGGCATGGTGGAGGGCGTGTATCAGGTCGCGCTCATGCGCGGCTGGATCGAGCAGTAACTCAGGGATCAGGCAATTATTGATTTGCACGGCGCAATCAGGCTTTTTCACGATCCATCAGTGATCCCTCAGGGATCAAAAATGAATAAAGGCGGTGTTTGTTATGGAAGCACTCAAGCGCAAAATCGAGGCAGAAGGCATCGGTGTTGGGACCGAGGTCGTTCAGGTGGACATGTTCCTCAACCACAAGATCGACGTGGGGCTGGCCGTGGAGATGGGTCAGGCGTTCTATGAGGCATTCAAGGACGACCAGGTGGACTGCATCCTCACCGTGGAGGCCAGCGGCATCATTACCGGTCTGACCACCGCCATGGCCTTTGGCAACATCCCCGTCATCTTCGCCAAAAAGGGCGAACGCCGCAACATCGGCAACGATGTCTACACGGCGGATGTGTATTCCTTCACCCATCAGAAAAACAATGTCATCCGCGTCAGCCGCAATTATCTCAAGGCTGGCATGCGCGTGCTGATCATTGATGATTTCCTGGCCAACGGCGGCGCGATCAACGGCCTGATGCAGATCGTCGAGGAGGCCGGCGCGGTGCTGGTGGGCGCGGGCGTCTGCATCGAGAAGGGCTGGCAGCCCGGCGGTGATCACCTGCGCGGCAAGGGCGTGAAGCTGGTCTCCCTGGCCATCGCTGATCATATCGAAAACGGCCGCGTCATCTGCCGCGACTGAGTATCACAGGATCCTTCGGCGCATTGCACCGGGGGATCTTTTTTTGTATCAGGGGGGCATGTTCGTCTGCGTTGCGCGGTTGTGAAGCGGCGTTGCTTGCCAATTCGGCACCGGGGGTGTATCATCATGGCATCGGCCGAAGCAAAAACGAAAGGAAGTGTCCTGATGATGCTGGGTGAAAATATCGCTGCCCTGCGCAGGAAGAACGGCATGACGCAACAGACCCTGGCGGATGCACTGCATGTGACACGCCAGACCATCTCCAAATGGGAGAAGAACCTTTCTGTGCCGGACGCGGATGCGCTCGTCCGTCTGGCGGACGCGCTGGACACCACGGTGCAGGCGCTGCTGGACGCACCGGTGGAGGCGCCGGAAGCCCCTTCGGACGTCGCCGCGGCGCTGGTGCGCATCAACGATCAGCTGGCTGAGAAGAACCGCCGGAGCCGCCGTTTGTGGCGCATCGCCGCCTGGGTGGTGGGGCTGTATGTGGCCTTCAATGTGCTGCTGCTGGCGCTGTCTGCCACGGCTGCGGTCGAGTACGGCACGATCCGGGAAACGCACACCGTCACGCAGAACGCCCTCGAGCAGGAATGAAAAGGGCAAAAAACGAGCCGGAACGCTTTTGCGCGCTCCAGCTTCAGGGTGTCAACAAACCTTGGGAGGTGTCGGAGGGCTCGCAAGCCCTCCGACTTCCCATCGAAAATCGGCGACATGCGCGGCGATTTTCGCGCTTTTCCGTCGGAAAAAGCTTCCTTACACGAACGAACGGCCGGGAGAATGGCTTGCCGTTCGACCAGTGAGTGAGTGCAATATCTCGACAAAGTGCCTTCGCCACTTTGTCGATGCAAAAGAGCCGGAACGCTTTTGCGCGCTCCGGCCTATTTGATACGTTTCAGTCCGCAGTCTCCCGCATTTTCAGGGCCTGCGCGATGGCTTCCTTCTCCCAGGGGTAGGTGAGCTTGGGGTTCTCCGGGAAGTCGCGATAGAGGCAGATGCGGCTGTCCGCGGGGAGCTGGTGGGCCACCTCCGTCAGGGGGGAATCGGGGTCGAAATGATCCAGCAGCTTGGGCAGGGCGTATCCCTCGGGGGATTGCATGAGGTAGAAGCGGCTGCGATCCACCTCGTGGCAGTCCAGGCAGCCCAGGCTGTCCGTGATGGGCTGCACGGTCGATACCGCGTCCCAGCCTTCGCCCAGCAGGCGGATGTACTCGTCGATGAGCGCGCCGGTCACCAGCGGACGCACCGCATCCAGGATGACCACGCGCTCGCAGCCCATCTGGCGCAGCGCCGTCAGGCCGTTCAGGAGGGTCTCGTTGCGGACGTTTCCGCCCGGCGCGGTGTGGAAGCCGTATTTCTTCTGCAGCGTGCGCAGCTGGGGCCGATCCGCCCCGGCGACCATCACCACGTCGATGGTCTGTGCCGCCTGCGCCGCATCCAGGACGTATTCGATCACCATCCTGCGGCGGATGCGGGTGTACTGCTTGGGGACGGTGGCGCCAAAGCGCGCGCCAACGCCGCCGGAGAGGATCAGCGCAGCGTTCATGCGTCGATGACCTCCTCCGCAGGGGCTTCGGTCTCGGCGGACGGTTCAGCGGTTTCCGCGGCATCCTCCTGCGACAGCGCCGCATGGACGTCAGTGGCGTTGGTCTTGGGGATGCTGCCGTCGTGGATGAGCATCATCAGCGTGCCGGCGGCGGTGTAGATGATCTCGCGGATACGGGACATGATGGAGGCCGTCAGGCTCAGGGGGGAGGACAGGCCGACCCAGCTCAGCGCCAGGGACAGACCCATCTCACGGGTGCCGATCTGCATGGGGATGAAGGCGAATAGGTTGCCCACCAGGGACGCGCAGGACAGCGCCACCACGCAGTAGATGAACGGCACATCCAGGCCCAGAGCGAGGAAGATGAGCCAGAACTCCGCCGCCTCCAGCAGGCGGGCGGCGTATTCCACCACGGTGGTGGTCCAGAAATCCCAATGGCGGTGATAGAAGGCCTCCATATCGCGGTCGATCTCCTCAAACTGATCGGCCTTGCGCTCGGCCAGGGCGGCGATCTTTTCGCCCGCCAGCGGGAGCTTTGACAGCAGGTGCATGAGGGAGACCACCAGGCCATGCTTGCAATAGCGGAAGAACAGCACGATGCCCGCGCCGCAGGCCACAAGCATCAGCACCATGGCGGCCGTCACCACCCAGGAGCCGGGGCATGCGGAGACGAAGTACATCAGCGCGCCGGTGAACCAGAACATCACATGGGAGAAGGTGTTCATGACGGTGAAGGTCAGCGTGGCGGCGACGGCCTTTTCCGTGCCGAGACGGGGTTTCATCTCCATGATGCGGTAGAATTCGCCGCCCACCAGCCCCACAGGGGTCACATGGTTGAGCGCGAAGCCGGAGATCGTCACCCGCAGCAGCTGGCCGAAGGGGATGCCCTTGCCGCGCCAGCCCATGATGATGCCGTAGCCGAGGGAATGCAGCACATACGCCACGCCCCACAGGCACAATAGCGACGGCAGCCACAGGGGCATCAGGCGGAACACCGTGCCCGACCAGTCGATCTGGGAGAAATCGGTGTTGACCAGCATAACGATGACGCCGATGACGCCCACGGCGAAGAAGATCTTGTTCCACAGGCTCGTGCGGGACTTCTTCTCGTCATGCCCGGGCAGCTCGTACTTCTCCAGCAGCTCCTGGGAGAGTCGCTCGTAGCTGCGCTGGGTGTAGATCTTCAGTCCGCCGAAGCCGATGAACTCCAGCACGAAGTACAGCAGGGGCTGGTTGAGCAGGATGCAGAGGAAGAACAGGTACGCACGGGCGTTGAAGGTGAGCACGTTGGTGAGCTGGATGTACTTGCGCGACCCGGTGAGGTAATCCTGGCGGATGTTCTCGCGGGTGTCCTCATCGGCGGCCAGATAGCCGTTGAGCAGCTTCTGGAAGATGGGGGTCAGCTTCTCCTGGGAGAGGGTGAAGATGCCATCCACGAACAGCTCGATCTTCTGGATGGTGGCGCCCTCCTTGGGCAGGGCGAGGCGGCGGCGCGTCAGATCCTCCGACCGGTGCAGCTCATCGCCGTGCTTGTTGCGCAGGAAGAAAAGGTGGATGTTGCGGTAGCGGTCCGCCAGGGTACACTGCTGGGCATGGCCGAGCAGGCCGCAGACGATGGCGATCGCCCAGATGATCCAGCCCCAGGTGCGCCCGTGCATGAAGGGGATGGGCGTATCCTGCAGGCGGCAGCACACGGCGACGTACATGGCGATGTACCACAGGGTGCTGCTCATGCCATCCAGGATGCGGCCGATCTCGGACTTCTGTCCGGTCAGGCGCGCCATCTGGCCGTCGGTGGAATCCAGGATGTTGGCCAGGATCACCAGCAGCACGCCCAGCAGATTCCACCCGAAGGACACCGGGTAGAACAGGACGCCGCCCACCACGCCGATGAACATCGACAGGATGGTGACCATGTTCGGCGTCCACTTCAGGTGGATGAACAGGCGGGTGAACAGGTAGCCCATGGGCTTGGTGAAGATCTTGTCGAAGGGCTCCTCCGTGTCCATGGATTTGTAGCTGGCCGGAACGTCCCGGCGCATGTCAGCGTAAAACGCTTTGACCTTATCGCGGAAAGACATGAAAAACACCTCGAAATGATGGTTATTTGATATTGTGATTTCAGAGGATCCTGTCGCAGTAGTCCCAGGCGCGTTTGGCCCAGTTCGCCGCGAAGCAGATCTCCCCGTGGGTGTTGCCCTCGATGAAGGTGTTGCAGGCGCGCAGGGTGGTATCGATGGCGAAGGCGTGCAGGACGGTCTGCAGGGGCGCGTGGCCGCCAGAGAGCCGCTCGGCCAGGACGCGCAGTTCGTCCGCCGACATGTCGTTCTCCTTGATGGCCGTGCCGAGGTAGCGCGCCCATTCGAACGCGAAGGGCGCCACATAGCCCAGGGGGTCGATCAGCAGGCAGCCCGTGCCTTCCTCCAGGAGATTGAAGGCATGCGCATCGCCGTGGATGAGGTAGCGCTCATGCCCTGCGAAGGCCGCCATGGCCTTTTCTGCCCGGTCGATGGACAGCGCCAGATGGGCGTATCCCGGATCGCCGGTGCGGGCGATCTCGCGCAGCGCATTGGCGGAGACCTCCGCCAGCACCTGCTCATACCGGCAGACATGCTTTTCGTCCTCCGCCGTGGCCAGGCGGCGCTGATCGTACAGCGCGGCGAGCGTGGCCTCCTTGTGCGCGGGGGAATCCGCCGTGGCCGCCGGTACATACTTGAGCAGCATCGCGCCCAGCTTCTCATCCACCGCGTACAAAGGACACATCTCCTTGTAGGGCAGATGCCGATAGCAGTACACTTCGCCCTGCAGGCGAGGGGAGAACCAGGGGACGATCTTCATGGCCACGCGGCCATAGGGCTCACTCTGCCCGTAGAGGATCGTGCCGAAGCGGGAATCGCGCTCGTACCCTTCGACGGTCACACCCCACTGCATCTCCAGCCGGTGGACTTCGCTCTGGAAGGTCTCCAGCCAGCCCGGCGTGTGCTCGGGATATTGCTGCATGAGGTATTGGAGCGTGGCGTCGGATATATAATCATGATAGGTCATATCGTATCTACAGCCTCTTTCGGATGATGATTGCGCCATGTGGCCTCACAGCCATTAGTACATTATAACAGCGATTTGTGAATTGAGCAAGTAGTTTCCCAGCCATCCCCTCGTTCCTCATCGTTTTTTAAGGAAGAAAAAATTGGTTGTAAATGTCCGTTCGGTATGGTATAATAACCCTGATATGGGATCCCCCTATTGTGAACCCCGCTCACCATGCTGAAAGGACGGTGCTTCCCTGTGAAAAAGAAGTGTATGATGGCTCTGGTGCTGCTGGTGCTGGCCCTGCTGACCAGCGCTGCGCTGGCGGAAAGCCACCCCTGCGACCGCTGCGGCGGCCCCACCACCTGCGTGGGGACTGGCGCGTGGTGCTCCTGGTATTGCGAGACCTGCGACTACACCACCAGCCGCAACCACAATCCCAACAGTGCGCTTTCGGGCCTTGTGCCGGACAGCTGCTCCGGCCATTGCGCATGGTGCGGCGCGGCGGCGGATGCCTCTAGCCACACCTTTGTCAACTATGAATACAACAAGGACGCGACCTGCACCGAGAACGGCACGGAGACCGCACACTGCGCCAATGTGCAGTGCGGCGCGACCGATACCCGTCCGTCGGAGAACACGACCCTCGGCCATGACTACAAGACCACCGTCGTGGCGCCGACCTGCACGAAGGAAGGCATCTCGGAGAATGTCTGCCAGCGCTGCGGCGACACCCGTTACTTCAACCTGGTGGCGCCTCTGGGCCATTCCTTTGAGGCTGGCACCAGCAATCCCGACGGCACCCACACCATCGCCTGCGGCCGCGAGGGCTGCAAGGCGACCATCACCGAGGCCTGCAGCTTGCGCGAGACCGTCGTGGGCGGCGTCAAGATCAGCTACTGCCCGGTGTGCAACCGCATGATCAGCCATGGTTCCACCGCCACGCCCGTGATCATTTCCGGCCTGACCGTGCTGGTGGATGCCGTTCCGCTGGATGTGGAGCTGGAGCTGGACGTCATGCCGCTGTATATGATCATCATCAGGCGTGCCACGCCCCTGGAGGAAATGACGGAGCTGATCATCGACCTGAAGGAGTACCCCTTCGAGGTGGTGGAAGGCCCCTATGCCTCCCTCCTGCCAGAACAGCTGGACGCTGAGCAGCTCACCCTCTACTACGTCGGGACCGATCACACCGCGGATCTCGCCGCCGAGACCTGGTATGCCACCAACTTCACCCTGGAGGATGGCGTGCTCACCTTCCGCACGACGGATCTGGGCGTGTTCCTGCTGATCCCTGTTCAGCCGGCTGCCTGAGCTTCGCCCCATCGTATTCGCTGCATTGCCTCCGTATGCCCTGTGCATGCGGAGGCTTCGCCTCTTTTTACGCGGATGGAGCAGAGTTAACAGCATGCAGCACGCGCGGGCTTCGCCTCTTTTTACGCGGATCGGCAGGTTTTATCTGCATACAGAGCACGCGCGAGCTTCGCCTCTTTTTACGCGGATTATCAGCTTTGTTCCGCCTGCCTGCGGCGCGAACACAAAATCAACAAATTCCCTTTCGCAAAGCAGGGAAATGCCTTCCAGAAACGTTTATATTGTTGCAGATGGGACATTTTCCCCACGGGATGCCAGCATCGGCGAAATTTAGCGCTTGCACGTTTGGCGCAGAACGTGTACAATAGAATCTGTACGAATAACCGCCGCAGCCGAAGACCGGGAGGGCCTCCTTCCGCAGGCGGACGCGGCGCATTGATACATATCATCCACAGAGATGGGAAATGGGGCGGATAGGCCCCGCCAAGGAGGATTTGCACCATGAAGATTACCAAGGGACGCCTCGTCCGGGGACTCGGACTGACTGGCATGCTGGCGCTGTGCCTGCTGCTGACCGGCTGCGTCGTGCCGCAGGATGACCTGGAGGTCAATAACGGCTATGTCGTCAATAACGGCAACCTGCCCTTCCAGTCCATCCAGCCGACCATCACGGCCACCCCCTATGTGCCGGTGCAGGCCAACACGGCCACCCCCACGCCCAATCATGTGATCGTCCCCTCTGTCAGCACGGCAACGGCCACTGTGACCCCCACCAGGAATCCCCTGCAGGGCGTGATCAGCGTCAGCACCGCTGGCACCACTGCCACCAAGACGCCTGTGGCCACGGCTTCCAGCACGCTGAAGAAGGGTTCCACCGGCAGCGATGTGAAGAAGATGCAGCAGCGTCTGAAGGAGCTGGGCTACCTCAAGGGCAGCGCGGACGGTGACTTCGGCGACGCCACGGAGACCGCCGTCAAGGCGTTCCAGGCGCAGAACGGCCTCACCGTGGATGGCAAGGCCGGCACCAACACCCTGAACAAGCTCTATGCTTCCTCCGCGAAGAAGGCCCCCACCACCACCGTCACCAACACCCCCAAGCCCACCAATACGCCCTTCACCTCCTACAAGAATGGTGATTCCGGCAGCGAGATCAAGCGGATGCAGCAGCGCCTGAAGACGCTGGGCTACCTGACCGGCAGCGCGGACGGCGATTTCGGTGACCAGACGGAGGCCGCCGTGCGGGCGTTCCAGGCGCGCAATGGCCTCACCGTGGACGGCAAGGCCGGCACCAACACCCTGAACAAGCTCTATTCCGATTCCGCCAAGAAGGCGACCTCGACTGCCACCCCCAAGCCCACCGCGAAGGTGACCGCAACGCCCAAGGCGACCGCTACCCCCAAGGCCGAGAGCCTGACCTACTACCTGAAGGTGGGCAATTCCGGCACCCGCGTGACCACCCTGCAGAATCGCCTGATCGAGCTGGGCTGGATGACCGGCAAGGCGGACGGCTCCTACGGCAATGCGACGGAATACGCCGTCAAGGCCTTCCAGGCGCGCTATGCCAGCCTCTGGACCGATGGCATCGCCGGCCCGGATACGCTCAAGATCCTCTACGGCGCCGGTGCGGCGAAGTCCTCCACGCCTGTGTCCTCCATCGGTGTGACGCTGGAGCAGGGCGATGAGGGCGGCGCTGTCCGCGCAATGCAGAAGCGCCTGAAGGAGCTGGGCTTCTACACCCGCACGCCCGATGGCTCCTTCGGCTCGGTCACCAAGGCCGCTGTGATCGCCTTCCAGAAGGCGAATGGCCTGACCGCCAACGGCAATGCCACCACCGCGACCCTGACCAAGCTCTATTCCAACGACGCCAAGAACGCCGATGCCCTCAAGGATGAGGAAGAGGCCAAGAAGGAAGAGGAATCCGGCCAGAACCCCGAGGATGCCACGGATATCGTCGTGGGCGGCTACACCACCCTGCGTGAGGGGGATTCCGGCGAGGCGGTCAAGAAGCTGCAGACCGCACTGAAGAACCGCGGCTATTACTCCAACTCGGTCGATGGCAATTACGGCTACCGCACGACGGCGGCTGTGAAGGCCTTCCAGGAGAAGAACGGCCTGAAGGCGGATGGCGTCGCAGGCCCTGCCACGCAGAGCCTCCTCTACGGCACCAGCGCCTCCAGCGCGGATACCTCCACGTCCCTCAAGAAGGGCTCCACGGGCACGGATGTCCGCAATCTGCAGTATGTGCTGTACGAACTGGGCTATTTCGATGGCCAGATCGACGGCGTTTACGGCGATACCACAGCGGATGCGGTGCGCGCGTTCCAGATCAACAACAGCGTCAGCCCGGTGGACGGCGTGGCCGGCCCCAAGACGCTGAAGGTCATCTACTCCAGCGAAGCCATCGGCGCGACGGCGGCCTCCGGCAACTACACCGCGCTGAAGAAGGGCGATAAGGGCACCCTCGTGGTGGAGCTGCAGGAGATGCTGGCCAACCTGGGTTACCTCGCTGATGTGACTGGCTCCTATGACAGCGCGACGGTCACGGCGGTGAAGAACTTCCAGCGGCGCAACAACCTGACCGTGGACGGCAATGCTGGCAAGGAGACGCAGACCGTGCTTTACGGCAGCAACCCCAAGCCTGCCTGGTAATGGGTCTTCGACCCTTGTTGTACAAATGAGGGGATGATGCTTCATACAGCTCCCACACGAGGAAGGAGCGAAGGGGGCTTTCCGATCGCCCCCTTTACCCCCTTCGGATCCGCATTGTTGAGGAGTGACTTCTGCCGGTACGTTCGGGTGCGGCAGCAAGGGCGGCTTTCCGATCGCCCCCTTTGCCCCCTTCGGATCCGCATTCCTGATTTCCAATGCTCACCCCTCAGCGGGGTGGTACTGACGACAAGTCCGGTGGGGCAGCCTGTACAGGGCTGCTCCTTTTTCGATCATGGAGGTATCATGCGGCGCTTTTTGATCCTGATCTGCGTGCTATTGCTGGCTTCCGCCGCGCAGGCGGAAAGCCTTTCGCTGCCATATGGCGGGGAGACGGTGCTGTCCGCCCTGGATCTGTCCGCTGAGCAGCGTGCTTTGGCGGACTTCCTCTACGCGCCCGTCTTCCGCCACGAAGAACGCATCCTCCTCCCCAAGGGGACGGCCTATGCGGATGTGTCCGCCGCGATGCACTGCCTTACGCAGGACTATCCCGAATTGTTCCACCTGGGGCTGGATTACACCGTGGGGTATTATCGCGACACGCCGGAACAGGCTGCCTGGGTCGAGCCGACCTACCGGCTCACGGCGGAGGAAGCGGCTGCCCTGCGCGCCGAATTGTATCTGCAGGCGTATCTCCTTGCGGCGGAAGATCCCGATCTGCTGTCGCTGCATGACGCCCTCTGCCGTCGCGTGGTCTATGGCGGTGCGGACGAAATGCGCCACACCGCCCCCGGCGCCCTGCTGACGGGCGAGGCGCAATGCGAGGGCTATGCCCAGGCGATGACGCTGCTCTGCCGCATGGCGGGCATCCCCTGCGGCGTGGTGACCGGCGCCGCGCGCACCTCCGACGGGCGCACCGAGCCCCATGCCTGGAACATCGCCCTGCTGGATGGAGAAATGGTCTACCTCGACGTGACCTGGGACGATCAGGACGCGCAGGGGATCATCGGACATTGGTACTTCGCCCTCACGGCGGAGGAGATCGCTGAAGACCACTTCATCCCTGATTGACCGGAACAGCGCCGTCAACGGAAAAATCTTGCCATCCCCCTCAATCCATGCTATAATAAATCGGTTTGCTATATTCAGGTGGAACGCTGACGGCACAAGCGTTATGGCTGCGGTGCGTTTCCCTGCTTCAAATACGAAACGGGATCGAAAGGAGAACCCCATGATCGAATGGCTGAAAAAGCTTCTGGGCGGCGGCAATGATGCTGAGGTCAAGAAGCTGAACAAAATCGTGGATCAGGTAGACGCCCTGGAGGCGGATTATAAGCAGCTGACGGACGATGAGCTCCGCGGCAAGACGGAAGAATTCCGCGCGCGCCTGCAAAAGGGCGAAACCGAGGATGATATCCTGCCCGAGGCCTTCGCCACCGTTCGCGAGGCGGCCTGGCGTGTGCTGGGCATGCGCCCCTACCGCGTGCAGCTGCTGGGCGGCCTGGTGCTGCATCAGGGCCGTATCGCCGAGATGAAGACCGGCGAGGGCAAGACCCTCGTGGCCACCCTCCCCGCCTACCTCAATGCGCTGTCCGGCAAGGGCGTGCATGTGGTCACGGTCAACGATTACCTCGCCCGCCGCGACTCCGAGTGGATGGGCAAGGTGCATCGCTTTCTCGGCCTGACGGTGGGTCTGATCGTCCATGATCTGGACAGCGCCCAGCGCCGCGAGGCCTATGCCTGCGATATCACCTATGGCACCAACAATGAGCTGGGCTTTGACTACCTGCGCGACAACATGTGCGTCCGCAAGGCGGAGCTGGTGCAGCGCGGCCATCATTTCGCCATCGTGGACGAGGTGGACTCCATCCTCATCGACGAGGCGCGCACGCCCCTGATCATCTCCGGTCAGGGCGAGAAGTCCACCGACCTGTATGAAAAGGCGGATGCGGTGGTCAAGGGCCTGCGCCGCGATGAGGACTTCGAGGTGGACGAGAAGAAGAAGGCCATCGTCCTCACCGATGAGGGCGCACAGCGCGTCGAGCGTGCCTTCAATATCGAGAACATCAACGATGCCGAGAATGCTGAGCTGAACCACCACATCCAGAGCGCCCTGCGCGCCAACTTCATGATGAAGCGCGATGTGGACTATGTCGTGCAGAACGGCCAGGTCGTCATCGTGGATGAGTTTACCGGCCGCCTGATGATCGGCCGCCGCTACTCCGAGGGTCTGCATCAGGCCATCGAGGCCAAGGAACATGTGAAGGTCGAGCGCGAGAGCCGCACCCTGGCCACCATCACCTTCCAGAATTATTTCCGCATGTATCAGAAGCTCTCCGGTATGACGGGTACCGCCCGCACCGAGGAGGAGGAGTTCCAGGGCATCTATTCCCTGGACGTGGTGGAGATCCCCACCAACAAGCCCAATATCCGCGTGGACATGGATGACGTGGTCTACAAGAACAAGGCCGCGAAGTTCAATGCGGTGGTCAATGCCATCCAGGAGGCCCACGCCAAGGGGCAGCCTGTGCTGGTGGGTACCGTCACCGTCGAGACCAGCGAGATGCTCTCCGGCATGCTGCGCCGCCGCGGCATCCCCCATGATGTCCTTAACGCCAAGAACCATGCCCGCGAGGCGGAGATCGTCGCCCAGGCCGGTCATTACGGCGCGGTGACCATCGCCACCAACATGGCGGGCCGCGGCACGGATATCCTGCTGGGCGGCAACCCCGAATTCCTCGCCCGCCGCGCCATGCGTCAGGAGGGCTACGAGCCTGAAATGATCGAGGCCGCTGTCGGCCATGCGGAGAATGTGGGCGAGGATGTCCTGGCTGCCCGCGAAAAGTATCAGCAGCACTACAACGCCTTCAAGCAGGAGACGGACAAGGAGCACGAGCGCGTGTTGGCCACCGGCGGCCTGCATATCATCGGCACCGAGCGTCATGAGTCCCGCCGCATCGACAATCAGCTGCGCGGCCGCGCGGGCCGTCAGGGCGACCCCGGCTCCACCCAGTTCTTCATCTCCCTGGAGGATGACCTCATGCGCCTGTTCGGTTCCGACCGCATCGGCCCCATGGTCGAGCGTCTGGGCCTGAAGGACAATGAGCCCCTCACCGCGGGTCTGCTGACCAAGCAGATCGAGGCCGCCCAGAAGAAGATCGAGGGCCGCAACTACGAGATCCGCAAGCACGTCCTGGAGTATGACAATGTCATGAGCCGCCACCGCGAGACCATCTATGGTCAGCGCCGCCGCGTTCTCATGGGCGAAAACGTCCGCGAGAACATCATCGGCATGGCGGGCCGCCTCATCGATGCGGCCATGGACCGCTGGTGCACGGCGGAGCATCCCGGAGAATGGGAGCTCGACGAGCTGACCAAGTATCTGGAGAACCTCTGCATCCGCCATGGCAAGATCGCCGAGCTGGCTGACCTGACCAAGGCCGACAAGCGGGACGAATTCATTGCCGCGCTCAAGGAGGACGCCCGCAGCCTCTACGAGGAGCGCGAGGCCATGCTGGCGGAGCTGGGCGTGGACATGCGCGAGTTCGAGCGAGTGATGCTGCTGCGCTCGGTGGACGTGCGCTGGATGGATCACATCGACGCGATGGATCAGCTGCGCGACGGCATCGGCTTCCGCGCCTATTCCGGCAAGAACCCCGTCACCGAATACCAGATCGAGGCTGGCTACATGTTCGATGAGCTGAACCACCTCATCCGCGAGGACACGGTGCGCCGCATCTACCAGGTGAAGATCCAGAAGACCCCGGAGCGCATCCAGACCGTCAAGGCCACCCAGGAGGGCAAGGTCGCCCAGGCCGCCCAGGCAGGCGGAAGCGCTCAGCCCCGCCGCGTCTCCGCCGCGCAGAAGGTCGGCCGCAACGATCCCTGCCCCTGCGGCAGTGGCAAGAAGTACAAGAACTGCTGCGGACGCACCTCCGGCGAAGAATAATTCGCCATTCCCCCTAACAACAACGAATCCGACAAAGAACGAGGAAGAAAAGCCATGTCGATGCTTGATTTGCAGCAATACACTCAGGATCTTGCCGCCCTGCGCAAGACGCTGACCGAGGCCGGTGAGGCGCTCCACATCGACCACCTGCGCGAGCAGCTGGAGGAGCTGACCGAGGAAATGAATCAGCCCGAATTCTGGAATGACGCGGATCGCGCCAACAAGATCAACCAGAAGGTGGGCAGCCTCCGCAATAAGCTGGAGCACTACGAAAGCCTGCTCTCCACGGCGGACGATATCGAGGTCGCCATGGAGATGGCCGAGGAGGAGCAGGACGAATCCCTGGTGGATGAGGCCGGTGAAATGCTCGTTGGCCTGAAGGAAAAGACTGCCGCGCTGGAGCTGGAGACCCTCATGCGCGGCCAGTATGACGATTCCAATGCCATCCTGTCCCTGCATGCGGGCGCTGGCGGCACTGAGGCTCAGGACTGGACGGGCATGCTCTACCGCATGTACACCCGCTTCTGCGAGCAGATGGGCTTCCAGGTCAAGGTGCTGGACTATCTGGACGGTGACGAGGCCGGCGTGAAGTCTGTGACCTTCGAGGTGACGGGCGACCATGCCTATGGCTACCTGCGCGGCGAGAAGGGCGTGCATCGCCTTGTGCGCATCTCTCCCTTTGACTCCCAGGCGCGCCGCCATACCTCCTTCTCCTCCCTGGACGTCGCCCCCATGCTGGACGATATCGACCAGGAGATCGAGATCAACATGAACGAAGTCCGCGTGGACACCTACCATTCCTCCGGCGCGGGCGGCCAGAACGTCAACAAGACCTCCTCCGCCGTGCGTATGACGCACTACCCCACGGGCATCGTCGTGGCCTGCCAGACCGAGCGCGATCAGGTGCAGAACCGCGCCACCTGTATTGCCATGCTGAAGTCCAAGCTGCTGGAGCTGCGCATCCGCGCCCGTGAGGAAGAAATGGCCGAGATCAAGGGCGAAATGAAGAAGATTGAATGGGGCAGCCAGATCCGCTCCTACGTTTTCCAGCCCTATACCATGGTCAAGGATCACCGCACCAACTTTGAATCCGGCAACATCGACGATGTCATGAACGGCAACCTCAAGGGCTTCGTCACGGCCTACCTCAAGATGCAATAAGGGGACTTCGTCCCGCAGGGTGTCGAAAAAGTGGCTGCGGCCACTTTTTCG
>CAZIUA010000053.1:0-17792 GCA_964542315.1 uncultured Faecalibacterium sp. | reverse complement strand
TTCCACACCATCTACTGGCCCATCATGCTGCATGCGCTGGGTCTGCCCCTGCCCAAGCAGGTGTTCGGTCATGGCTGGCTGCTCTTTGGCGGCGACCGCATGGCCAAATCCAAGGGCAATGTGCAGTATGCCCAGCCCATCGTGGCCCGCTACGGTTGCGACGCGCTGCGCTATTACCTCATGCGCGAGATGCCCTTCGGCTCCGACGGCAACTACACCAATGAGGCGTTCCTCACCCGCATGAATGCCGACCTGGCCAATGACCTGGGCAACCTGGTCAGCCGCACGATCGCCATGCTGGAGAAGTACTTTGGCGGCGAGGTGCCGGCCTGGACGGATGCGGTGGACGAGACCCTCGACAAGCCCCTGCACGATCACTGCCAGGCGCTGCCTTCCCTGGTGGAGGAGCAGATGGACAAGCTCCAGTTCAGCCAGGCGCTGGCGGAAATCTGGAAGGTCATCGGCGAGTGCAACAAGTATATCGACATGACGCAGCCCTGGGTGCTGGGCAAGGATCCGGAAAAGAAGGATCGCCTGGCGAATGTGCTGCTGACCCTGGCGGAATGCGTCCGCTATGTGGCCGTGCTGATCTATCCCTTCATGCCCACCACGCCCGAGCGCATCTTCCAGCAGCTGGGCGTGACGGATGAAGCCCTCAAGACCTGGGATTCCCTCAAGACCTTCGGCCAGTTGCCTGCGGGCACCAAGGTCTGCAAGGGCGAGGCGCTCTTCCCCCGCATCGACGTGAAGAAGGAGCTGGAGGTGCTCAATCCCTCCGACATCCAGGGCGAGGCGAAGGCCGAAAAGCCCGCCAAGAAGGAAGAGAAGAAGGCTGAAAAGCCCGCGAAGAAGGAAGAAAAGAAGCACGAGGAGCCGACCTATCCGGAATCCATCGACATCGACACCTTCTTCCAGTCCAAGATCCAGGTGGGCCGCGTGCTGGAGTGCTCCGCTGTGCCGAAGTCCAAGAAGCTGCTGCAGTTCCGCCTCTCCTTCGGCAAGGACGGCGAGCGCACCATCCTCTCCGGCATCGCGCAGTATTATCCCGATCCTGCCGCGCTGGTGGGCAAGCAGATCGTGGCCATCACCAACCTCAAGCCCCGCATGATGATGGGCATCGAGTCCCACGGCATGATCCTTTCCGCGGTGGATGACGAGGGCAACCTGCGTCTGGCCTCCGTGGGCGAGGGCGTGGCCGATGGCGCGCTCATCGGCTGATAGGGCGATGGACGCAGAAATGGAAACGGAAATGAGGCTCAGCCTCTTTGATTCCCACTGCCATGTGGATGAGGCGCGGTTCGATGAGGATCGCGATGAGGTGCTGGCGCGCATGGCGGCATCCGGCGTAAGCCGGTATGCCGTCGTCGGGTCGGACATGGCTTCCTCCCGGCATGCGGTGGATTTTGCGCAGGCACATGCCGGCGCATACGCCGTGGTCGGCATCCATCCCCATGAGGCCAAGGGCTATCGCGAGGGCGATCTGGAGACCCTCACCGCCTGGCTGAAGGAGGACAAGGTGCAGGCCATCGGCGAGATCGGCCTGGACTATTACTACGACCTGTCCCCGCGCGAAACGCAGCTGGACGTGTGCGAAAAGCAGATGCAGCTGGCCTATCAGCTGGATATGCCTGTGGCCTATCACGTCCGCGATGCCCATCAGGACATGCTCGACCTGATGAAGAAACAGAAGGGGAAGCTCTCAGGCGGGATCATCCACTGCTTTTCCGGT
Organism: uncultured Faecalibacterium sp.; assembly: GCA_964542315.1. Classification (GTDB taxonomy): domain Bacteria; phylum Bacillota; class Clostridia; order Christensenellales; family Aristaeellaceae; genus UBA11524. The sequence continues at coordinate 16,063 of CAZIUA010000053.1, read as the reverse complement.
AGCTGGGAGATCGCGAAGGAGTACCTCAAAATGGGGTATTACATCAGCTTTGCCGGGCCTGTGACCTTCAAGAAGGCGCCCAAGCTCCAGGAGGCGGCAGTGAACGTCCCCCTCGACAGGCTGCTGATCGAGACGGACAGCCCGTACCTTTCGCCCGAACCCATGCGCGGACGGCGGAATGAGCCGACCCATGTGCGCTATGTGGCGGAGAAGATCGCAGCCCTTCGCGGCCTCCCGGTGGAGGAGCTGGCCGAGATCACGACCCGCAATGCCATGGCGGCCTATCGGATCAAGTAAATAACTTTGCGGATGCCCCTGATTGGGGGCGTCCGCTTTGTATTTTGGTTTATGCAGGGGATATTGCATAGAATGAATAAACATGCTATAATAAGTAGAATAGTTTGATGGGGGAGTATGCCTTGCTTACGACGATCTGCCTGAATCCCGCCCTGGACAGGACGGTGACGGTCGATGCCTTCCAGCTGGGGGCGGTCAACCGCATCCGCGATAGTCGCACCGATGTGGGCGGCAAGGGCGTGAATGTGGCGCTGGTCTGCCGCCGGATGGGCCTGCCGGTGCAGGTGATCGGCTGCGCTGGGGCGCAGGGCGCGGATACTGTCCGTGCGGCCCTGGCTGCGGAAGGTGCAGCGCATGCCTTCCTCACGGTGGATGGCGCCGTCCGCGTCAACACCAAGGTCGTGTCGCTGGATGGCGCCGCTGTGACGGAGCTGAATGAGCCCGGCCCCACGCTCACCGCGCAGCAGCAGGCGGAATTCTTCGCCCTGGCAGCAGAAAAGGCGGAGGGCAGCGACTATGTGGTGATCACCGGCTCGCTGCCGCCGGGATGTCCGCCGGATACTTACCGCAGGCTGATCGAAGCCCTTTCGCCGCTGCCCTGCATCCTCGATGTGAGCGGCGCGGCACTGCTCGAGGGCGTGAAGGCCAAGCCCTTCCTCATCAAGCCCAATCAGCAGGAGCTGGCGGAAACCCTCGGCCGCGATGTGCATACGATGGATGATATCTGCGAGGCCGCATTGACCTTCGTGGAGGCCGGTGTCCGCCATGTGGTGGTTTCGATGGGCGGAGACGGGGCATTCTATCTGGGGGCGGAGGGTCGCTTCTATGCCCCGGAGATCCCCGTGGAGGTGCATTCCACCGTTGGCGCGGGGGATGCGATGATCGGCGGCATCCTGTGCGGGCTGACTGCGCACGGGACGATGCGCGAGGGCTTCCGTGCGGGCATCGCCGCAGGGACGGCCTCCGTCATGACGGAGGGGACGCAGCTGATCCGTCCGCAGGATTTCAAACACCTGCTTAAGCAGGTGCAGATTCAGGAGCTTTGACATGTGGTTTCGCAGGAGCAAGGCGGAATTCTCCGACGGCGTGATCGACCTGGTCCCGCTGCGGCTGTATCCGCCGGAGGCCGAAATGGGATTTGGCCGCAATTATGACTATATGATCGTCGAGCATGGCCAGCGCAAGGAAGCCGGGCGCATTTCGCTTCGCCTGGGCGAGAGCGAATGCGTGTATTATTTCGGGCATATCGGCTACCATGTCGATCCGCCCTTCCGCGGGCATTATTACGCCAGGCGCGCGTGCGAATTGCTGCGCCCGCTCATCCTCCTGCACGGGAAGGAGAGTGTGGTCATCACCTGTGACCCGGACAACTGGGCCAGCCGCAAGACCTGCATCCGCCTGGGATGCGAATTGGAGCGCACGGTGGATGTCCCCAAGGAAATCCAGACGCGCTGGCTGATCTCGGAGCGCAAGTGCCGCTATATCTGGCGCATGAATGGCAATATGGATTTTTGACGCATCGGCGTCTGCAATGAGGAGAAACAAGCATGGAAATGTCCCTTTCCGGGGTGAAAATGCATTATGAGATCAGCGGCCAGGGCGAAAAGCGCGTGGTGCTGCTGCATGGCTGGGGATGCTCCACCGAGCTGATGAAGCCCGTGGCGCAGGCACTTGCGCAGGATATGACCGTCCTCACGGTGGATTTTCCGGCGCATGGCCAAAGCAGCCTGCCGCCGGAGCCCTGGGGCGTGCCGGATTTCGCCGCATGCATCAGGGAGTTGCTGACGAAGCTCGACTTCCTGCCGTGCAGCGTCATCGCCCATTCCTTCGGCGGACGCGTGACCATTGAACTGGCCTCGGCGGATGCAAACATGTTCGACCGGATCATCCTGACGGGCGCGGCGGGCATCCGCAAGCAGGAGAGCGATGCGTCCGCCAAACGCACGACGCCGTATCAGCGGCGGAAAAAGTGGGTCGAGCTGGCGCGGAAGATGCGCATCTTCGGCAGCCTGCCGGACAAATGGCAGGAGGCGCTGGTGCAGAAGTACGGTTCGCGGGATTATGCAGCCCTGACGCCGGAAATGCGCAAGACCTTCGTGAAGGTGGTCAATTACGACCAGTCGGAGAAGCTGAAGAACATCCGCAACAGCACGCTCCTTGTCTGGGGCGACCGGGATACCGAAACGCCCCTGTGGATGGGTCAGCAGATGGAACGGGAGATCCCCGACAGCGCGCTGGTGGTGCTCAACGGCGGCACGCATTTTGCATATCTTGAGCAGGCGGCGAGGTTCAATGCCATCGCGCACAGCTTCCTGGTGGAAACCAACTGATTTGAAGGATAGGTGGATGACCTGATGAATACCCTGGTCGTATGGCTGATCGCCCTGGGAGTGGGCGTGGCGTCCCTGGTGGCCGGCCGCAGCCTGATGCACTATTTTCAGCTGGAGAGCTATCAGTTCCCCGGCTATTTCCGCACGCTGAAGCGCAATCTGCTGCGCGCGGTGCTGCCGGGCCTGATGATGACGGCGTATCTGACGCTGCTGCTGCTCATCCACCGCAGCATCGACCGCTTCCTGCCGGAAAGCAGCGCATTGCGCGTGTTGGTGGCGCTGGCTGCGGATGCGCTGGCCATCCTCGGCGGCTGGTGGTGCAAGAGCATCCTCCAGGTGAAGAAGGCCAAGAAGCCCTTCGTCGTCACCATGCGCGTCAAGCGCACCTATGCCACCTCGGCGGTGGTGTTCACGCTCCTGTGCGCGCTGGTGGGTTCGCTGCTGACGGGTGAGGAGCCCCGGCTGTACTTCATCGGCCTGTTCCCGGCGCTTTTGCCTGTGTGGATCGCCCTGGGCGGCCTCTGCGCCTGGCCAATCGAGAAGCTGGTGAGCGAGATGTACTTCCGGGATGCACAGCGCAAGCTGGCTGCCCGTCCTGACCTGATCAAGATCGGCGTGACCGGCTCCTATGGCAAGACGAGCGTGAAGTTCATCCTCGGCACGATCCTGCAGGAGAAATTCCAGGTGCTGGTGACGCCCTCGAGCTTCAACACGCCCATGGGCGTCACGCGCATCATCCGCGAGAAGCTCATGCCGGCCCATCAGGTCTTTGTGGCGGAGATGGGTGCGCGTCATGTGGGCGATATCAAGGAGCTGTGCCGCCTGGTGCATCCGCGCTACGGCGTGCTGACCTCCGTCGGCCCGCAGCACCTGGAGACCTTCCATTCGCTGGAGCGCATCAAGTCCACCAAGTATGAGCTGATGGACGCCATTCCGGCGGATGGCTGCTGCTTCTTCCCGGATGACAACGGCATCTGCCGCGAGCTGTTCGATAAGACCCGCAAGGAGCGCCGCCTGTGCTCCATCCATGCCGGTTCGGACGATGCGGATGTGTGGGCGTCGGACATCCATGTGTCCCCTGCGGGCAGCAGCTTCATCCTGCACACCATGAATGACGAGATCCCCTGCGAAACGCGCCTGCTGGGTGAGCATAATATCCAGAATATCCTGCTGGCAGCGACCGTCGGCCTGCATCTGGGCATGACGCTGCGCCAGATCGCGCGCGGCATCGCCAAGCTGGAGCCGGTCGAGCACCGCCTGCAGCTGATCCCTTCCGCCGGCGTGACCATCATCGACGATGCGTTCAACGCCAATCCCAATGGCGCACGGGCTGCCCTGCGCGTCCTGCGGGACTTCCCCGGCCGGCGCATCATCATCACGCCCGGCATGGTGGAGCTGGGCAGCGGCGAGGATGAATTCAACCACGAATTCGGCCTGACCATGGCGGACAGCGTGGATGTGGCCGTCCTCGTGGGCCGCAAGCACACCAGCCCGATCTTCCGCGGCCTGCAGGAGGCCGGTTTCCCTCAGGAGAACATTCATGTGGTGGTCTCCCTGGAGGAAGCGGCGGCTGTGCTGCGCCAGATCGGCCATCCCGGCGATGTGGCGCTCTTTGAGAACGACTTGCCCGATAATTATTCCGAAGCCTGATTATTATAGATTGATGGAGGCGTGATCCCGATGGAGAAGACGCAACTTGGCGTGATCTTTGGCTCCCGCAGCTGCGAGCGGGAGGTATGCATCATCAGCGCTGTTCAGCTGATGAACCATGTGGACCCTGAAAAATATGATGTGATCCCTGTTTATATCAGCGAAACGGGCGTGTGGTATACCGGCGAAGCGCTGCGCAGGATCGAGACCTACCAGCACTTCAACCCCGATGCCAAGGGCGTGGAGCAGGTGCAGCTGGATATGACGGCTGGCTCCGGTGCGCTGCTGGCGACCCGTCCGGGCAAGGGCCTCTTCGGCAAGCCGGAAACGGTGGTCGTGGCGCGCCTGCAGGCCTGCGTGGTGGTCATGCACGGCCTCAACGGTGAGGATGGCACCATCCAGGGCATGCTTGAGTTGGCCAATCTGCCCTATACCTCCACGGGTGTGGCGGGCAGCGCCATCGGCATGGATAAGATCATGATGAAGCAGTTCTTCCGCGGTGCGGATCTGCCCATCCTGCCGGATTGCTGGTTCACCCGCTCCATGTGGGAGAAGGATCGTGCGGCGGTGGTGTCTGCGGTGGAGGAAAAGCTGGGCTATCCCGTGTTCGTCAAGCCGGCGAACCTGGGCTCGTCCATCGGTGTTTCCCGTGCGGATGACCGCGAGGGGTTGGAGGATTCCCTCGACCTGGCCTTCGACTATGACCGCCGCGTGCTGGTGGAAAAGGGCCTGGATAAGCCCATCGAGCTGAACTGCTCCGTCCTGGGCTATGACGACGATGTGACCGCAAGCCCCATCGAAATGCCCATTTCTGCGGACAAATTCCTGGATTTCAAGGAGAAATATCTGGCGGGCGGCGGCAGCAAGGGCATGGCCAGCCTGCATCGTATTCTGCCTGCGCCCATCCCGGAAGAGCTGCGCGACCAGCTCCAGCAACTGTCCTGCGATATCTTCCGCATGATGGACTGCAAGGGCGTGGTGCGCATTGACTACATGTGGGATAAGGCCACCGACAAGATCTTCATCACTGAGATTAACACCATTCCTGGTTCCCTGGCGTTCTACCTGTGGGAGAATGCCGGCGTGAAGTACACCGAGCTGATCGACCGCATGGTGGCTTGCGCCTTCCGCGCGCATGAGGACAAGAACATGCGCAACTACGCCTACACCTCCGACATCCTCAAGCATGTGAGCCTGGGCGGCGCGAAGGGCGCCAAGGGTGCGAAGGGCTGCAAGGGGACGAAGCTGTGAGCACGGTGCGGCATCCCCGCGCAGGGCGGGAAAAAGAGGCACCGGAGCGCCTTCCTGAGTGGGATGTGCCTGTGGTGGAGGAGCAGCCGCTGCTGGCGACCAACACCGGCGTCCGCCTGGCCTGCACAATGGCGGCGATGCTCAGCCCGTTTGCGCTTTTCCTGTGCTGGGCGGAGAAGGAGAGCCATGTCATCCGCCGGTTCGCGGTGCAATCGGTGGCGCTGACGTGCGTCCACCTGTGCGGCGCGCTGCTGCTGGCGTTGCTCAGCGCCCTGGTGGGGCAGGTGCCGTATCTGGGCTTCCTGCTGACGCTGACGGGCTGGCTGGTGTATGTGTCCGCGGCGCTGGTGGTGTTGGGGCTGCGCGTCCGGCTGATGGAACGCGCCTGGCACGGTCGCCGCTATGACCTCCCGGCGCTGGAAAAGCTCACCCGGAAATATTATTGATGCACATTTTTTACATCTGAGGAGGAGAAATATGCGTCTTGACCAGATGGAATCTCCCCGCATCCTCAGGGATATGTCCATGGACGAGATGCTCGACCTGGCGGAGCAGATCCGCGCGGAAATGATCGCGACGGTGGCGCGCCGGGGCGGACATCTGGCGTCCAACCTGGGGGTCGTGGAGCTGACGCTGGCGCTGCATCGTGTGTTTGACCTTTCTGCGGACAGGCTCGTGTTCGACGTGGGGCATCAGAGCTATGTCCATAAGCTGCTGACGGGCCGCTATGCGCAGTTCCATACCTTGCGCACCTATGGCGGACTTTCCGGCTTTCCCAAACGCAGCGAAAGCCCCTATGACGCCTTCGAAACGGGACATGCATCCACCGCGATCTCTGCGGCGCTGGGCCTGGCCCGTGCGCGGGACAGGCTGGGGCAGCATCATCAGGTGATCGCCCTGGTGGGGGATGGCGCAATGACCGGCGGTATGTGCTATGAGGCACTCAACGATGCCGGCAACAGCAAAACGCCCATGATCGTCATCCTCAATGACAATGAAATGTCCATCGCGCGCAATGTGGGCGCGCTGAGCCAGCATCTGACGCACCTGCGTGCCTCGCGCGGGTGGAAGGATACCAAACAGGCCGTGCGGACGGGGCTGAACCGGATCCCGCTCATCGGCGCGCCCCTGGCGGACATCGCCCAGTGGCTGAAGGATTCCGTCAAATCCATCTTCATGGATGAGCAGAAGGAAGGCTTCTTCGATGCGCTGGGCTTCCGCTATTACGGCCCCATCGACGGGCATGATCTGCCGGGGCTCATCCGCACCCTCGAACAGGTCAAGGATACCACGGAACCGGTGCTCATCCATGTGCTGACCCAAAAGGGCCATGGCTACGACGTGGCGGAGCGCAAGCCGGAGATCTTCCACGGCACGCCGCCGTTCCATGTGGAAACAGGCGACAGGCGCAATGTGTCCGCCCTGCCGTCCTACGGCACGGTGATGGCCAGGCGCCTGGCGGAATTGGCCGATACGGATGAGCGCATCATGACCATCACCGCAGCGATGCCCAGCGGCACGGGGCTGAATCATTTCCAGGCCAGCCATCCGGATCGCATGCTGGATGTGGGCATCGCCGAGGAGCATGCCGTCACCATGGCGGCGGGCATGGCCGCGGGCGGCCTCAGGCCCTATTTCGCGGTGTATGCGTCGTTCTTCCAGCGCAGCTTCGATCAGGTGCTGCATGATGTGTGCATGCCCGGTCTGAACGTCACCTTCATGCTGGATCGTTCCGGCCTGGTGGGGGAGGACGGCGAAACGCACCACGGCGTGTGGGATCTGGCGTCCCTGTTGCCGGCACCGAACATGACCGTGCTGGCGCCGCGCGATGTGGGCGAACTGCGCACCATGGTGGACTGGACGGTTGGTCATTCCGGGCCGTGCGCCATCCGCTACGGCAAGAGCAGTGTTGACCTGAGCGCGCGCTATCCCACCCGGGCGGAATTCATCCCCGGGAAGTGGGAGAAGCTCGAAGAAGGCGCGGACTGCACGCTCCTGGCGGTGGGTTCCATGGTGGAGATCGCCGTGACTGTGCATGATCTGCTGGCGGAGCAGGGCGTCCATGCGGCGCTGGTGAACTGCTCCAGCGTCAAGCCCATGGATGAGGGATGCCTGCAGGAAAGTGCATCCGCCCCGGTGTTCACGCTGGAGGAGCATGTCCACATGGGTGGATTCGGCGCGGCGGTATGCAGCTACTATATGAAGGAAAAAAGCCCGGTGCAGGTGACTTGCTTCGCCCTGCCGGATGCCTTTGTGACCCATGGTAGCCGCACGCTGCTGCTGGATAAGCTGGGGCTCTCGGCAGACAAGATCGCGGCGGAGATCCTGTCCGCGATGAAAAAAGCGTAAACCGGCGCCAATGCCGATCAAGGGAAGGAAAGAACAAGGATGAGCGAGAAACAGCGGGCCGACGTCGCCCTGGTGGAGCGCGGGCTGTGTGAGAGCCGCGCCAAGGCACAGGCCAGCATCATGGCGGGCGAGGTCTATGTGGGCCTGCGCCGGATCAACAAGGCCAGCGAGATCATCAAGCCGGAGGATGAGCTGATCCTCAAGGGGCATGCCAACCCCTATGCCAGCCGCGGCGGACTGAAGCTGGAGAAGGCCATCAAGTCCTTCCAGGCTGACCTGACCGGCAAGGTCTGCATGGATATCGGCGCGGCCACCGGCGGCTTCACGGATGTGTGCCTGCAAAACGGCGCGGCGCATGTGTACGCCATCGACGTTGGCTATGGTCAGTTCGCGTGGAAACTGCGCAATGATCCCCGCGTGACGCTGATGGAGCGCACCAATGCCCGTCACCTCACGCCGGGGATGGTGCCGCTGCACCCCACCGTCACGGTGATGGACGTCAGCTTCATCAGCATTCGGCTGATCCTGCCCGTGGCGGCCCAGCTCATGGGCGAGGAGGGCGTGTTCTACACGCTCATCAAGCCGCAGTTCGAGGCCGGGCCGGAGCGCGTAGGCAAGAAGGGCGTCGTCCGGGAGGCCAAGGTGCATCAGGACGTCCTGCAGGAGATCGTGGACTTCTGTCCGACCATCGGCTGGCAGGTGCAGGCACTGGATTATTCCCCCATCAAGGGGCCGGAAGGCAATATCGAGTTCCTGGCGAAGATCACCGTGCGCACGCAGGACGAGGAGCCCTGCACGCCGGAGGTCATCCGGGAGCTGGTCGCACGCGCACACACGGAGATGTGACCTCATGGAGGAAGCTATGCTTCGGATCGGTATCATTTTGCATTCCATGCGGCCGGATGCGTTGTCCTGCGCCCGGCGCGCGGCGGATTTCCTGCGTGCCAACCACGCAGATGTCTGCGCGGAGGACGATGCAGCGCAGTCGCTGTCCCTGCCGCCCATGTCCGGCGCGGAGAAGCTCGACCTCATCCTCACCCTCGGCGGGGATGGCACGCTCCTGCGCGGTGTTCAGTATGCATTCCGGTATGATGTGCCGCTGCTGGGCATCAACCTGGGGCGGGTGGGCTTCCTGACGGAGGCCGAGCCGGACGAGATCGAATCGGCGCTCCAGGCGGTGCTCGATGGGGACTACACCATCGACGAGCGGCGCGTCCTCCATGTCAGCGCAGGGGGGCAGCATTGGCATGCGCTCAACGATGCGGTGCTCTCCCGCGGCGGCAGTGCGCGCCTGACCACCATCAATGCCTGGGTGGATGGTGAATTGTCCGGCCGGTATGTGGCCGATGGCGTGATCGTTTCCACGCCCACCGGCTCCACGGGGTATTCCCTGTCCGCCGGCGGCCCGATCATTTCCCCCCGAGTGGATTGCATGCTCATCACGCCCATCTGCGCCCATACGCTGCAGCATCGCCCGACGGTGGTGCATGGCGGCGCGGAGATCATCCTGGAATTGTTGCCGGAGGACGCCCAGACCGCCGCCGTCCAGGTGGACGGACAGGCCTGTATGGAGCTGACCAGCGGCATGAAGGCGCATATCCGCATGGATGCGCGGCCCATCCGCCTCATCCGGCTGAAACCGCAACACTTTTTCCAGCTCGTCCGCGATAAGCTGACCGAGTGGACACGCTGACCCATTGACCAAGGAGGAAAACGAGTATGAAGACCGTCCGCCAGGTGACGATCCTGGACATCATCGACAAAAAGGACATCGAGACCCAGGAGGAGCTGGCTGATGCGCTGCGTCAGCGGGGCATCCAGGTCACGCAGGCCACGGTTTCCCGCGATATCAAGGAGCTGCGGCTGCTCAAGGTGCTCACGCCGATGGGCACCTACAAATACGCCACGGCGGACAAGGCGGAGAACAACCTGTCCGACCGCTTTGTGCGCATGCTGACGGAGTCCGTGCTGTCGGTGTCGGCGGCAGGGAATATGATCGTCGTCAAGACGCTCTCCGGTTCCGCGTCCGTGGCGTGCGAGGCGCTGGACACCTTCCGCTGGCCGGAGGTGCTTGGCTCCATCGCGGGGGAAAACAATATCTTTATGGTCATCCGTTCGCTGGAGGAGGTCCCCGTGATCGTGGGGCGCATCCAGGATATGATGAAGTAACGCTGTTTAGCTGACGCACAAGACAAGGAGCATCAAGTCATGATTCTATCCATGCGGATGCACAATATCGCCCTGATCGAGGATCTGACGCTGGAATTCGGCGACGGACTGCATGTCATGACCGGCGAGACCGGCGCTGGCAAGTCCATTGTGGTGGACGCGGTCAACCTCGTTCTGGGCGGACGTGCTGACCGGGAGCTGATCCGCACCGGGACGGACAAGGCGTGGGTCGAGGCGATCTTCGATGGCAGCGACCAGCCCGAACTTTTCCGTTGGGCGCAGGAGCATGCCCTGGAGGACTTCGACGGGACGGTCGCGCTCTACCGCGAGATCACCCGATCGGGGCGGAATCTCTGCCGCGTGTGCGGTGTGGTCATGCCCCTGAGCGCCCTGCGCGAGGCCGCGACGCTGCTGATGGACGTCCACGGCCAGCACGATGCGCAGTTCCTCATGAACGCTCAGTATCATCTGCTCTTCCTCGATGCCGCCGGCGGTGAGGACTATCAGGCGCTGCTGGGCCGGGTGGATGAGGCGTACCAGGCCTTCATCACCAACCATCGCCAGTACGGGCGGCTCGTCCGGGAAAACGAGAAGAAGCAATACCGGATGGAAACACTGAAAAAGTCCCTGGAGGAGCTGAAAAAGGCGAAGCTCAAGCCGGGGGAGGAGGAAAGCCTCTCCACGGAGAAGGAGCGCTTCCGCCATTCGGAGAAGATTGCGTCCGCCATCCAGACGGCGCATCGGGCGATCTCCGCCAGCGAGGACAGCGAATCCGTGCTCGTCCGCGTGAAGGAGGCCATGAATGCCCTCAAGGGCCTTGTCCCCCTGGGCGAACCCTACGCCGCTCTGGCGCAGCGATGCGAATCTTCCTATTATGAATTGGAGGAGCTGGGCTATGAGCTCAGCGGCCTGGCGGAGCAAAGCGAATTCGACCCCGCACGGGCGGAGCAGGTCGAAACGAGGCTGGATCTGATCCGCCGGATGGAGCGCAAATACGGCGAGACCATCCCGGAGGTGCTTGTCGCGCAGGAGCGCATGCAGGAGGAGTACGACAACTACGCCTCCATGGATCAGCAGCTGGCCACCATGGGCGCGGAGCATAAGCGTCTGCTGGCGGCCTACCGTGCCCTGGCCCGGGAGCTGACCGCTGCGCGCCATACCCTGGCGGATACCTTCGAGCGACAGATGATGGAGCAGCTGAAGGATCTGGGCATGGCGCACACTGTCTTCAAGGTGTCCTTCGCCCTGCGCCCGGAAGGCAAGGTGCTCATGCCGCAATCCGTGGGGGATGACGTGATCGAGTTCATGATCTCGCCCAACCCCGGCGAACCCCTCAAGCCCCTGGCGAAGATCGCTTCCGGCGGCGAATTGAGCCGCCTGATGCTGGCCATCAAGAGCCTGGAGGCGGAAAAGGGCGGCGTCGGCACGATGGTCTTCGACGAGATCGACACCGGCATCTCCGGCCGCATGGCACAGGTCGTGGCGGAAAAGATGGATGTCATCGCGCGGCATCGTCAGGTGCTCTGCGTGACGCATCTGCCGCAGATCGCGGCCATGGCGGCGCATCAGTTCCTGGTGGAAAAGCGCGTGGAGGGCGACCGCACGAACACCTTCGTCCGCCGCCTGAACCATGACGAGCGCATCGGCGAGGTGGCCCGCATGCTCGGCGGCGCGGACGGCAGCGAGGAATCCGCCCGCACCCATGCCGCCCACATGCTGGAAGTGGCGCACGAAAATCGGGAAGTATGAGGAAAGTTAGTTAACACTAATGTATAACCTCTACAAATCTTTTCCTTTGAAATTGTACACAAATTTTCTGTACGGAATGCCCGTAAATATGATATAATAAACTATGTATGCTTCATAGGGGTTCGCTATGCCGACCCCCTGTAGAATAGGAAGGGGGACCTCCATCCGTGTTTCGCAAGAAGATGTTTCCCGGCGGCACCCATCCGCATGAAGGAACGAACGGCAAGGCCGTCAACAGTGGCAATGCCATCCGTGAATTGCCCGCACCCCAGCGCGTCATCATCCCGCTGAGCCAGCATATCGGCGCACCGGCGGCGGCGCTGGTCGCCAAGGGCGATACCGTCCTGATGGGCCAGAAGATCGCTGAGGCCGGCGGTTTTGTGTCCGCGCCCGTGCATGCCTCCGTGTCCGGCAAAGTGCTGGGCATCGAAAATGTTGAGGTGGCCAGCGGTGCTGTGGTGCCTGCCATCGTGATCGAAAATGACTTCCAGGATACTTGGACGGAGCTGCATCCCTCCGATCATCCGGAAACGCTGACTGCCCCAGAGCTGCAGGCGATCGTCCGCGAGGCGGGCATCGTCGGCATGGGCGGCGCGACTTTCCCCACGTCGGTCAAGCTGACCCCCGCCAAGGGCAAGACCATCGAGAAGCTGGTCATCAACGGCGCGGAGTGCGAGCCTTATCTGACCGCTGACCATCGCCTGATGCTGGAGAAATCCGCCGAGATCATCGACGGCCTCCATCTGATGATGCTGGCCCTGGACGTGAAGGAAGCCATCATCGGCGTGGAAGAGAACAAGATGGACGCCATCCAGGCGCTGCTGGCGGCTGGTCAGGGCGTGGAGGGCATCACCGTCAAGGCGCTGCCCGTCATGTATCCCCAGGGCGGCGAGAAGCAGCTGATCTATGCCTGCACCCGCCGCAAGGTGCCCACTGGCGGCCTGCCCATCGATGTGGGCTGCGTGGTCTGCAATGTCGGCACGGTGTACGCCATTCAGCAGGCGATCCGCGAGGGCAAGCCGCTGATCCAGCGCGTCGCCACCATGGGCGGCCTGGTCAACAACCCCGGCAACTACCTGATCCGCGTGGGCGCGACGGTCGCGAACCTGATCGATGCCTGCGGTGGTCTGCAGTCCGGCGTGGTGAAGCTGATCTCCGGCGGCCCTATGATGGGCATGGCGCTGCACACTGCGGACATCCCCATGACGAAGGGCACCTCCGGCGTGCTGGCGCTGGGCAAGGAAACCGCTGAGGCAGAGGAGAACCCCTGCATCAACTGCGGCCGCTGCGTCCAGGCCTGCCCCATGCGTCTGATGCCCACCAAGCTGGATCTGCTGGTGCGCGCGGGCAATTATGACGAGGCGGAGAACAAGGGCGTGCTCAACTGCATGGAATGCGGCGCCTGCACCTTCGTCTGCCCCGCCAAGCGCCTGCTGACCCAGTCCTGCCGGATGGGCAAGCGCGTCATCAACACCCGCAAGAAGGCTGCCGCACAGAAGGCGGCCGCTGCCAAAGAGTAAGAAAGGGGAGTGACGTTTTCATCATGTCCAACTACGCTGTTACCTCCTCTCCGCATCTGCGTGACAAGGCCACGACGCAGCGGATCATGCAGGAGGTTTGCCTCGCCCTGGCCCCCGCCGGGATCGCAGGCGTCATCCTTTATGGCCTGAACGCCGCGATCCTCATCGCGGTGTGTGTGCTGACCTGCGTGCTCAGCGAGCTCGCCTGGCAGAAGCTGACCAAGCAGAAGGTCACCGTCGCCGACTGGAGCGCGGTCGTCACCGGCCTGCTCCTGGCGTATAACCTGCCTGCCACCGCCCCGTGGTGGATGGCGATGATCGGCGGCATGATCGCCATCATCCTGGTCAAGCAGATGTTCGGCGGCATCGGTTCGAACTTCATGAACCCCGCGCTGACGGCACGCGCCATCCTGTTCATCAGCTGGAGCGGCCTGATGGGCGCATACCCCAACGCGCAGCCCTTCCAGTTCACGGCGGATGCTGTGACCGGCGCGACCCCCCTGGCCATGCTGAATGCAGGCACCACCGAGGGACTGAACCTGCTGGATATGTTCCTGGGCCGTCAGGGCGGCGTGCTGGGCGAGACCTGCTCGCTGGCGCTGATCCTGGGCGGCGTGTACCTGCTGATCCGCGGCATCGCGGACTGGCGCATCCCGGTGTCCTTCATCGGGACGGTGTTCGTCTGCTACCTGATCAAGGACGGCGCGGAAATGGCGCTGTATCAGGTGCTGGCCGGCGGCCTGCTGCTGGGTGCGTTCTTCATGGCCACTGACTATGCTACCAGCCCTGTCACCCGTCTGGGCCGCGTGATCTTCGGCATCGGCTGCGGCTTCTTCCTGTTCATCATCCGCGCTTTCGCCAACTATCCCGAAGGCTGCTCCTTCGCGATCCTGTTCATGAATGTGGCGACGCCCATGATCGACCGTTTCACCATGCCGCGTCCGTTTGGGGAGGTGAAGAAGCATGGCTAAGAAGCAGAATTTCCTCAGCGTCTTCCTCAATGGCCTGATCTGGGAGAACCCGACCTTCACCCTGATGCTGGGCATGTGCCCGACCCTGGGCATCACGACGGCCGGTTCCAGCGGCCTGGGCATGGGTCTGGCGACCACGGCGGTGCTGGTGTGCTCCAACCTGTTCATTAGCCTGCTGCGCAATTTCATCCCTGAAAAGGTGCGTATCCCGTCCTTCGTCGTTATCATCGCGTCCTTCGTGACGATGATCGACCTCTTCATGAAGGCGTATCTGCCCGATCTGTCCGCCACGCTGGGTATGTATATTCCCCTGATCGTGGTGAACTGCATCATCTTCGCCCGCGCGGAGTCCTTCGCATTCAAGAATCCCCCCGTGCTGTCCATCGCGGACGGCCTGGGCATGGGTCTGGGCTTCACCTTCGCCATCACGCTGCTGAGCTGCATCCGTGAGGCGATCGGCAGCGGCACCATCTTCGGCCTGTCCGTGATGCCCGCTGGCTATCAGCCCATGGCGATCATGCTGCAGGTGCCGGGCGGCTTCGTGACGCTGGGCATCCTGCTGGTGCTGGTGAACGCGCTGCGCAATCGCGTTGCAAAGAAGGAGGTGGCCTGATGCATACGTATTTCTTCATCCTGGTCAGCTCCCTGCTGATGAATAACTTCGTCATGAACAAGTTCCTGGGCATCTGCCCCTTCCTGGGCGTGTCCAAGCGCTTTGAGACCGCCACCGGCATGGGCATGGCCGTCACCTTCGTCATGACGCTGGCCTCTTTTGCCACCTGGCTGGTCAATGAGTACCTGCTCGTTCCGCTCCAGCTGGAATACATGCAGACCATCGCCTACATCCTGGTGATCGCGGCGCTGGTGCAGATCGTCGAGATGGCGCTGAAGAAGCTCTCTCCTTCGCTGTATCAGGCGCTGGGCGTGTATCTGCCCCTGATCACCACCAACTGTGCGGTGCTGGGCGTGGCCATCCTGAACACGGATAATGGCTACAACCTGCTGGAGAGTACCTTCAACGGCTGCTGCGGCGCGCTGGGCTTCACCCTGTCGCTGGTGCTGTTCTCCTGCATCCGCGAGAAGCTCGCGCTGGCCAAGCTGCCCAAGTGGATGGATGGCTTCCCCGGTGCGCTGATCACCGCGGGTCTGATGGCCGTGGCCTTCCAGGGCTTCGGCGGACTGATTTCGATGTAAGGAAAGGGGAGGAGCGTTTATGGAGATCATCATTGCTGCTCTGATCCTGGGTGTGATGGGGCTCGTGCTCGGCTTGGTGCTGACCGCGACCTCCAAGGTGTTCGAGGTTCCCTCCGATCCCAAGCGCGATGCGGTGCGTGAAGCGCTGCCCGGTGCGAACTGTGGCGGCTGCGGCTTCCCCGGCTGTGACGGCTGCGCGGATGCCATCGCCTCCGGCAAGGCGCCTGCGGATGCCTGCCCTGTTTCCTCCGCTGCGGCGAAGGCGCAGATCGCGGCCATCATGGGTGTGGCTGTGGCGGATGCATCCAACCGCAAGGTCGCGCGCGTGATCTGCCAGGGCGGTTGCGAATCCGCCAAGCAGAAGTTTGACTATCAGGGCATTGCGGACTGCAATGCGGCCTGCACCGTCGGCGACGGCTACAAGTCCTGCAAGTTCGCTTGCCTGGGCCTGGGGACCTGCGCCAAGGCCTGCCCCTTTGATGCCCTGCACATCGACCCGGTCACCAAGCTGCCCGTGGTGGATGAGGAGAAGTGCACCTCCTGCGGCAAGTGCGTGGCGGCCTGCCCCAAGCATGTCATGGAG
>CAZIUA010000052.1:0-18426 GCA_964542315.1 uncultured Faecalibacterium sp. | reverse complement strand
TATCGTCTTTGCGATTTCGTGTGCATATTTTTGAAACCACAAAGAAATATACTTTTCGATGAACAGAGTTCATTGTGCCGTAATTCACCGTTTCGTAGCGATATTTTGCAAATCCGATAACTTCTTCACCCATCCCACAATCCTCGCCTCACAAAGTCAAAAACAGGCACTTTTCAACCCTTAAACGCACAAAATCAGGCGACACCCAACCAAAGTTGAATGTCGCCTGATTTGTTGTCCAATCCTGTTTGCAGTTGCCGATTTCGTAATTCTTTCAAATTACTGTCTTATCAGCACACAGCTATGGGTGGTTTTCTTTTGCCTGATGCGCTTAGTACACCGTCAGGTTGGCCAGCACGTTTTCCGCCTCCGCGAGCAGTGCATCTTCCGCGGGCACCTCGTCCGTGGGGAGGATGTAGGTGTTCAGGATGACCAGCACACAGGCATCCTCGGTGGTGTCGATGCACAGGCACAGGCTGCCATAGGCCTCCTTGACCTCGCCGTTTCCGTCCGCCGGCTGATCGTAGACAAAATAGGAATACAGGGTGTCAAAACCGCCGATGTTCTCCTTGCGCACCTCGCCGGTGACGTTGGAGACGCTCAGCGTGTTCAGCACATCGCTCATGTGCTTTTCCGCCGTCTTGTTGGCAATGCCAAAGACGTAGACGGATTCCACCGCGCCGCCCTCCTCAGTGGCGGTGTAGTGCTGATCCTGGTTCGTTGTGTCGGAATTCAGCGTGAAGCCCACATCCTGGGTGAAGCCCTCCAGCGGCTGGAAGGTGGCCAGGTGGAAGAAACGGGGCGTCTTGCTGCGGGGCGCGCCATCCACCGCGCTGGAATTGCGGTTCTGGTTGGAGCGCGGATTCAGATCCGTCACGACCCAGGTATCCTCCACGCCGCGCAGATGACCGAAGAAATTCGGGATCGATCCGCCCGGGCCGAAGCACCACTTGCAGCCCAGCCAGAGCAACACCGCCGCGGCGATCACCGCCAGCGCAGTCAGCGCGGCCTGCTTGGAATTCTCCATCAGCCAGGTAGTAGCCTGCGTTGTCAGCGCCTGCTTTTGGGCGCGCAGCTTCTTGCGCTGAGCCGCCCGGACACGCTTTTTCTCCTGCTTTTCATAATTTTTCCGCGCTTCTTCGCTGCGGAATCGCTTCTGTTCGCCCATGGGTTTGTCCTCCTGCATGATCATATTCCCCCAAGATTTCGCCGCGGACAGGGCAAACTCCTGCCTACGGGCGGAAAAGTCATGCAGCCGTCACGTGGTTGACATCCGCAGGGCGATGTGCTATTCTTGGCGCAGATGCAGAAAGGGGACTTGCGTATGCGGATGATCATTTGTCTGGCCGGGGGCATCGTCTGGGGTTTGCTGTTCACAGCCGCGATGACGCTGGCTGGCTTCCCCATGGGCGAAGGCAGCGCACTGGTGGCCGGGCTGGTGTTCGGGCTGGTGGGCTACCCCCTGCTGTGGTGGCAGAATGAAAAGCGCGAGCGGCGTATCCACGCGGCGCTGGAGCATTTGCCGTCTCCGGCGGAGGTCGCCTTTGACGGCTTGATGCAGGTGGGGAAGAAGCGCAGGAACGTGACGTTTTGCCTGTGCGCGGCGGAATTGTGCTGGTTCGATCCGGAGCAGCGCGAGATAGAGATCCATGCCTACCCGGCGCGGGAGATCGTCCGGGCGAATGTGTTGGAAAGAAATCAGGTGCAGATCCACCTGACGGAAGGGCGCGTGCTGGTATTTCGCACCAACGCTGCCGTGGCCCTCCTGTCCGCCCTGCGCCAGCGGGACTGGCTGCCCCTGCAGAAGGGGTAAAGAGAATCAAAAAGAGGCTCCTGCTGCAAAAAAACTGCAGCAGGAGCCTTTGGTTTGGTAAAAAACATGCCGTTCTTACACGGAGGAACGGCCGTCAGGGCCGTTTGCCGCTCTGACAGTGATGGAGTGCAAACTCAAAAAAGTGGCTTTCGCCACTTTTTTGATACCCTGCAGGCTTACTGGCTGAACTGCGCGTTGTACAGCGCGGCGTAGAAGCCATTCTTCGCCATGAGGGCGTCGTGGTCGCCGGTCTCCACGATATGTCCGTCGCGCATGACCAGGATCACATCCGCCTCGCGGATGGTGGACAGGCGGTGCGCCACGATGAAGGAGGTGCGCCCCTTCATCATGCGGGCGAAGGCGGACTGGATCTTCAGCTCCGTGCGGGTGTCGATGGAGGAGGTCGCTTCGTCCAGGATGAGCATGGGCGGCAGCATCAGCATCACGCGGGCGATGCACAGCAGCTGCTTCTGGCCGGCGGAGAGGTTCGCGCCGTTCTCCGTGATCACCGTGTCATAGCCATTGGGCATGCGGCGGATGAAGGAATGGGCATGGGCCTCCTTGGCGGCGGCGATGACCTCCTCCAGGGTCGCGTCAGGCTTACCGTAAGCGATGTTCTCGCGGATCGTGCCGGCCTTGAGCCAGGTATCCTGAAGCACCATGCCGATGTTGCGGCGCAGCTCGTGGCGCTTGATCTCCCGGATATCCGTGCCGTCCACGCGGATCTCGCCGCCGTCCACGTCATAGAAGCGCATCAGCAGGTTGATCAGCGTGGTCTTGCCGCAGCCGGTGGGGCCGACGATGGCGATGCGCTGGCCGGGCTTGACATCCAGGGAGAAATCCTCGATCAGCGGACGTTCCGGCACATAGCGGAAGCTCACGTCATGCAGGCTGACATGGCCCTTAGCGTTCAGATCCGCCGCGTCAGGGGCATCGGGGATGCGGTCGGGTTCATCCAGAAGGGTGAAGATGCGGCGGACGCAGGCCAGGGCATTCTGCAGCTCCGTCACCACGCCGGAGATCTCGTTGAAGGGCTTGGCATACTGGCTGGCGTAGGACAGGAAGACGCTCATGCCGCCCACGGTCATGGACGGATCCTCCGCGATGGCAAAGAGCGCACACACCAGACCCACCGCCGCATAGATGATGTTGTTGACCAGGCGGGTGGAGGGGTTCACCAGGGAGGAGAAGAAGGTCGCCTTCAGGCTGACTTCGCCCAGGCGGTCGTTCACTGCGTCGAATTCCGCCAGGCTGCGCTCCTCATGACCGAAGGACTGCACCACCTTCTGGCCCTCGATCAGCTCGTTGATCATGGCTGTCTGCTCGCCGCGTACCTTGGCCTGCTCGGTGAAGTAGCGATGGGTGCGCTTGGCGATGAACGCCGCCACGAACAGGGACAGGGGGGTGAGCACCACCACCAGCAGCGCGATGGAGACATTCAGCGCCAGCATGATGCCCAGGGTGCCGCAGATGGTTACAACACCGGTGAACAGCTGGGTGAAGCCCATGAGGAGGCCGTCGGAGAAGGCGTCCACATCGGCGATGACGCGGCTGACCAGATCGCCCGTGGGATGCGCATCCAGATAGGACAGGGGCAGGCGCTGGAGCTTGCGGCTCGTTTCGTTGCGGATATCCCGGCTGACGCAGTAGGCGATGCGGTTGTTGCCCGTGGCCAGCAGCTGCTGGGCGATGGCCGCCAGCGCGGCGCTCAGGGCGATCATCAGCGCCCACTTGCCCACGCCCGCCATGTCCACCTGACCCGTGCCGAGCATGCAGTCAATGGCGTTGCCGGAGAAGATCGGGATGAGCAGCGCCGCAGCCGCACTGACCGCCGCGCACACAAGGCTCATCAGCACATGGAGGCGATAGGGCTTCACATACGTCAGCACCCGGCGAAGGGTCTGCATGTTCTCTGCACTTTTCTGCTTGCTCATGCGCGCTCATCTCCTTTCTGGAACTGGCTTTCGTGGATCTCGCGATAGACCTGGCAGGTCTGCATCAGCTCATCATGCGTGCCGCAACCCACCAGTTCGCCGTCATCGAGCACGAGGATCTGATCGGCATGGCGGATGGAGGAGGTACGCTGGCTGACGATGAAGGTCGTTGTCGTTTGGGGGAGCCGGCGCAGGGCCTTGCGCAGGGCTGCGTCAGTGGCATAGTCCAGCGCGGAGGCACTGTCATCCAGGATGAGCACATCCGGCTGACCGACCAGCGCACGGGCGATGGTCAGGCGCTGCTTCTGTCCGCCGGAGAGGTTGCGACCGCCCTGCTCGACCGCTTCGTCAAGCTGATCCGGCTTTTCGCGGACGAATTCCGCCGCCTGAGCCGTTTCCAGCGCCGCCCACAGCATGTCGTCCGTGGCGTTCTCGTTCCCCCACAGCAGGTTGGAACGGATCGTCCCCTTGAACAGCTGGGCGCGCTGCATCACCACCGCCACGCGGCGGCGCAGCTCATCATGGGGCCACTCCGCAATGGGACGGCCCATCAGGCGGATGCTGCCCCGGGTCGCGTCATAGAAGCGCGGGATCAGGCTGACCAGCGTGGACTTGCCGCTGCCCGTGCCGCCGATGACGCCGATGGTCTGCCCCTTCATCGCGCGGAAGGACACATCGCTGATGCTCTCATCGCCCGCCCCCTTGTAGGTCAGGGACACATGGTCGAAGGCCACGGCCTCCTGCGCGTCGGACGCGGCAGAAACGGCCTTCTCCGGGTAGGTCATGGACGGCTCGGTATCCAGCACCGCCGCCACACGCCCCATGCTCGCGATGGCGCGCGCCAGCAGGACGATCAGGTTCGCCAGCTTCACCAGCTCCACCAGGATCTGGCTCATGTAGTTCACCAGCGCCACTACGTCGCCGGAGAGCAGCGTTCCCTGGCTCACCTTGTTCGCACCCAGATACAGGATGGCGATGATGCTCAGGTTCACCACCACATAGGTCAGCGGATTCATCAGCGCGGCGATGCGGCCCACCTTGGTCTGGGCGGCGGTCAGTTCGCCATTGGCCTTGGCGAAGCGCTCCGCCTCGGCCTCCTCACGGCCGAAGGCGCGCACCACGCGGACACCCGTCAGGTTCTCGCGCGTCGCGCCGGTCACCGCGTCCAGCTTCTGCTGCACCTGCTTGTACATCGGGGACGTCAGGCGCATCACGCCAAAGACGATCACCGACAGCACGGGGATCGCCGCGACGAACACCAGCGCGACCTTCGCATTGATGGTGAAGGCCATGACCATCGCACCGATGACGATGAAGGGGCTGCGCAGGAACAGGCGCAGGAACATGTTCACGCCGTTCTGCACCTGGTTGACGTCGGATGTCATGCGGGTGATGAGGGTGCTCACGCCGATGGTGTCCAGCTCGGTGAAGGAGAGGCGCTGGATGTGCTGCATCAGCTGATGGCGCAGGCCCGTGGCTGTGCCGGTCGCAGCGCGGGCAGCGAAATACTGCGCAGTGAAGGAGCACGCCAGACCAATGAGCGCCATGAGGATCAGCAGCCCGCACTGCCCCAGGATGTAGCGGGTATCCCGCGTGGCGATGCCGGTGTTGATGATGTTGGCCACCACCAGCGGCACCAGCAGGTCAAACATGGATTCCAGCATCTTGAATAGGGGCGCCAAAATGCTTTCCTTGGTGAATTTCTTCATATACGGGAAAAGGTACTTCACGATTCAGTGACCTCCTGAAGATGATACCCTCTGATTATACTCCAACTCAGGGGGATCGCTCAACCCATTTTCATGATTTTTTTGCGGCAATATGCGAAACAAAAAGCGGTGCCGGTCTCATTTTGCCCCGGTCAGGGCATGAAGTCAGCACCGCAAACAGGGCATGCGGGATTATTGGGGCGTGGTGAGGCAATAGGCGCACCAGCCGTTTTCCAGCGCAGTGAGGATGATCCCCGGGTTCTTGTCGATCAGCCGGGAAAGATCAGCCGCCCATACCAGCCCGTAGGTGTAGGACTGCCGGTAGAAATCGCCGATATCCGCCACGGGGATGAGGATGATGCGGTCCTCCGGCGTTTCGCCCTTCACATAGGCGAAAAGACCCTCGCAGAGCATCTGACGCTCCTGTTCGGGGGCGTCTTCCGCCTGGAAACGCGGCAGCACGGCGGACAGCACCTCCGCATAGCGCGCGTAGACCTTTTCGCATTGGGGGAAGTATCGTGCATGGAAGCGCGTCGGCGGCATGAACGTCCAGACGGCCTCCTACAGGAGGATGGCCGCAAGCGCAATCAGCAGCACCGTCGCGCAGGCTTTGATCGTCCGCATGATCAGTCCACCTCCACCCGGATGACCACGGGCTTATCGGTCTTCACGGACGGTGCGGTGACGTGGAGGCCGCCGGGCTTGCGCTCCCAGACGGGGGCTTCGCTGCAGCCCAGAACGTCCACCGCCTTGATGATGCCGTGGAACTCAGGCAGGTTCGCATCCGCGCTGTAGCCCAGGGACTTGATGACCACATGCCCATCCTCCGGCCAGGACAGCACGGTGCAGTAGATGTTCTCGCCCTTGACGGTGAAGCGGATGTCCTCCGGGGTGAAGACCTTCTCCGTGCCGTCGGTGAACTGGCCCTCCTGGATCTTCGTGGGGCCTTCGCCGTATTTGCGCCAGACCTTCGTGTCGTAGATGGCCTCGCCGTTGACGGCCATCCACTCGCCGATCTGCGTCAGCACGGCGGTATCCTGCTCGGAAATGGAGCCGTCGGGCTTGGGGCCGACGTTGAGCAGCAGCGTGCCGTTCTTGGAGACGATGTCCACCAGGTCACACAGGAGGCTCCGGGCGGACTTGAAGTTGTTCCCCTCGGTGTAGCACCAGCTGTTGGTGGCGATGGCGGTGTCCGTCTGCCAGAAGAAGGGCTTGATCTCGGCGAACTGGCCGCGCTCCACATCCGGGACGGCACAGCCGAACATGAAGCCTTCCTGCTTGTAGTCGATGGCGACCTCCACGCCCCATTCCGCCGCGCGGTTGTAATAATACGCCGCGAACTTCTTCAGATAGGGCTTGACGCTGGAATGTTGGATCCACCAGTCGAAGTAGATCAGCTTGGGTTGATACTTGTCCACCAGCTCACAGCAGCGGACGAGCCAGTCCTGGAGGAATTCCTCCGTGGGGGTCGGCTCGGAATACAGGTCGAAGTGGTTGGCAGGCTCCTTCATCGCCGGCCAGTAGAAATCGCCGCGCTGCATCGGCTCCTTGATGTCGGAGTCGAATTCGCGCCCATGCCCCATGAAGAACCAATGCTCCACGCGGTGGGTGGAGGCGCCAAGGGTCATGCCGCGCTTTTCGACGGCTTCCTTCAATTCGCCCAGGACATTGCGATGCGGCCCCATTTCAGCGGCGTTCCAGTGGGAGATCTCGCTGGCATACATCTGGAAGCCGTCGTGATGCTCCGCCACCGGCACCACATAGCGCGCACCGGCCTTCTGGAACAGGTCGGCCCAGGCCTCCGCGGAGAAGTTCTCCGCCTTGAACAGGGGGATGAAATCCTTGTAGCCGAACTCCTTGTGGGGGCCGTAGGTCTTGACGTGGTGCTCAAACTCGCGGCTGCCCTGGATATACATGTTGCGCGAATACCATTCGCTGCCGAAACTGGGGACGGAATAAATGCCCCAATGGATGAAAATGCCGAACTTGGCATCGCGGTACCACTTCGGGGGCTGGAAGGCGCCCAGGGATTCCCAGCTGTCCGTGAACGGGCCCTGCGCGATTACGCGGTCGATCTTCTCCAGATAGGGCTTCATATCATACATGCTCATTTCCTCCATCCATATGCGCATTGGCAATCAAGGCATGGCCGTGATGCATTCTCTGCCGCCATTATAGCAGAGTCCTGCCATCAGGTCAAGAAAAATCCCCCTTTCGCAGCATTGTCGGCCGGTGCGCCGCCGCCCCTTGCATTCTTGCGCGATTCCATCTATAATAATAGTGGAACTATCCACGAGGAGGAAGCCGACCATGCAGCAGCTTGTGAAGATCGTCATCACCGGAGGGCCGTGCGCGGGAAAATCCACCGCCATGAGCTGGATCCAGAACTATTTCAGCGAAAAGGGCTGGACTGTGCTCTTTGTGCCGGAGACCGCGACGGAATTCATCTCCGGCGGCGTTGCCCCCTGGACCTGCGGCAGCAACGCGGAGTATCAGGTGGTGCAGATGAGCCTGCAAAGGGAGAAGGAGCGCCTGTTTGAACAGGCCGCGCGCACCATGCCCAAGGAGAAGGTGCTCATCGTCTGCGACCGCGGCATGCTGGACAATCGTGCCTACATGAACGCGGAGGAAGCCGAATGGGTGATGGACCGCATCGGCGAGAGCGAGATCGAGCTGCGCGACAGCTATGACGCGGTGTTCCATCTGGTGACGGCTGCCAAGGGCGCGGAGGAATTCTATACCACGGCGAACAACGCTGCCCGCATCGAGACCGTGGAGCAGGCCGTCGCCCTGGATGATAAAATCATCGCCGCCTGGACGGGACATCCGCACTTCCGCGTGATCGACAACGAAACCAATTTTGAGGACAAGATGAAGCGCCTCATGCAGGAGATCTCGTCCT
The DNA here is from genome assembly GCA_964542315.1 of uncultured Faecalibacterium sp. Classification (GTDB taxonomy): domain Bacteria; phylum Bacillota; class Clostridia; order Christensenellales; family Aristaeellaceae; genus UBA11524. The sequence goes on along the minus strand of CAZIUA010000052.1, from coordinate 10,068 downwards.
TCCTCGGCGGGCCGGAGCCGGTGGAGATCGAGCGCAAGTTCCTCATCGAATATCCGGATATCGCCTGGCTGGAGAGCCTGCCCAACTGCTCCAAGATCGACATGCTCCAGACCTACCTCACCGCCAAGAACGGCGAGGAGCGGCGCGTCCGCCAGCGCGGCAGCCAGGGGCATTACCTCTACTTCCAGACCGTCAAGCGCGGCACCGGCCTCAAACGTGTGGAGATCGAGCGCCGCCTGACCAAGGATGAATACCTGGCCGCGATGATGGATGCGGACGTCAGCCGCCGCCAGATCCGCAAGACGCGCTACTGCCTCACCTGGGGCATTCAGTATCTGGAGATCGACGTGTACCCCTTCTGGCACGACAAGGCCATCGTGGAGGTGGAGCTGAGCGACGAGGACGGTCAGGTGGATTTCCCGCCCCAGCTGCATGTGATTTGCGAAGTGACGGACGATCCGGACTACAAAAACAGTCAGCTCGCAAAACTTTAATGGGGGGGGCTTCGGGGACTTCGTCCCGTTTAACGCGATGGAGCGAGTGGAACTTCAAACAATTCTCGCGTGTGGGGACTTTGTCCCGTTTCACGCGATTGAGTAGGCGAAAAGTTCAAACATTTTTCGCATGATGGATAGCTGGCGCGCCGTGACGGATGGATCATCCCCTCCGTCCACGGAAAGCGACAGCTCCACTGCACTGAAAAAGGCCGGAGAAATGCGTCTCCGGTCTTTTTGTGTCGTTTTCCCATGGGCGGAGGGGCGTTTGTGCTATACTGACGGCACAGGAGGGATGCCCATGGAATGCGTTGTGCTGGCGCCGTCGGAGCTCACGGGGCGGCGGATCCAATACGAAATGGAGGATCAGGGGGCGGACTGGCGCTGTCAGGTCGCGACGCATGCCGGGCAGGCCGCGTCCGCCTTGGGCGATGCGGAGGTGCTGCTCCTGTTGCCCTGCGCGGAAAGCGAGTCGCTGCTGTCTGCCTGGAAGACGCGTCCGCCTATTGCGCCGCCGTATATCTTCGGCGTGCATGCACCCGACGGGGCGCTTCCGCCGCTGGAGGAATTGCCGTCCACCCTGCAGGCATGGCGCCGCAAGGGGCATCTGCCGGCGCTGTCGGCAAGGTATCTGCCGGCGACGGAGCAGATCGCAGAGGCGCTTCTCCATGCCATGGCGGTCCCGCCGAGGCTGCGCGCACGGAGCTTCCTGCCGGAAATGCTGGCGCTGACGGTGGTGCATCCGCCGCTGCTGCATGACCTGGCGCATGGGCTGTATCCGCTCATTGGCGGACGCTACGCCATGACCGCCGCCGGTGTGGAGCGCAGTTTGCGCCTGTGTGTGGAGTCCACCTGGAGCCGCGCCAGCCTGGACGCGCTGGAGCGCTTCTTTGGCTCCAGCGTTGACCCGGAACGCGGAAAGCCCACCAACCGCGAGTTCCTCTGCCGCATCCAGGAGCGGCTGAGCCTGTCCATGCAGCGGCTGATATAGGAGCGCTGTGTGGAAGTTCCACTTCTTCAATCGCGAGAAACGGGACGAAGTCTCCGAATTAAGAGGGGCGAAGTCCTCCCCCGAGGAAGAAGGCCGCAACTGTGCCGGGACCGCAGTGGGAGGCAATAATGGTGCCGATGTCGAAAATGCGGATGTCGCCGTCGATGTGGGGGAAGCGCGCCTGAATGGCGGTGCGCAGGGCTTCCGCCTCCGCAGGACAGGCGGAATGCGCGATGATGCACTTGCCTGAATACGCCTCCCCATCCTGCGCGTTCTGCGCCATGGTGTCCACCGTCCGCGCGATGGCGCTGCGTTTGCCGCGCACCTTGTCGTAGGCGATGATGTGTCCGCCGTCGTCCAGGTGCATGATGGGGCAGATGCCCAGCACCGCGCCGAGCATCGCTGTCGGGCCGGACATGCGTCCGCTGCGCCGGAAAAACTTCAGGTCGGTGGAGAAAAACTGATGGTGGATGCGCTTGCGGTTCTCTGTGATTCACTCGGCGACCTCGTCGATGGATGCGCCATGGTCGCGCATGTTTGCCGCAAATTCCACCAGCATGCCGTATCCGCAGGAGCTGCACAGAGAGTCGATGACGATCAGCTTCCGGTGGGGATACTTCATCCGCAGCGACCAGGCCGCCTTCTCCGCGTTGAACACGGAGGCCGTCATGCCCGACCCGAAGGCAATGTGCAGCACATCGCCCTGCTGCAGCAGCGGCTCGAAAAAGTTCGCATACTCAAATTCGTTGAGCTGCGATGTCACGGGCAGCTTGCCGCTTCCCAGAAAGCGGTAGAAGGTCGGCAACGCCTGCGGATCTCGCCCCATATCATCCGGATAGGTGCGTCCATCCACCGTGTAGGAGTAGAACAGGGTCGGGATCTCCCACTGCTGCACATAGGCATAGGGGAGGATGCATGGAGCAGGCGGGGGCTTTCCGGTCGCCCCCCCGCCGCCCCTTCGGGATTCTTGTTTACTGAATGGCATCCGTGCGCCAGATGAAGCGCACCGCGCCGTCCATGCCTTCGGGGATGCCGGCATAGCTGCGGTCGCTCCGGGCGGCATCAATCAGGGCGCGTACATGGTCGAGCAGCACGTCCAGATCCTCATTCACCAGGGTGTCCAGCTTGGCTACGCCCTCGTCGTTGAAGGTGGTCAGACCATCCTTGAGTGCGTTGGCGCCGTCCGTGAGTGCGGTGATGCCGTCCAGCAGGGCGGGCATGCTGTCCTTGAGCTGCGTCGCACCGGCGGCCGCGCTGGATGCGCCCTCGGTGTAGGCTGTCAGACTGGCGTGGAAGGTGCTGTAGCTGTCCAGCTGTGCCTTCAGCGCGGAGAGATAGCCTTGCACGGACTGATAGGTCGCAGCGATCTGCTGCTGCACGTCGTCGGAGGCCATGTTCTGCTCGATGAGGGCGAGGATCTGGGCTTCGGTGTTCGCGGCGATGAGGGCCTGCACGTCCTCAGTGGCCATCTGGGCTTCGGTGTTCGCGGCGATGAGGGCCTGCATATCCTCGGCGGTCAGCTGCTGCTGCACGGCGGCTTCGATCTGCGCCTGCTGCTCTTCGGAGAGCAGACCGCCCTCCTTGGCGGCGGCGTAGGCTTCATCGGTCATGTTCATGGCGGCGAGCACCTGGGTGCGGATACCGCTTTCCACCGCGGCGCTGACCTGGAGAGCGACTTCCGCCTGCACGGCCTGGGTCACAGCGGCAAGCGCTGCGTCTTCCTGGGCGCGGATGGCCTGCTCCACCTGGAGGCACGCCTGCTGGGCGATGGCTTCCTCATTCATGGCGGACATGAGCGCATCGAGGGTGTCCGCATAGGTGTCGGGGGTCAGTACGGGGGCTTCCAGACCGGCAGCGGCCAGCTGCTGACTGGCGGTGGACAGCAGGACATCAAAGACCTGGGCCGAGCCGTCCGTCAGGGTGGCATTGTTGGCGATGAGGGTGTTCAGGCCATCGGAGAGCGCCGTCACGCCGTCGGAAAGGGCGGCTGCACCATCGGTGAGGGCAGTCAGGCCGTCAATGAGCTGGGTGCTGCCATCCAGCAGCTGCGCCATGCCGTCGGTCAGCTCCGCCATGGAAGCCTTCAAGTCCTCCGCGTTGTCCAGCTTGTCCGAATCCAGCCTGGCGAAGGGCTCGCTGGAGGCCAGGGTGAGGGTCAGGGGCAGGGCGAAGGCCTTCGCGTCCGCCTCGATGGTGATGGATTCAGGCAGGTCGAGGGTCGCGGCATCCAGACCGAGGCTATCGCGCAGGCCGGGCAGGGCGATGCCCGCCACCAAAGTGCGGTCGCCGTCGTTGACGATATGCGCGTTCACGGCGGACACGTTGGTGAACACATCGTTTTCCAGCAGCGCGCCGGTGAGGACGGCGTAGGGGACGGACACGCCATCCACGGCCTTGGTCACGGCGAAGTCAAAGCGGATGGTCACATGGCCGGACTTTCCGGCGAGGTCGGCGGGGGAGATCTCCGCGCCGTCGAGGGTGTAGGTGAGGGTGAGGGTCAGGGGGAGGGGCGCGTCGCTCACACCCTGATAGTAGATATCCTGCCCGTTGGCCTGCCAGGCGGTGCCGTCAAAGGCTTCGTCGCCCTTGACATTTTCCACACAGGTCAGTGTGGTCACGTCCGCCAGCGTCTTTTCGCCATCCGGGTTGGAGAGATAGTCGCTGACGATGATCTTCCGCGGCGCACCGTCCGGGGCAGCCAGAATATAGACGGTCTCATCCTTGGCGGCGTCGGCCAGGGCGGGAAGCGCCATGCCGCACACAAGGGTCAATGACAGCAGAACTGCGATCAGCTTTTTCATTGCGGGTTACTCCTTTACGTTCATATGGAGCGTCGTGTGACGCACGATCTTATCCAGGGGCATGAGCAGCGCAGGCAGGAAGAACACCACGCAGGCTACGCTGACCAGGGCGCCTCGCGCCATGAGCATGCACATGGAGCGGATGATGTCGATATCCGAATACACAGCCACGCCGAAGGTGGCGGCGAACAGTCCCAGGCCGCTGACGAGGATGGAGGGCAGGGACGCGGACAGGGCATTCGAAATCGCGAGGAACTTGTTCTTGCCGCTGGTGCGCTCCGCCTTGTAGCGGGTGGTCATGAGGATGGCGTAATCCACCGTTGCACCCAGCTGAATGGTCGAAATGCAGATGGGGGCGATGAAGGGCAGGGACTGGCCGAGATAATGGGGCAGGCCCAGGTTGATGAAGATGGCCAGCTCGATCACCGCGATGAGGATGATGGGCAGGGTCAGACTCTTTTCCACCAGGAGGATGATGGCGAAGATAGCCAGGATGGAGACGGCATTGACCACCTGGAAATCATGGTCGGTGGTCTCGATCATGTCCTTGGTGCAGGGGGCCTCGCCGATGAGCAGGCCGGACGGGTCATGTGCCTTGATGATGGCGTTCAGCTGGTCGATCTGTTCGCCCACTGCATCGCTGGCCACGCGGTATTCGGAGTTGATGAGCATCAGCTCCCATTTGTCGCTCTGGAGGATGGAGGTCAGGCTCTCCGGTAGGATCTCCACCGGCACACGGCTGCCCAGCACGCTTTCCAGCGAAAGGACGTACTTCACGCCGTCCACCTGCTCCATCTCGCGGGCCAGGGTGCGCAGCTCCTTGTCCGGCAGGTGGGCGTCCACCAGCACCATATGGGTGGAGGCAATGTCGAATTCCTCCGCGAGCTTGCTGTTGGCGATCACATATTCGATATCCTGGGGGAGGCATTCGCCCATGTCATAATAGACCTCGTCGTTGGTCTTGCTGTAGCCGGAATAAGCGGGGGCGATGAGCAGGGCAAAGACGATGAGGAGGATGGGGAAGGCCTTGGTGATGCCGCGGGCGAAGCCGTCGGTGCGGCGGATGAGGGGCTTGTGGCGGGTCTTTTGCAGGGGCTTGTCAAACAGCAGGATGAGGGCGGGCAGCACGGTGACGCAGCCGATCACGCCCAGGAGCACGCCCTTGGCCATCACGATGCCCAGATCACGCCCCATGGTGTAGCTCATGAAGCACAGGGCGATGAAGCCGGCGATGGTGGTGGCGGAGCTGCCGATGACGGAGGTGAACGTTTCATGGATGGCCTGCGCCATGGCGTCCAGCTTGTCAGGGAAGCGCTCGTGCTGCTCGTTGTAGCTGTGCCAGAGGAAGATGGAATAGTCCATCGTCACGGCCAGCTGGAGCACGGCGGACAGCGCCTTGGTGATGTAGGAGATCTCCCCCATGAAGTAGTTGCTGCCCAGGTTGATGACGATGCACATGCCGATGCTCAGGAGGAAGATGAGCGGCACCAGCCAGCTGTCCAGCAGGAGCATCATCGTCGCGCAGGCGCAGAGGACGGCCGGCCCCACATAGATCGGCTCCTCCTTTTCGCACAGGTCCTTCAGATCCGTCACCAGGGCGGACATACCCGTGACGAAGCACTGCTTCCCGGCCAGGCTGCGGATGGCGCGGATGGCGTCCATGGTGTCATCCGCGGAGGTGGTGGTGTCAAAGAACACCGCCATCATGGTGCAGCGGCCGGAGTTGAACTCGCGGTAGATATTGTCCGGCAGCACCTCCATGGGGAGGGCGATGTTCGCCAGATCGTCATACCAGATGACGGACTCCACATGCGCCACCTGGGCGATCTTATCCTTGAGCGCCACGACGTCCTTGGCGGGCATGTCTTCCAGCACCAGCAGGGAGAATGCACCCTTGCCGAATTCGCTCAGCAGCTCGTTCTGCCCGATCACCGTGTCCATATCTTCGGGCAGATAGTCCAGCATGTCATAATTGATGCGCGTGTTCACCATGCCCAGCACGGACGGGATGAGCAGCACCAGGGCGACAATCAGGATGGGAATGCGGTGCTTGACCACCGCTTTGGAAAAACGCATGATTCTTCTTGCCTGCCTTTCATTTTGTGTGCGTCCAGAACTCGATGACCTCCGGCTGATCCCGGTGGCGCAGCTTGACGGCGAACAGGGCGAAATACAGATTCAGCAGCCCTTCAAACAGCAGCCCCACGCCCATGAGCACCATCATGGCCTTGGCGCTCTGGCTGGGATGGAGCAGCAGGAACGTGCCGATGATGCCTGCGCAGACCGCCAGCGCCAGCAGTGCGCCCCAGACGCTCAGCCCGAAGCGCCGCGCATCCAGCGAGGACTGGAGCTTGAACAGCCCGTCCGCCAGGATCGCGATGCCCAGGATCGTACACAGAAACACCAGCGCCCGATCCGGACTGACCAGGATGACCCCGCCCAGCACCATCAGCAGCACGCCGAAGGCCAGATCAAACTGGAATGCCAGCTGATACAGATCCTTCGAAAAATAGCCGATCAGCTTCACGATGCCGAACGCGATCAGCATGATCCCGGCCACGATGCCCACGGCCGAGACCGACACACCGGGAAAGAGGATCAGCAGCACGCCCAGCACACAGAATGCGATGGACATCGCGATATAGCTGGCCTTGGCAGCACGCAGCGCCTTTGTTGCCCACATGAGTTCCACCTCCAACATTGTTGCGTTCCGGTTGGGGAACATGGAATATCTTAGCCTTCGCAGGGCGGAAAAACAACGGACAAAGCCGGCGGAATGCCCAAAAACCAGACACGGACGCGAAAGTGCTGAAAATACAGACACTTTCCCCGATGTGTCGCAAAAAGGCGCCGAGACCCGGAATAATGCCAACAAAAAAAGCGCACCCATCAAGGATGCGCACAGGGGTGTCACAGATTTCTCTGGCGTGTTGTCAGACGGATGGTGAGGCGGCCTCCCCCGGTGTCAGGGGGAAGCGCGTGAGCTGTTCAGCTGTCCGCGGCGGAGCGTTTGCAGCGCGCGATGGAGGTGTCTACCGCGCCGTCGCGCAATTCACACAGGCGCTTGAGCGTAGGCTTGATGTCCTCCCGCAGCCCCTCGTTGAGCCAGTCCATCAGCAGCCCGAAGCACCAGCACCGGTAGGACATCACCAGGATGCTCCGATCCGTTTCATCCACCTGCTGCCCTTCCAGACGGCTGTCGAAATAGGTCTCCACCACATACTGGCAGATGTTCATCAGCTCCCACTCGTACAGATCGCGGTTGCTGGAATTGTACAGGTGAAGCACGATGCGTCGCTTCTGGAGGATGAAATCCACAGCGATCATCAGGCAGTCCTCCATGGAGTCCACCTTGGCGTGCTTTTCCATCAGCAGATCCATCTCCTGACGGGAGATGTCCTCGATGAGTGCAGGGATATCCTCAAAATGATAGTAGAAGGTGTTGCGGTTGATGCCGCAGCGGTCCACGATATCCTTCACGGTGATCTTGGACAGCGGACGCTCATCGAGCAGCTGAAGGAAGGCGCTGATAATGGCCTTGCGGGTCAGTGACGGCATGAAAACCCCTCCTGTATCGGTATGCATTCATTGTAACGCATTTTTCCGCTGGGGGGCAAGGGCGTTTTTCGCCGCGCTGGAGGGGCGGTTCTTGCGTTTTTGCTGTTCTTTTGCGCCGGATGCGTTGACTCTTCGTGGTGCATTCGTTATCATAAGGGGGACAAAATGCTGCTTTTCACAGGAGGATCGCACCGATGAATCTGACGCAGAAGATCCTGTCCGCCCATCTGCTTTCGGGCGAACTCATCCCCGGCACGGAGATCTCCATCCGCATCGACCAGACCCTGACGCAGGATTCCACCGGCACCATGGCCTATCTGCAGTTCGAGGCCATGGGGGTGGATCGCGTCCGCACGAAGCGCTCCGTGGCCTATATCGACCACAATACCCTGCAGACCGGCTTTGAAAACGCCGATGACCATCAGTACATCCAGACCGTGGCGAAGAAGCATGGCGTGTGGTGCTCCAAGCCGGGCAACGGCATCTGCCATCAGGTGCATCTGGAGCGCTTCGGTGTGCCGGGCTGGACGCTGCTGGGCAGCGATTCCCACACCCCCACCGGTGGCGGACTGGGCATGCTGGCCATTGGCGCGGGCGGCCTGGACGTGGCGGTGGCCATGGGCGGCGGCGCGTACTATCTCAACTGCCCCAGGGTGGTGGGCGTGCGCCTGACGGGGAAACTGTCCTACGGCGTGGCGGCGAAGGACATCATCCTGGAGGTGCTGCGCCGCCTGAGCGTCAAGGGCGGCGTGGGCAAGGTGATGGAGTACATCGGCGAGGGCGTGGCGACGCTGAGCGTCCCCGAACGCGCCACCATCGCCAACATGGGCGCGGAATTGGGCGCGACCACGTCGGTCTTCCCGTCGGACGAGGTGACCCATGCCTTCCTCAAGGCGCAGGGCCGCGAGGCGGACTTCACGCCCCTGTCCGCCGATGCGGATGCGGTCTATGACGAGATCGTCGAGATCGACCTGAGCACCCTCGAACCCATGGTCGCCAAGCCCCACATGCCCGATGTGGTGGAGACGGTCAAGGCCTGCGGGCCCATCAAGGTCGATCAGGTGTTCATCGGCTCCTGCACCAATTCCTCCTATACCGATATGATGCGTGTGGCGCGCATCCTCAAGGGCAAGACCGTCCACCCGGATGTGAGCCTGGTCATCGGCCCGGGCTCCCGGCAGGTGCTGACCATGCTGGCCCGTAATGGCGCGCTGGCGGACATGATCGCGGCCGGTGCGCGCATCCTGGAGACCGCCTGCGGCCCGTGCATCGGCATGGGACAGTCCCCGCGGACCAATGCCGTGTCCGTGCGCACCAACAACCGCAATTTCTATGGCCGCAGCGGCACCAAGAGCGCCGGCGTGTACCTCGTTTCCTGCGAGACGGCGGCAGTTACGGCGCTCACCGGCGTATTGACCGATCCGCGCGGCGTGGATGCAGACCTGAACATCCCCCTGCCGGAGCATTTCGATGTGAACGACAACCTGGTCATTCCGCCGACGGCCCCTGGCACGGAATCCGCCGTGGAGGTCGTGCGCGGTCCCAATATTCAGCCCTTCCCCCTGGGCAAGGCGCTGCCGGAGGCGGTCTCCGGCAAGGTGCTGCTCAAGATGGAGGACAATATCACCACGGACCACATCGCGCCGTCGGATGCCAAGCTCCTGCCCTTCCGCAGCAATGTGCCGTATCTGAGCGATTTCTGCCTCACCCCGGTGGATGCGTCCTTCCCGGCGCGCGCCAAGGCGGAAGGCGGCGGCATGCTGGTGGCCGGCAGCAACTACGGTCAGGGCTCCAGCCGTGAGCATGCGGCGCTGGTGCCGCTGTATCTGGGCATCCGCTCTGTGATCGCCAAGTCCTTCGCGCGCATCCATCAGGCGAGCCTCATCAACAATGGCATTTTGCCCATGACCTTTGCGGACGAAGCGGATTATGACCGTATCGACCAGGGCGATGTGCTGACGCTTCCGGACGTCCGCGCTGCGGTGGAACAGGGCTGCGAGCGCTTCACGCTGCACAACGCCACCAAGGGCGAGGACTACACCGTGCTGCTCCCCCTGACGGAACGCCAGCGCGGCTGCATCCTCTGCGGCGGACTGCTGAATTACACGCGGGAAAGCCGCCAGTGAGACCGATCGGAAAGGCCGCTTCGCGATGCAGCGAAGCGGCCTACAGTTTGTCAAAGAAGCCACTTCGCGCAGCAGCGAAGTGGCTTCAAGCATAAGGA